>NZ_AYSV01000082.1 GCF_000506865.1 Pelistega indica
TCAGKCAGGTTATCGAGGGATTCACCGATTTGTTCGGTGTTGTTGAGGTGCAGATCAATAATCGGGGGTTCTTTATCGGCGAGGATGGTGTTGAGAAGGTCGATGAGGAGGTGCTTATGGTCGAGCTGACCGAACATCCATTTAAAGACCCAGTCTTGAGTGAGGTCAAGGTGGGTAAAGGGGAGAGAAGGTTTTTTTCGTAGAGGTCATGATGAAATCCTACTAGGTTTAGTGAGAAAGATTTCATGCTAAAGGGAGCGGTTGTGATGTTCTATTGGACAAAACTATTCTGTCATACTAGACAAATAGGTAGAGTTGTGATTTTAAGACCGTAGAATATATCGCTTCAATTGATTTTATTTTTTCAAACAGTTAATGTTTCGCGTTTATATTTATTGAGTGTAGTTATAAATCTTCACCAACTGAAAATCCCTACCCAGTGAACAACTCATCTATTGGTAGGGAGATACTTTCGTGGTGTAAGTTATCGTTTCATAAACTCAGCCAATACAGCACCTGTATGTGATCGTTTCTTGAGTTTTATTAAATCTTCTGGACTTCCGCTAGCAACGAGTTCGCCACCATTGGTTCCACCTTCTGGCCCCATATCTAAAATCCAGTCAGCTTCAGCCATAATATCTAAGTTATGCTCAATTACAACAACGGTATTTCCTGCGTCTACTAAACGATGTAAAACGTGGATAAGTTTTTCAACATCAGCCATAGATAACCCAACAGTCGGTTCATCTAATACATATAAGGTATGAGCTCGTTTGGATACACGCCCTGTTTTGATAACTCCCTCATCTAAACGAGCTTTGACCAGTTCAGAGACTAGTTTGATGCGTTGTGCTTCCCCTCCTGATAAAGTAGGAGAAGCTTGTCCTAAGGTTAAATAACCAAGTCCTACATCTTGCATTAGTTGTAAGGCTCGTAATACTTTTGGATGGGCTTCAAAATACGGAATAGCATCGTCAATTTCCATACGTAACACATCACCAATAGAGTGTTCACGTAACCGTACGCTTAATGTTTCAGGGTTAAAGCGATTACCATTACATGCTTCACAAGGAACTTTAATATCTGGTAAGAAACTCATTTCCACCGTCCGCATACCTTGCCCCTCGCAAATAGGACAACGTCCTGCGCTCGTATTAAAGGAAAAACGTGAGGCAGTCCAACCTCGCATTTTAGCTTCTTTTGTCTGTGCAAATTGCTGGCGAATATCATCCCAGAAACCAATATATGTTGCTGGGCATGAACGTGGTGTTTTACCAATCGGCGTTTGATCTACTTCTAACACACGGTCAAGTGTTTCCCAGCCCTCAATTGTCTTACAACCGTGCCAGAGAGGTTTTTCTCCTGACTGCCCAACTACATTTTTTAGGTTACTGAGAAGAACGTCTCGTGCCAAGCTAGATTTTCCTGAACCTGATACCCCTGTAATCACGTTGAGTTTGCCGAGAGGAAGCTTTGCTTGAACATTTTTTTAAATTATGTAAATTCGCTCCCGAAATACTTATCCACTCTTGGTTTTTATCCATTAACCTCCTAGATTTCATCGGGTGTTGAATAGGTTGAGCTAAGAATTTACCTGTCAATGATTGCGGATTATTAATAATATCTTCATAGCTACCTTCTGCTACGACAGTACCACCACGAACGCCTGCGCCTGGTCCAATATCAATAATGTGCTCTGCTTTGCGAATGGTATCTTCATCATGTTCAACAACGACTAATGTATTGCCATTACCTTCCAGTTTGCTCAGTGCATTGAGCAAAATTCTATTATCACGAGGATGTAAACCTATTGTTGGTTCGTCTAGAATATAACAAACACCTTGTAGATTAGAGCCTAACTGGGCTGCCAATCGTATCCGTTGTGCCTCACCACCAGATAAGGTAGGAGAGGAACGATCTAGGGTTAGATAAGATAGTCCAACAGATTGCATGAAATTTAAACGATTATTGATTTCTACCAAAATATCTCGAGCAATTTCTTTTTCGCGTTTATCTAATTTTAGTCCTGCAAAAAAATGATTGAGCTTCTTCAACAGACATGGCACTAATCTCAGTGATGGAGTGATTTTGCCATTGCACAGCTCGTGCGACGGGATTTAGTCGCGTGCCTTCACAGGAATGACAGAGTGCTAAATATTGCCCATCCTCTTCATTGGCTTGCCAAACGCTTTCTTCACCTGTTTGTTCGGCATCAAACCCATCAATCGCTAAACCCGTACCAAAACAGCTAGGGCACCAGCCATGTTTCGAATTATAAGAAAATAGACGAGGATCTGGTTCAGGATAACTTGTGTGGCAACTTGGACAAACACGTTTGCTTGAAAAATAACGTTGCTCTGCCTGTTGTTGTTCAAGTGGTAATTTTTTTTGTAAGTTATGCAAAATACTCATCACCCCTTGACCATGTTGTAGGCTAAGGCTAATGCCTTCCATTAAGGTTTTTTCATTGTTGTTGGTGACAGTGATATCTAAGACAGGTAACTCAATCGTATGCTCTTTATAACGGTCTAGACGAGGCCAAGGATTTACAGGAGTAAATTCCCCATCTACTCTTAATTGTGTATACCCTGCTTTTTCTGCCCATTTAGCTAAATCAGTGTAGTAACCTTTACGAGCAGTCACTAAAGGGGCTAAAAGAGCAATACGTTCTCCCTTATGTTCATTGACAATCTGTGCCAGAATTTGTTCTTTGCTAAAAGGCACTACGGGAATATGGCAACAAGGACAATATTGAATGCCTAGTTTGACATACAATAAACGGAGAAAATGATGTATCTCAGTCATCGTTCCTACGGTTGATTTACGTCCGCCACGACTCGTTCTTTGTTCAATGGCTACTGTGGGAGGAATACCGTAAATGGCATCAACATCAGGTTTGCCTGCAGGTTGTACAACAGCACGTGCATAGGCATTTAGAGATTCTAAATATCGGCGTTGTCCTTCATTAAATAGAATGTCAAAAGCTAATGTTGATTTACCTGACCCAGATACTCCTGTGATGACACTAAATTTATTATGCGGAATATTGACAGAAATATTTTTCAGGTTATGTTCGCGAGCATTCAAGATTTCTATTTGAGAGGGTTGGTTGTGCTGAATCTGGTAGCTGACTTGTGTATCTAGCAGAGAATTTTCAGAGGAAATAATGATGCTGGTATCATATTCTTTTAACGCTTGTCCTGTTAATGATTGTTTATGTTGTTTAATCATTTCAGGTGAGCCTTGTGCAACGATATAACCACCGTTAAATCCTCCCTCTGGACCTAGATCAATAATCCAATCGGATGATTTAATCACATCAAGATTATGTTCAATAATAATCAGAGAATGCCCTGCTTCTAACAGTTTACGGAAGGCTTTCATCAACCTAGCCACATCGTCAAAATGTAATCCAGTAGTAGGCTCATCAAATAAGAAAAGATTACCTTTATAGGCAAGAGATTTTGCTTTGGCACCTAATTTGGCTGATGCTACAAGGTGTCCAGCGAGTTTTAAGCGTTGAGCTTCACCTCCAGATAGTGTTGGGACTGGTTGACCTAAGCTCACATATTCTAAGCCAACATCAACCAATGGCTGTAAACTGACTTTAATATCTTTTAAGCCTTTAAAAAAGTGCAGTGCTTCACTAACCGTCATAGCTAATACTTCATCAATAGAGGCAGACTGCCCTAAATGCTCGACACGAACTTCTAATATTTCAGGTCTAAAACGTTTGCCGTCACAATCAGGACAACGTAAATAAACATCTGATAAGAATTGCATCTCTACGTGTTCAAAACCGGTTCCTCCACAAGTGGGGCAGCGACCATCACCACTATTAAAACTAAATGTTCCTGCGGTGTAACCACGCTCTCTAGCGAGTGGTGCTTGTGCAAAAATCTTACGGATAGCATCAAAAGCTCCCACATAACTAGCAGGATTGGATCGTGTTGTTTTACCAATCGGTGTTTGATCGACCATAATCACTTCAGCAACTTGCTCTGCGCCTAGCAATGCCTCGTAGGCACCGGGTGTTTCTGTAGGCTTATTAAAGTGTTTGAGTAATGCAGGATAGAGTACATCTTGAATTAAGGTGGATTTACCTGATCCTGAAACGCCAGTTAGACAAACGAGCCTATTTAAGGGAAATTCGACATCAATATTTTTAAGATTATGTTCACGTGCACCTTTGAGAAGTAGCCTTAGTGTATTTGGGCTGACTTTCATCGGTAATGGAGGCTCAACACGTAAACGTCCTCCTAAGTATTGTCCAGTTAAGGTATTAGCATGGCGTAATTGTTCAGGGGTTCCATCAAATACAATCTCTCCTCCGCGCTCACCAGGACCAGGCCCTATATCAAGAATACGATCAGCGGCTACCATCACTTGAGGGTCATGCTCTACGACGACTAATGTGTTACCTGCTTGACGCAACCGTTGCATGACTTGCACAATTTTTCCCATATCATGAGGGTGCAAGCCGATTGATGGTTCATCAAGTACAAATAAGGTATTGGTCAGTGAAGTTCCTAAGGCAGTCGTCAAATTAATACGTTGAATTTCTCCACCAGATAGCGTACGACTTTGTCTATCAAGGCTTAAATAAGACAACCCCACGTCATTAAGATAATTTAAACGCGTGTTGATTTCAGTCAGAACAAGTTCAATGGTCGAGTCTTCTTTAAAATCTTCCTCAATAAAAAATTGTTTGACATCCGATAGAGGGAGACGCATCAAATCATGAATACATAAGCCCGGTAAATGGTTTAATTGTTGTTCAGACCATGCTGTACCGACAGGCATAAAGCGTTGATAGTGAGGGAAACGCTCAGACGTAGAAGTGCCTATACGCCATAAATTAGCATCAGGTTTTAAGCGTGAACCATGGCAGGTTTCGCAAGGGCGGTAGCTACGGTATTTAGATAGCATGACCCGAATATGCATTTTGTAGGATTTACTTTCTAAATAATCAAAAAAGCGAGCGGCACCATACCATTTAGTCTTCCAATTTTGGCTATTATCTTTGAAATCTGAATCGCCTTGAATCACCCATTGACGTTCGCCGTCAGATAATGCTTTCCATGGGATATCGGTACGAACCCCTTCTTTTTTTGCGTATTTTATTAATTCTTCTTGGCATTCGGCATAGGTAGGTGTTTGCCACGGTTTAATTGCTCCTTCAGCAAGGGTTTTATTTTCATCAGGTACGACTAAACCGTAGTCGATGCCCATAGTACGTCCAAAGCCACGGCACGCTTCACAAGCCCCTAAGGGAGAGTTAAATGAGAATGTGCTAGGTAATACTTGTGAATAGCTAATGTCACAGTTAGCACAGTGTAAATGCTGGCTAAAATTCCATTGATAGGCATTTTCCCCTTCATCATTGAGTGCATAGACACGTAAATGTCCTTGTCCATAGTTGAATGCCGCTTCAATTGCCTCAGAAACGCGTTCTTTTTCTGCCTTGCTAAAACGGAAACGATCTTGGATAACAAATAATTCACGATAGCTATCTGTCTCTGTGGATGATTTAGCAGATTTTTTTGTCTTTGCGCTAGATGTTTTGATTTGCTCATCATGAATGCGAGTGTACCCTTGCTGTTCTAAAAAGCCTTTGACTTCTTCCTCTGTATAGTTACTCGGTACACGAACAGCAAATGTGAGTACAAGGCGTGGATCATTAGCGGCTTGGCTAAATAGTCCTAATTGTTTGTATACTGAGCCGACATAATCTTTTTTCACTTCTGCACCACATTGACGGCAGTAGAGTTTAGCGATGCGTGCGAACAATAGTTTCAAATGATCGTTTAATTCGGTCATCGTGCCAACTGAGCTACGAGAATTGCGTACTGGATTGGTTTGGTCAATAGCAATCGCTGGTAGTATTCCCTCAATTGCATCAACTTGGGGTTTATCCATACGATCCAAAAATTGACGAGCATAGGGTGAAAAGGTTTCTACATATTTACGCTGTCCCTCTGCATATAAGGTATCAAAGGCAAGAGAACTTTTCCCTGAACCAGAAACACCTGTTAATACGGTGATTTCGCCCGTATTAAAAGAAACATTAAGATTTTTAAGACTATTTTGTTTGGCACCGAAAATGCGAATTTGAGAAGACATAACGCTATGAAGAAAAATCAATAATAGGTAAATTGTAAAACGATTACTAGCTGAAAAGGCTGTGGTTTAGATAAAACATTTACTTTTTAATAAAGTCTTTAAAAATCAATATATTTCCTGTTTTTATGAAAAAAATTACCAAAAATGATATTTAAATAAGAATTATTCTTATTTAAAATACGAATAAATATTTATGAGAGGAATATTTTAGAATGAAAATAACGTTTAAACAGCCTTTTATTTTGTTGGTTATGTTAGCAAATCCTTTACTAGTGTATGCTGATACAACAGATGAGGAAGTCGTAAAACTAGATACTATCTCAGCAACAACGCTTAATAATGATGATTTAGTAGGCCAAACATTTGGCTATACAACGAATAGTTCCAATATTGCGACAAGAACAAAATTGCCATTACTTTATACGGGTCAGGCGGTATCTGTTGTGACACGTCAACAGATAGAGGATCAGCGACTAGAAAGTCTATCAGAAGCACTTAATTATTCTGCAGGTGCATTTAGTGGTTTAGTTGGTGCCGCTCGTCGCTATGATTATGTTGCTATCCGTGGCTTTAATGAAAATATGACAGATAATGTATTGATTGATGGGCAACGTTTGTTGAGTGATTCAAATACATATAGTTCTATGCAAATAGATCCTTATTTTATTGAAAGAATTGATTTGATTAAAGGACCCGTTTCTTCTTCTTATGGGCGCGCAACTCCAGGCGGTTTAGTTGCAGCAACAACTAAACGCCCTTTGCATGAGGCTTATCATGAAATTAATGTATTTGGAGGCAATCGAGATCAGCATGGAATGAGTTTTGATTTAACAGATACCTTTGATAAATCAAAGAATATATCGTATCGTTTGACAGGATTATTGAAAAAATCGCATTCACAAAATGATGATCATAGAAGTAATCGATATGCCATTTCACCTTCACTCAGCTGGAATATTTCACCATCAACTAATCTATTATTACAAGCCTATTTCCAAAATGATCCTAGAGCTGGTTATCATGGTGGATTGCCTGCTGAGGGGACTATCAATTCATATAATGGGTTTAAATTCTCCCGTAGCTTTTCTGATGCAGAGCCTAGCGATCAATTCCATCGCCGTCAACAAATTTTCAGTACACAGCTGACTCATATGTTTGCACCAGATTGGATTTTTGCATCTAAGATTCGTTTTGCCGATGTTCATACATATAGTAAACAAACATGGCAGTTAGGTTGGGCGGATACATCATTTGATTTATATCGTGCTGGAGGAGAAACCACAGAACACTTGAAATCATGGTCATTGGATAATTCAATTACAGGCAAATTTAAAACAGGTTCACTACAGCATGAAGTCGTGATAGGTAGTGATTATCAACACCGTAAGACGGAGTCTGATGCAGCTTATAATTATTCAAGTATTCCTATGTTGAATGTGCTTAATCCACGTTATGGGATGAATGTAGGATATACAGATTATCCTAGTTATCAAACACTACGATTACGCCAGTTAGGCTTTTATGTAAGAGAGAATATGCAGTTCGGTCAGTGGTTTGCAAGTATTGGTTTGCGTCATGATCGTGTATCAACGTCCATTACTAATAGAGTAACTGGTTTAAGAGGATCAGAGTATGATGGCGGTAAAACGACATGGAATGCGTCATTACTTTATGCCTTTGAAAATGGTATCTCTCCTTATATTAACTATAGCACTGGATTTAATCCGAACACATATAGTGATATTAATGGCAAATTATTACAACCTACTGAAAGTGCACAATGGGAAGCGGGTATTAAATATCAACCAGAGGGTTCTAATAGTTTGTATACCTTGTCATTCTATGATTTACGTCAAAAAAACGTTGCTAATCGAGTGGTCAATGGTAACTACTATATACCTAGTGGACAAGTTAATTCTAAAGGTATTGAGTTCGAAGCCAAGATTGATGTAACGGAAAAATGGTTTGTTCAAACAGCTATTGCGTATAACCAGACTAAATTTAAACACTCAACCATCGGTCTGGATGGAAAAACACCTTACCAATCGCCAAAACTAACAGCAGCATTGTGGAGTAATTACAACTTTGATAATGGCTTATCTATAAATGGAGGTGTACGTCATGTCAGCGGCGTGTGGGCAGATCATGCTAATACGCTTAAGGTGCCTCCTGTAACGCTAGTGGATATTGGGGTGAAATATGATTTAGGAAGTTTAAATAGCCAACTAAAAGGTTTGCAAACAAGTATTAGCATCAATAACTTATTCGATAAAAAATATGTCTCATCTTGCGCAGGTTTGAATTATTGCTATTATGGAGAAGGACGCAATATCCTAGCGAATATCGCCTATAAGTGGTAAATTATGGGCATTAGTAGACGGCAATTTGTCTCAATTTTAAGCCTATATGGGGTGGCCTCTTTCACTGGGTGCTCACCCCAACCATCAGCTGTATCTCCTCTGATTAGGTATACTCAGCAGAATAAGAAATTTCCTGTAGAGATTCGACATGCGTTTGGGTATACATCTGTTAATACATTACCTCAACGGATTGTTACGATAGGGTCAGGAGCTGATGAGATTTGTTTGAGCTTAGGTGTAATGCCTGTTGGTATTTCTACAACTTATTGGGGAACTGATTCAAAAGGTTATCTACCTTGGATGGTGGAATATACAGAACAAAATCAGCTAAGTTTGCCACCTGTTATCCCTTTATTTCCAGAAATAGATGTAGAAAAAATTATTGAGCTAGAGCCTGATCTTATCTTAGCCCCACAATCCGATATATCAAGAGCTTTGTATCGACAATTAAGTAGTTTTGTCAATGTTATCCCGTTTCCAGAAAAACCTTGGCTGACACCTATTAATCAACAAATTGAAATTATTTCGGCGGCATTAGGTCAATATGATCAAGGGTTGCAACTTATTGAGGATCAGAAACAGCAAAGTGCCCTGTTTAAAGAACATCATCCACAGCTTGCTCAAAAAACATTTGTTTTTATTTATACAGATCAAAATTCTCCTCATCTTTGGTGTTATTCAAGAGGAGATCAACGTATAGATTTTCTTGAAAGTTTAGGACTAACTCTATTGCCAATAGTGGCGAACATGCCGACTCATGCAGGAGCTGCTGCCGTGAATATTGGCATTGAAAATGTGGACTTGTTAAATCAAGCAGATATAGTGATTGCTAGTTTTCCTAGCTTAGAGAGTCAAGAAATAATGCAACGACATCCTTTGTTTTCAACACTTCACGCCATGAAAACAGGAGGATATTTAGGGATACATGATCCAAGTGTCATAATGGCGATGCTATGTGGTTCTCCAATAAGTAGACCGTGGTTATTGAAGAGGTTATTGCCTTTATTGTTAACCATAGAGCAGAATTTAGCCGTATCGCATTAAGAGGAGATTATTATAGTAGTGAAACATTTGACCAAAACTAAGATAGTCTTATTTAGTTTATTTATCATCATTGCTTTATTTTTGAGTGGCATTTTATTTGGTTCAAAAATGATGACAATTGAGCATCTATGGCAGGTTTTCTCTAAGCACATCACCTCTATTGATAAAGATTATTATAGAACTATTTTTCAGATGAGATTGGTGCGTAGTATAGCCGTTATGCTCTGTGGCGCTGCGCTTGGCGTATCAGCAGCGTTATTACAAGGATTGACGAAGAACTATTTAGCCGATAGTGGCTTATTGGGCATTAATGCGGGAGCGGCTGCTGCTGTTGTTAGTACAGTATTTATTCCATGGTTACAGATTGATTTTTTCTGGGTAGCACTATTAGGGTCAACAACGGTAGCGGCATTTGTCAGTTTAATTGGGTTACATGGTAATGATGAAAATTATTCTCGGTTAATCTTAATTGGTACGGCTATCTCTGTAAGCTTATTCGCTTATGTACAGACTGTGACACAAGTTAATATAGCTATGATGGATAAATATCGCTTTTGGATAAGTGGGACATTTACCAATGTGACTTTTTCAGAGATAGTGCATATATTACCAGTATGGTTATTGGGTATGTTAGTGGCGATGGGGTTGGGTAAGAGCATTAATGTGTTGAGTTTAGGAAAAACATCAGCACAGTCATTAGGGGCAAGAATATTATTCATTCAAATTATTACTCTATTAGTAGCATCTAGCTTATCAGCAGTAACAGTGGTATTAGCAGGACCAATTGCTTTTGTTGGGCTTGGAGCGATCCATATTTCTCGTTATCTCTGCGGGATGAATTATCAACAATTATTACCTGTGTCAGCGGTTGTTGGTGCGTGCTTATTATTGGGTACTGATATCTTGGCTCGTATTGTTATTGCCCCATCAGAAATTGCGACAGGAATTATGGCTTCTTTGCTAGGTGCACCATTACTGTATGTTTTAGTTTGTCTAGGAAAACAAAAATAATGGTGAATTTAATGCTACTGCCTGTATCAAGAGCGCGATACTATAATCTTGTTTTAGTGCTGATAATGATTCCTTTGGTTTTATTATCGATGACTATTGGACGAAGTCAGAATTTATTACCCTTATTGTCCGAGTTAATACAAGGAAATGCTACTGGCATTTCTACATGGTTATTTGAACAATTATGGCTGCCAAGAACATTGGTTGCTATAGGTGTTGGTATCGCTTTGTCATTAGCGGGTGCTATTTTTCAGACTCTTACTCGAAATCCTTTGGGTAGTCCCGATATGATAGGTGTTAATACCGGTGCTTCTTTAGGACTTGCGGCGGTTACTATCATATGGCCTCGTTTAGTCTCTGAAAGTATTGGGGCGTTATTCGGTGCTTTAATAATCGTTTTTTTAGCTATCTTAGCTAAGGGGCGTCGCCAGTTTTCGAGTGTGCAAATCATTGTAGCCGGACTTGCTTTAAATGCAATGGCACTGGCTTTAATACAGTTTGTTATTATCGGAATTAGACCAGAAGCGGCAACACAGCTAACAGCATGGATGAGTGGTAGTCTGTCTCAACGGGATTGGTCTGATGTGATAACTATCTGGATGGCTTTGCCATTATTACTGTCAGCACTAGTTGTTTTTTATCGACCGCTTAATTTACTAAATATAAGTCCTATGATGGCTACTACTTTAGGTGTTAATGTTCCTTTAGTCTCGTTAAAAATACTATTATTGGGAACTTTATTTGCTGTTGTAGCTGTTGTGGCGGCAGGGCCAATCGCATTTATTTCTCTTATATCACCACATATTGTGAAACGTATGATTAAGAGTAATCGTTTTTTGATTATGCCTACTGCTTTAACTGGTGTTATCCTCGTCCTAATAGCAGACTTAATTTCAAGACTATTGCCTTATGATGCATTCTTACCAGTCGGTATTATTACGTCATTTATTGGGGGTATTTATCTCTGTGTTTTGCTTATTGTTGAGTGGAAAAAATCATTATGCAATTAAATTCATTATTAGATAATAAACATACCCATGATTTAGTCACGGATAGCCTTCATGTACTTGAACATATAGTAGAGGAGATATATCAATTAGCACCATTTTTACATGGTGAAGTTGATTGTGGACAAGCTTATATTACGCGAGTTTCTAAACAAGAAATGAATAAGCTAGTTGAAAAAATTAATGAACTCTATCAAGCAATATCTAAACAACATCCTGAATCAGGTTCGATTCATTGGACCTGTCGAACGTGGAATTTATTAATTTGGCAAGCGATTTATGTTGTTGTTGGGGTTGCGTACAATCTGCAAGCATTGTTCCTAGCTTAGAAAACTTTGGTTTGCATATTAAAGAGTATGAA
>NZ_AYSV01000083.1 GCF_000506865.1 Pelistega indica
TCAGTCMKAATTGACAAGATCGCCCCACTTAGTTCACGATCAAACTAACAATAACGATAGATACCGGCTTCACCTAAACGATGCCAAGGCAGCCCCAAGGCTAAGGCCTGCAGTTGTTCTGCCGACAGCGCCGGATTCATCCGTGAGCCTGCACCGTGAAAGCGTCCTTCATGTAGTCGACGAACACATAGCCACGACCCCATCGCATCGTGCATGAGTAATTTAAGAAGCGTGTGCGTGCGATTCATAAACACATAGGCTTCGTGAGGTGCCACCTGACCAAAGCGCTGAATTGCCTTAGTGCGCAAGGTATCCATCCCCGCTCGTAAATCTGTCGCCTCACTCACCAGGATGATTCTATCTAGTGCCAGTAGGCTAGACGCTTGCTCTTGAATTCCCACTCGTTGGGCGGTCTCGATACGCATTAAAGACGGCATTGATTTCTCCTAACATACACAAAACCATAGTGTCGCGCAATTTAGCAGGAATGAATACATGTGTTCACCGGACGCTTACACTCATAATAACCATAAATAAAAATAATATATTTTTTATATAAAATAAAGTAATATAAATATGGTTGCGTATAAGTATCAAAATGCTAATATACGTTTAATAATTTATTAAAACGATTGGTTTCATTTGCTATACGAAAATAAGCAGAAAAAAGTTAATTAGGAAATCGCGTTTTAGCAGAGGAAGTTTATTTTGATAAAGATTAAAAATATTCATAAATCATTTAGAACAAAAGAAAAAGTTCTACATGCTTTGCAAGGTATTGATTTACATATAAAACAAGGTAAAGTATTTGGAATTATTGGGCGTTCTGGAGCAGGTAAAAGTACGCTTATTCGAATGATTAACCTATTAGAAAGACCTGATCAAGGCGAGGTTTTGAT
Source organism: Pelistega indica (assembly GCF_000506865.1). Classification (GTDB taxonomy): domain Bacteria; phylum Pseudomonadota; class Gammaproteobacteria; order Burkholderiales; family Burkholderiaceae_B; genus Taylorella; species Taylorella indica. Next base: position 900 of record NZ_AYSV01000083.1, read on the forward strand.
CGATGGTACGGATATTACACAACTAAAAACAGAAGAGTTGCGTCAATTACGCCATAAAATTGGTATGGTTTTCCAACACTTCAATTTGCTTGAATCTCGTACCGTTTTAGATAATGTAATGTTTCCACTAAGGGTAGCTGGTGCACCTGCTGATCAGCGTAAAGCTAGAGCATTAGAGCTACTAAAGTTAGTGGGACTTAGTGATCATGTTCACAAGTATCCTCGCCAGCTTTCTGGGGGACAGAAACAACGTGTCGGTATTGCCAGGGCGTTATCAACAGAACCTAAAATTTTATTATGTGATGAAGCGACAAGTGCACTGGATCCAGAAACAACACAATCAGTATTGGCGTTATTAAATGAAATTAATAAAACCTTGGGTATTACGATTGTATTAATTACGCATAGTATGGATGTGGTGCGTAATCTCTGTGATGAAGTGGCAATTATAGACGGTGGTAAGATTGTAGAGCAAGGTGATGTAGTAAGTGTATTCTTGCACCCACAACATGCTACCACTAAAGCACTTTTGTCTGAGAGTGGTATGGATATGGACTCTTGGAAGTTATTGGCGGGTGACATCAAAGGGAAACTCATCCGTTTGACTTATCATGGGAAAGGCGCTGCAGAACCATTATTAAGTCAGTTAGGTAGAGAATTGAATCTGGATTTTAGTATCTTGCAAGGTTCTATAGGACAAATTAAAGAAACACCGTTTGGGCAGTTAGTAATTGCAGTAGCACATCCAGAAGCGCTAACCGCAAATTTACGTACGACAGAAACAGAGTTAAGAGAATTTTTTGAAGCAAGAAATGTTGATGTAGAGGTATTACAGTCATGAATTGGGTAACAATCGATTGGGCGATGATTGGTGAGGCGACGGTTGATACCTTACTAATGACAGGGTGGGCATTATTTTTTGCTGTATTAGTAGGTTTACCGTTAGGGGTGTATTTATTCTTAACTAGCCCGAATCAGTTATTAGAAAATAAGCCGTTGTATCAAACAATATCATTTATTGTGAATGTTGTTCGTTCTGTGCCTTTTTTAATCCTATTAATTATTCTTATCCCTGTTACCCGCTTAATCGTAGGTAGTGCATTGGGTGTACCAGGAGCAATACCACCATTAGCGATTGGTGCTGCGCCGTTTTTTGCTAGATTGGTTGAGAATGTCTTGCGAGAAGTTGATCCAGGCATTAGTGAGGCTTGTAAAGCAATGGGAGCGACACCAAAGCAAACCGTACTATGGGCATTATTACCGGAAGCGCTCACAGGAATTATTGCTGCTATTACGGTGACTGCTATTGCCTTGGTTGGTTATTCGGCGATGTCAGGCGTGATTGGTGGCGGAGGACTTGGCGACATTGCCATTCGTTTTGGTTATCAACGTTATCAAAGTGATGTGATGATTATTACCGTCATCATCTTGATTGTATTAGTTCAATTGATACAAACATTTGGTGATGCTTTAGTTAAAAAATTTACACGTAAATAATTTAAATCTAAAACATTTTACTAGGAGTTATTTTATGAAAATCACGAAGATTTTTGGTGCATTTGCACTAGCTAGTCTAGTTGCTACAGGTGCTCAAGCAGCGACAAAATTAAGCGTAGCTGCTACACCTATTCCTCATGCTGAAATTCTTGAGCATGTAAAACCAGTTCTAGCTAAAGAAGGCATTGATTTGGATATCAAAGTATTCACTGATTATGTTCAGCCTAATATGCAAGTATTTGATAAAGCTATTGATGCAAACTTTTTCCAGCATAAGCCTTATTTAGAAACGTTTAATAAAGAAAATAAAACAAACCTAGTGCCTGTTGCTTTAGTCCATGTAGAGCCATTTGGTGCATATTCTAAAAAATTGAAAAAAGGGGAATGAGGTTCCTGAAGGAGCAGTTATTGCTATTCCTAATGACCCATCTAATGGCGCACGTGCTTTATTATTAATTCAAAAACAAGGGTTGATTAAATTAAAAGATCCTTCTAATTTATTAGCGACAGCAAAAGATGTTGTTGAAAATCCTAAAAATTTAAAATTTAAGGAATTAGAAGCAGCAACTTTACCTCGCGTATTAGATGATGTAACAATTGCATTAATTAATGCTAATTATGCATTAGAAGCAGGATTAAAACCAACGGAAGAAGCATTATTCATTGAGGATGCAGATTCACCATATGCTAACTTTGTTGCTACTATTCCTGCAAATGAAAATAAACCAGAACTAAAAGCATTAGTTAAAGCACTTCAAACAGAAGATGTTAAAAAATTCATTCTTGAAAAATATAAAGGTGCTGTAGTTCCTGCGTTCTAGTATGCATGTAGAATAAGTTTCACTATGTATTGCTACTAGCAATACATAGCCGAGAATGATAAAACAGTGTTTTTGGCGTGTAGATTTTTATCACTAATCTTAGCYTTGATTTTTAAGAAGTAAGCAGAAAACCTGTATTTTAAAATTAAAAGAGGTTTTAATTCTCGAATCCTTTAGTTATTTACGTAGCTAAAGGATTTTTTTATTAGAATACGAAGATAATATTTATCACACTTATACTTAAGGAATTTTCAAGATGAAAATTGAGCGTTTAGATCATCTTGTGTTGACTGTAGCTGATTTGCAGAAAACGATTGATTTTTATACCAATATAATGGGTATGGAAGTTGTTACATTTGCGGGAGGGAGGTATGCGTTAAACTATGGGCAGCAAAAAATTAATTTACATTCAAAAGGGCATGAAATAGAGCCAAAAGCAAAAATTGCTACATGTGGCAGTGCTGATTTGTGCTTTATAACCAGTACACCCTTAGAGCAAGTTATGCAAGAATTAAAAACTCATCACGTTGAAATAATAGATGGTATTGCACCTAGAACAGGAGCTATTGGACCAATACAATCAGTGTATTTCAGGGATCCTGATGGTAACTTAATTGAAGTAAGCCAATACATCTAATTGCCCAATAATTTATTTTCTGCAAATATTTTCGCTAATGACATTACAGAATACTATTAACTTGCAAGAATTATTAAATAGCAAGAGTTATCGACTGCAAAAACTCATATTTGTCTTAACTTTCTTAATTGCATTTTTCGATGGTTATGATACAGCTGTTATTGGCTATATTGCCCCTAGCTTGATACAAGAATGGGGGATAGCAAAAACAGCATTAACGCCAGTATTAAGTGCGGCATTATTTGGTTTAGCAACAGGAGCGATTTTAAGTGGTCCTATTGCAGATAAATTGGGTCGTAAATGGCCATTGATTATGTCAGTATTTATTTTTGCGATAGGAAGTTTGATTTCGGCGAAAGCGGAGTCATTGCGTGCATTAGAAATTTGGCGATTTATTACAGGGATTGGTTTAGGTGCAGCCATGCCCAATGCAGTAACTCTTTTGTCAGAATATTCAGCAGATAAAAATCGTGCTAGAGTCGTTAATACGATGTTTTGTGGATTCCCGTTAGGTGCAGCACTTGGAGGTTTATTGCGGCTTATTTGATTCCTGAATATGGTTGGCGTTCTACGCTTATTTTTGGTGGTATATTACCTGCATTACTTGGTTTGGTAATGATTGTCTATTTACCAGAGTCACTATGTTATTTAATAGCACTAAAGACAAAACAAACAGCTATTGTTAAGATTGTTCAGCGTTTAAATCCATCATTAAAAAACACAGGATATTATTTTTTTGAACATCAACAAGCAACAGAATTAAGTAAAAAGGGAATCGCCATTGTAATGTCGAAACGTTATGTGGCTGGGTCAGTATTGCTGTGGCTATGCTATGTTTTATGGGGTTAATTATTTTCTATGGTGTGATGAATTGGATGCCTACTTTGCTAGGACAAACAACATTGGAGCCCGGTACAGCAAAACGATTAGTGGGACTGTTTGCTTTAGGTGGTTTGGGTGCCATTGCAAGTGGGTATTTAATGGATCGTTATAATCCAAACATTTTAAATGCCATTTTAGCCTTATTGACAGCTATATTAATTGCTTTTATTGGACAGGGTTTGTCATGGGGGTTAATGATATTAGTACCTATTGTTATTCTTGCAGGTATCGTTATGAATACCTTACAAGCCTCTTTACCTGCTGTTGCTGCTTTATTTTATCCTACAGAGGGGCGTACAACAGGTGTTTCTTGGATGATGGGTATAGGTCGATTTGGTGCTGTTGCAGGGTCTTACCTGGTGGCGGAGTTAGTGAAGCGTAATTACTCTTTAGAAGAAATTTTTATCGTTTTAGCAATTCCTGCTGTAATAATGATGTTTTGTTTATTATTAAAACAATTCATATATAAACGGTAGTAGCATTTAGCATAACAATAGGATTAGGCATGGAAACAATTTGGTTGCAGGCGCAGGGTTGGTTAAGCCAACCAGAGAGTTTGTTGGTTGCCTTAGTATTTTTTATTGTATTACTTTTTGTTTTGTATTGGCGAGTATATAGCTTATCGAGAATAAGAACAGAGTTAGAGGTGTTAAGAGTCCAACGTGATGATGCTAGATTAGAAGCAGATACAACTAAAGCGATCGTTGCTGAAAAAGAAATAGCATTAGCTGAACTTGATCAAATAAAAGATGACATCGAAAAGCGCTATGAAAGACTCCAAACGACCGTAGAGATGCAGTATCAACAACTGAATAAACAAGAAGATGAGCTGAGTGATATCAGAGAGAAAAACGATCTTTTAACCAATGCTAACTTCTCATTGGAAAAAGAAAAGTTAGCACTTAAGCTTGAAATAGAACAAAAGATAGCCTCATTGCAATTATTGCAAACACAGTTTGAGGAAGCTAAAACACAATTAAGTAGTGAATTTCAAAATCTAGCTAATCGCATGATGGAGGAAAAATCACAACGATTTATTGCTCAAAATCAAACCAATTTACAGTATTTATTACAGCCTTTTAAAGAGCAACTAACTCATTTTGAGAAAAGAGTGAATGAAGTTCATGCCCAGTCAATTCAAGGACAGAGTGTATTAAAAACACAAATCGATCAAGTAATGAATATGGGTGTGCAAATGAGTGAGGATGCACAAAAATTAGCTTTAGCCTTGAAAGGAAATAAAAAAGTTCTCGGCAATTGGGGAGAAACGCAACTAGCGCTAGTATTAGAGCGTGCGGGTTTACAAAAAAATACCCATTATTTAACCCAATATTCCTTTAAAGATGAAAAGGGTGAGAAGCTTATTCCTGATGTGATTGTATTATTACCCGAAGAAAAGCAGATTATTATTGATAGCAAGATGTCACTTAATGCCTATCAACAAGCTGTAACTGAAGTGAACCCAGAAAAAGTACAAGAGCATTTAAAGCAATTTTTAAAAGATACCAAACGTCATGTCGATGACTTAGCAAGTAAGGACTATAGTGCATTAACAGATAAGCAGTCGTTAGGTTTTGTCTTTATGTTTATGCCGTTGGAGTCAGCGTATATTGAGGTCTTAAGGCAAGATGAGGCCTTATTTCAGTATGCCTATGCAAAAGGCGTTATTATGGTTTCACATACGACGTTATTACCAATGTTAAAAACTATTGCCAATATTTGGTTAGTGGCGAACAGTAATCAGCAGGCAATTGCACTAGGAGATAAAGCTAGAGATGTGTATCAGCAGACAGTAATCATTGCAGAGCACTTACAAAAACTAGGTCAGTCACTAACCAGTGTATCTAAAACGTATAATCAGCTAGTGACTAGTTTTGGGGGGCAGCAGGGGTTGGTCAATAAAGTAGAAAAATTTAAAGTCTTATCTACAAAAACAAGCAAAGAGATGCCAGATGTTGAACTGGTACCAACAGACTATAGTCAAGAGAAACTGCAGATCGTGCCAGAAAACCGTTAGGTCGTATAGTTTAATGAGGCATGGGATGTCTAAACTATTGGAAAAAAAGGATATTTTTACAACGATTTGGCTAATTAGACTTGTTAAATAATCGAAAAAGTGTTAAATTAGCAGGCTAACCAGTATGGTTAGGGTGCATTATCTTTTGCGGTCTAAGAGTTGTGGAAAGATAAGTACTTGAATTAATTAATTTTAGAGCTCACCAATCGTAGTGAGGTATGGAGAAAATGATGTCGAATACGACACCTACACCTGCCGCTCATCGGTTAGGACTAGTGGGTCGCAAGGTTGGCATGATGCGTATTTTTACTGAGGAAGGTGAGTCTATCCCAGTAACAGTATTAGACGTATCTAACAATCGTGTTACTCAAGTTAAGTCTGTAGAAACTGATGGTTATGCAGCGGTACAAGTTGCTTACGGTACTCGCCGTGCAACGCGCGTAACTAAAGCTCAAGCTGGGCACTACGCAAAAGCTGGCGTTGAAGCTGGCTCAATTCTAAAAGAGTTCCGTTTAGATCCTGCAAAAGCAGCTGAATTCACAGCAGGTGCTGTTGTGGCTGTCAATAGCGTATTTCAAGCGGGTCAAAAAGTAGACGTTCAGGGTACAACAATCGGTAAAGGTTTTGCTGGTACTATCAAACGTCACAACTTCGGTTCTCAACGTGCTTCACACGGTAACTCTCGTTCACACCGTGTTCCTGGTTCTATCGGTCAAGCACAAGATCCAGGTCGTATTTTCCCTGGTAAGCGTATGTCAGGTCACTTAGGTGATGTGACTCGTACAGTTCAAAATCTTGATATCGTTCGTGTAGACGCTGAACGTGGTCTTTTATTGGTAAAAGGTGCAGTACCTGGCCATAAAAATTCTGACATCGTTGTTCTACCTGCTATCAAAATGTCTGCAAAAGGAGCCAAATAATGGATCTTAAGCTCCTAAATGATCAAGGCGAATCTAGCGCAACAGTTAGCGCTCCTGATACAATTTTCGGTCGTGATTTTAACGAAGCATTAATCCATCAAATCGTTGTAGCTTATCAAGCAAACGCTCGTAGTGGTAATCGTGCTCAGAAAGATCGTGCGGAAGTTAAACATACGACAAAAAAACCATGGCGTCAAAAAGGTACTGGTCGTGCCCGTGCTGGTATGTCTTCTTCACCATTATGGCGTGGAGGTGGTCGTACATTCCCTAATTCTCCAGATGAGAATTTTAGCCAAAAAGTGAACAAGAAAATGTACCGTGCAGGTATTCGTTCTATCTTGTCACAGTTAGCACGTGAAGATCGTATCGCTGTTGTGGATTCTTTCACATTTGATACACCAAAAACAAAATTGGCTGCGACAAAATTAAAAGCAATGGGTTTAGATTCTGTATTAGTAATTACAGATGCTGTTGACGAGAATACTTATTTAGCTACTCGTAACTTACCTCACGTTGCTGTTGTTGAGCCACGTTACGCTGATCCGCTATCTTTAGTTCACTACAAAAAAGTGCTAATTACTAAAGCGGCAATCGCTCAATTTGAGGAGATGTTAGGATGAAAGCAGAACGTTTATTGCAAGTAATTCTGGCTCCAGTCATCACAGAAAAAGCAACGTTTATTGCTGAATCTGGCGCGAAACCACAATTTGCTTTACGTGTGGCTTCTGATGCAACAAAACCAGAAATTAAAGCAGCTGTTGAATTGCTGTTTAAAGTAGAAGTTGACTCTGTTTCTGTTCTGAACCGTAAAGGTAAAGTTAAACGTGCTGGCCGTTATATGGGTCGTCGTCGTAATAACCGTATCGCTTACGTTTCACTCAAAAAAGGTCAAGAGCTTGACTTTTCGGAGGTGAACTAAGATGGCATTAGTTAAAATGAAACCTACGTCAGCAGGTCGCCGTGGCATGATTAAGGTGATTACACCTAATCTACACAAAGGTGCTCCGTTTGCGGCGTTAGTAGAATCACAAAAACGTAGTTCTGGCCGTAATAACAATGGTCATATTACTGTACGTCATCGTGGTGGTGGTCATAAATCTCACTACCGTATCATTGATTTCCGTCGTGATAAAGATGGTATTCCAGCTAAAGTAGAACGTATTGAATACGATCCAAACCGTACTGCACATATTGCCTTAGTTTGCTATGCAGACGGTGAACGTCGTTATATTATCGCTCCTCGTAACTTAGAGGTGGGTGCTGTTATCGAATCAGGTAAGGAAGTTGCTTTCCGTGTTGGTAATACAATGCCTATTCGTAGCATTCCAGTAGGTTCAACTATTCACTGCATCGAATTACAACCAGGTAAAGGTGCTCAGTTAGTACGTTCAGCAGGTGCTTCTGCTGTACTAATGGCTCGTGAAGGTATCTACGCACAAGTTCGTTTACGTTCTGGTGAAGTTCGTTTAGTTCACATTGATTGCCGTGCAACGATTGGTGAAGTAAGCAATGGTGAGCATAGTCTACGTCAAATCGGTAAAGCCGGTGCTGTACGTTGGCGCGGTATCCGCCCAACGGTACGTGGTGTGGCAATGAACCCTGTTGATCACCCACACGGTGGTGGTGAAGGTCGTACTGGTGAAGCACGTGAACCTGTTAGCCCATGGGGTACTCCAGCTAAAGGTTACAAAACTCGCCGTAATAAGCGTACAGACAATATGATTGTCTCACGTCGTAAGCGTAAATAAGGGACGGTAATATATTATGTCACGTTCAATTAAAAAAGGTCCTTTCGTAGATGCTCACCTAGTTAAAAAGGTAGAAGCGGCTATCGAAGGTAAAGATAAAAAGCCGATCAAAACTTGGTCGCGTCGTTCAACCATCCTTCCTGATTTTATCGGATTGACAATCGCTGTTCATAACGGTCGTCAGCACGTTCCGGTTTATGTTAACGAAAATATGGTTGGTCATAAACTAGGCGAATTCGCACATACTCGTACATACAAGGGTCATGCTGCGGACAAAAAGTCTAAGAGGTAAGCGATGGAAACAACAGCTGTAATTCGTGGTGTGCATATTTCAGCGCAAAAAACACGTCTTGTTGCGGATTTAATCCGTGGTAAGTCTGTTGCACAAGCGTTAAATATCTTAACATTCACACAGAAAAAAGCCGCTGGCATTATCAAAAAAAGCTCTTGAGTCTGCAATTGCAAACGCTGAGCACAATGATGGTGCTGATATTGATGAATTACGTGTAACTACAATTTATGTAGACAAAGCACAATCAATGAAGCGATTCTCTGCACGTGCTAAAGGCCGTGGTAACCGTATTGAGAAACAAACTTGCCACATCGTGGTTAAAGTTGGTGCATAAGGAGTCATAATGGGTCAAAAAGTTCACCCTACAGGGTTCCGTCTTGCAGTTACTCGCAACTGGAATTCTCGCTGGTTCGCTGAAGACAAAGAATTCGGCGCAATGTTAGCTGAAGATATTCGTGTACGTGAGTACTTAAAACGCAAGCTAAAAGCTGCTTCTGTTGGTCGTGTATTAATCGAGCGTCCAGCTAAAAATGCACGTATCACAGTATTTTCTGCTCGTCCTGGCGTTATCATCGGTAAAGGTGGTGACGATATCGATTCACTAAAATCAGATTTACAACGCTTAATGGGCGTTCCTGTTCATGTGAATATCGAAGAAATTCGTAAGCCAGAAGTAGACGCGCAATTAATCGCAGATTCAATTGCTCAGCAACTTGAAAAACGTATTATGTTCCGTCGTGCAATGAAACGTGCTATGCAAAATGCAATGCGCGCTGGTGCACAAGGTATCAAAGTAGCTGCATCTGGTCGTTTAAATGGTATTGAGATTGCTCGTACAGAGTGGTATCGTGAAGGTCGTGTACCTTTACATACACTACGTGCAATGATTGACTACGCAACATCAGAAGCTCAAACTACTTACGGTATCATCGGTATCAAAGTATGGGTTTACAAAGGCGATTTATTACCAAACGGTGAAATGCCTGCTGAAGCAACTGCACCTCGTGAAGAAGAGCGTCGTGCTCGTCGTCCACGTGGTGAGCGTAATGATCGTCGCTCAGCTGGTCGTGGTCGTAGTCGCAAAGCAGCTGCTGAAGCAGCACCTGCGGCAGAAGGAGAATAAACATGTTATCACCAGCACGTAGAAAATACCGTAAAGAGCAAAAAGGCCGTAATACTGGTCTAGCTACTCGTGGTACTAACGTAAACTTTGGCGATTTCGGTCTAAAAGCAACTGGACGTGGTCGTTTGACAGCACGTCAAATCGAATCTGCTCGTCGTGCGATGACTCGCCATATTAAACGTGGTGGCCGTATTTGGATTCGTATCTTCCCAGATAAACCAATTTCTCAGAAACCTGCAGAGGTTCGTATGGGTAATGGTAAAGGTAATCCAGAGTACTGGGTCGCTGAAATTCAACCAGGTAAAGTGCTATACGAAATGGACGGTGTTAGCGAAGAGCTAGCACGTGAGGCATTCCGTTTAGCGGCTGCTAAGTTACCTATTTCGACGACGTTTGTAACTCGTCACTTAGGTTCGTAAGGAGATCTTTATGAAAGCTAGTGAACTACGTTCAAAAGACGCAACCGAGCTAAATAAAGAGCTCGAGGACTTGTTGAAAGCACAATTTAACTTGCGTATGCAACGTGCTACTCAACAACTTTCTAACACAAGCCAGTTAGGCAAAGTTCGTCGCGACATCGCTCGTGTTCGTACTTTATTGACCGAAAAGGCAGGAAAGTAATATGAGCCAAACTCAAACAACTGAAAAACGCCAACGTACTTTAATTGGTAAAGTGGTTAGCAATAAGATGGATAAAACTGTAGTCGTTCAAGTTGAACGTCGTGTAAAACATCCTATCTATGGCAAAATCATTATCCGTACTAACAAGTACAAAGCGCATGATGAAAACAACCAATACAACGAAGGCGATACTGTTGAAATTGCAGAAGGTCGTCCAATCTCTCGCTCTAAATCTTGGAGTGTGATTCGCTTGGTTGAAGCTGTACGTGTTATCTAATCTATTTCAGTTTAGATAGCAATGAGAGCCACCCGTGAGGGTGGCTTTTTTGTTGGTATTGTGTTTTAAACAGTCATGGAAAGCTTTCGGCGTAAGGTAAGCGTCCGGTGAATACATGTATTCATTCCTGCTAAATTGCGCGACACTAAGGTTTTGTGTATGTTAGGAGAAATCAATGCCGTCTTTAATGCGTATCGAGACCGCCCAACGAGTGGGAATTCAAGAGCAAGCGTCTAGCCTACTGGCACTAGATAGAATCATCCTGGTGAGTGAGGCGACAGATTTACGAGCAGGGATGGATACCTTGCGCACTAAGGCAATTCAGCGCTTTGGTCAGGTGGCACCTCACGAAGCCTATGTGTTTATGAATCGCACGCACACGCTTCTTAAATTACTCATGCACGATGCGATGGGGTCGTGGCTATGTGTTCGTCGACTACATGAAGGACGCTTTCACGGTGCAGGCTCACGGATGAATCCGGCGCTGTCGGCAGAACAACTGCAGGCCTTAGCCTTGGGGCTGCCTTGGCATCGTTTAGGTGAAGCCAGTATCTATCGTTATTGTTAGTTTGATCGTGAGCTRAGTGGGCTGA
>NZ_AYSV01000084.1 GCF_000506865.1 Pelistega indica
ATCGGTTTGTGAATTGGGCAAACACACGGTATTCTATATTGATTATATTCAACCAGGATGCCCTACCAAAATGCTTTATTGAGCGATTTAATCGGACGTATCGCACAGAGGTTTAGGGTGTTAGTCCTCTTTAAAACACTAAAACAGGTTAAACAACTAACCGAGGAGTGGTTAACGATTTATAATACGCAAAGACCTCATGATGCACTAAAGGGGCTCACCCCTTTAATGTACAAACAAAAACATTCCGTTTCTACTTTATAGTTGTACTAAAAATGGGATGGGTACAGTCATGCCCATGATGTTGAAAAAAAAACTTTTGGGAGGTGAAAGAAAGTAGTAGGTATCAAATTGTGAATGGTACAAATAAAAATTACATCGCTTAATTAGGAGGGGGGTGATAGCGAGTTTTGATACATGAAATTTTATATATCAATATGAATGATGGTAGACAGGTAAAAGAGTATTGTCTAGTGAATGTAAGTGCAACAGAGAAAGGGCAGTAGCAGGAGCCTGTCTACCATGGTAATAATTAGGAGAAGGATGGAGGGCTGGAATCGTCTACCTGCACGCCCGGTAAGTTGTTAAATTATTTCAGTGATGTGTCATTGTTGATATCCTTTTAACACATCGTGAATTATTATTTTTATCGCTGAAGGACTGGCTGCTGCAGTGTACCAAGCTTCGGCATCCACAAAAATAATATTTTCAGATTTCCATGCCTTTGTATTTTCTAGTAGAGAGTTTTTGATGGAGTTTTTACTTATCACTGATTTTTTTTCCATTACTGCTGTCCTATCAATAATGTAGATAATATCAGGATTCGCTTGATTGATTAACTCACTAGAAATAGGGTAACCATGCAAACTGTTCTGCTGAAGATTGACGGCTGGTTTTACCCCCAAATCCTGAAAGACGAAACCATATCGTGAGTTAATTCCAAAATTACTAAAACTCCCATTATTATGAAGAATAATAAGTGCTGTTTTAGGACTGTTTTGAGTAACCTTTTTTACTTCCTTAATTTCATTATCTAGTTTCTTGATAAGTTCTTTTGCTTGATTTTCCTTTAAAAAAATGCGCCCTAAATCTAGGAAATGTTGTTTTATGATTTCTATTTGATTTTCACTGTTTTTATAGTTTATATCATAACGAAGAACAGGAGAAATTTCTTTGAGTTTTTCGTAGATACTGTCATGTAATGGAGACGATAAAATCAAATCCGGTTTTGCTTTATAAATTTTTTCTATGTTAGGCTGGACAATGGCTCCAATATCTGAAACAGTTTCATTATTTTGATATGTTTTTAGGTAATGTGGAATGAAATCCTTTGGCATAGCAATAAAAGGAACGCCAAGGCTATCTAAAAAATCTACGTCGTTCATATCAAGGACTGCTACCCTTTGAGGATATTTAGAAATGACAGTATTACCCAAATCATGAGTTATACTCACCGATTGGTATGCATGAGTTTGTGCTGTTACATTTTCTCCATCGGTAGAATCTTTGCAGCCAGATAGAATTGCGAGAAATGTTAAAGATATAATCCATATTTTAGATTTCATGGTAAGCCTCAGGTTGTTTAAAATAATTGCAAAAAATTGAGTTGTTTTTCTGAAAAATATCAAAATTAATACAATATAAGTCAGAGAGTGTCGTGTTTTTGATGATTTCTGCTGGAGTACCTTGAGCAAATATAGTTCCCTCTTTCAAAGCCACAATATAGTCGGAATAATTACTAGCAAAATTAATATCGTGGATGACTAAAATGATGGTTTTTTTCTTGGTTGTGCAGAGGTAATGCAGGGCTTGCATTAGTTCTACTGAGTGTTTCATATCTAAATTATTTAGTGGTTCATCAAGTAGTAAATATGGGGTATCTTGTGCTATGGCCATTGCTAAATAAGACATTTGTTTTTGTCCACCACTTAATTCGTATAGAGGTTCGTTAGCAATTTCGTTTAGTTTTAGAAAATCTATAGCTTCTTCTGTTATTTTTTTATCTTGATTATTTAAAAATCCTTTCCCGTAAGGAAACCTACCAAATTCAACTAACTCTCTAACGGTTAGTCGAAACTTATTGTCTAAACTTTGAAGTTGTGTTGCTACCTTCTTTGCATAATCCATAAATGAGATAGACTCAATATCGCTCCCGTTTAATAGTATTTTCCCTGAGCTGGGTCTGATGAGTTTAGCTATCATCATTAATAGTGTTGATTTTCCTGCCCCATTGGGACCAATTAATGATGTGATAGACGTTTGGGGAAAAGAAACAGAAACGTCTTTCAATACAAATTTATTTGCGTATTTTTTTGAAATATTTTGGATTTCAAACATGATTTTTTTTAAACAGTAAAATGAGGAAGAAGTAAGTGCCACATACTAGATTCACAAGAATATTGACAGTTATTTTATAGTTGAAAAAGTGTTCTACTAGTAATTCGGTAATCATAAAAATGAGTATCGTTAATAGCGAGGCTAAAGGTAAAATATGTTTGTGTTTTGCGCTATTTGTCAAGGAATAGGTGAGATTTGAAATAAAAATTCCTATAAAGGCCGTTAATCCTATTAAACTAGTAGATATAGCTGTTAGTATGGCGATGATTACTAACCATAAGTTAAGATAAGAGGAATAATTCACCCCAAGAGACTTTGCATGATATTCACCTAAAACTATAACATCTAAGATTCGCAATGAGTTTTTTATGATAAAAATAGATGCTGTTGCAATTGTCATTGTAATGACTAAGGTTGTAATATCTGCTCTATTGAATGAAGTTTGGATCATGCCTTGCAATACTGAATATTCTCCTGGGTTAATGCTAAGCTGAATGATTTGTGAAGAAGTTATTAGTACGAGGGAAATAATAAATCCAAATAATAAAAAGGTATACATATCGCCTTTACATAGAGGGAAAATGTATTTATGTAGAGCAAGGGCATACACTAGTACTATGATGGTAGAGCTAACAAATATTCCTAAGGAACCCAAGAACGGAATGCTTGCTGTTCCGAAAAGTAAAATTAACAGTGACTGCCATACTAAATAAATAGCTTCATATCCCATAACCGAAGGAACTAGTAGATGGTTATTTGTTATGGTTTGGAATATTATGGATGAATTGGCTATACAAATACCACTGACAATTATTGTTGCTAATCTTAGCATCCTATGAGGTATGATGTAGTTAAAATCCATGTCAGAATCGTAGAACAGAAAAATTATTGCCAGAAATAGGATTCCAGCAATGATGCTTATTCCTAAGAATTTTTTTAACATGTTTTTTTCCATTTTAGAATAAGAGTAATAAAAATAAGCCCTCCTGTAACTCCTGCGATTAACCCTATGGGTATTTCGAGGGGATAAATAATTAATCTACTCAGAATATCACAGAAAATTGTGAAACATGCTCCTCCTAGTGCAATGAGTGGTAAGGTTGCGGATAGATTATCTCCGTATTTTAGAGTGATGATATTTGGAATTACTAGACCTACAAAAGGAATCGAACCTGCTACTACAACGGATATTGATACCATGCAGGAAGCTAGGATTAATCCTAGAATGGTGATAGTTTTGTAACGTAACCCTAAACTAGACGCTAAGTCTTTGCCAAGACGTAGTAACGTAAAATGCCGAGTGAAAAATGCCATAATGATAGTGATAGGGAGTAATAGAAAAATGGCTTCGTATCGGCCTTTAACTACTTTTGAAAAGTCGCCTATTAGCCAATTTTGCATATCTTGTAGCATATTGTTGTGGTATGCATAAAATTCTGCGATAGAGCTGAGAACGCTGCCAAACATAAGCCCAATAATAGGGACAAGAATTGTATTGTTTAAAATAATACGCTGACTGATTATGGTAAAAGTAAAACTAGCAATGAGACAAAAGCATATGGCAAACAGTATTTTAAACGTCATGCTTTCTGTCTGAAGCATAGTCAGAGATACTAAAATACCTAGTTTTGCAGCATCCATTCCCCCTGTTGTGCTTGGTTCGGCGAAACGGTTATGAGTTATATGCTGGAGTACAACTCCAGACATCGCTAGACCTGCTCCACATAATGACAAAGTTATTAATCTGGGTAAGCGACTAGACAACAATATTAACCATAAATTGGACTGCGTATGTTCAAAAAATATTATGTCAGTGGCACCAATAAGAATGGAGGCAATACCAAGAAGAATAAATACTGTCCATAGGGCTAAATGAGGACGTTTCAAATTTACCAAGTTTGACATAAATGATTTTATATTAAATAATAATAATAATGATAATGATATTTATTATCAATTATAGCATTCTAAAATTTAAATAGATTTATATTCAATTATGATCAGTGAAAATACAAACGTAGATGGAATAAATGTGTCCTCATCAGCAGATATTTTAGGAATCATTCTTGATGATTTTAGGAAAGCTCTTTGTGCACCAGAAATGAATGAGGATGACGATTTTTTTGATTTTGGTGGACATTCTCTGCTAGCTACTCGGATACTGGTTTCTCTAAAAAAGAAAAATATTATGGTAAGTTTCAATGACTTTTTCCAATTTCCAACAGCACGTGGCATGGCTAGTGTAGCAAAAACAAAACAAGATATAAGTGAAGAAAAAGTAGTTAGTGATTCAGGTTTGAGTGATTCATCCCCTTTAACGTTTACTCAACAATTTTTATGGGATGCATATGAGGCATTTGATTTTAGTTCTATATACAATCTCCCGTTTGCTATTGAATCTCAGGATGATATAGATGAAGAGGCTTTTGCGTTATCGTTTTGTGACGTAGTAGAAAGACACCCATCGTTAAGGACTATTTTCCATAAAGAGAATGGTAGAGTAGTGCAAACAATTATTCCTATGGAACACTTATCTAGATTTAAATGGTATTGGGGGAGTAATGAAAATAAAGAATTTTCGTTAGATAAAGAATCCACTTATAAATTTGACTTATCCGAAGAGTTGCCTCTAAGAGTTCGTTTTGTCAAATATGATAAGAGAATATTGATTTCACTATTGATACATCATATGGTGATTGATGAATGGTCTCTTAATACATTAATGCAAGATTTAAAACATGCATATTCATCAAGAATAAAGAATCTGTCCGTGAAATGGGATCGCAATCCGAAAACGATGATTGATTTGTGGAAGGAAAAAAATGTCCAAGGACTTAATAAACAACATTTGACGTATTGGGTGGAAATGCTGGATGGAAAAGTAGATAGGTTGAAGCAAACACATCCATTATCTGCAGATTCTATTACATTGACAGCGGCTAATTCTACTGGAATTTTTTGGGATATAAATTCATATAATCAAATTTATAGTTATGCACAAAAAAGAAAAATTTCGATTTTTACTCTTTTTTACTCCATCATTAGTATTGCGTTGATGAAATCTTATGATATGAAAGAGGTTATCATTGGCACATCATCGTCGGGAAGAGATGATGGTCGTTTTTTTGATACAGTGGGGTATTTTACGACCATGATTGCTCATCGTTTATCGCTACGAGAAAATGATAAACTTGATGGTTATATCACTAGGGTGGCAGAATTGATAAATGAGTCATTGGATTTTGCGTCTATTCCTATTGATATAGTGCAGAAAAACCTGAGTAATGATAGTGTAGGATTGATATTTGATGTGTACATTCATATACATGTTAATAATGCATTACATGGTTTTATGGATGAAGCTCAATCAATTTATTACAAACAAATTCCTCCACCTAAAAATATATCTATGTTTGGTATTCACTTTGAACTTATGGATAACATAACGGCATCTAATCAGCATGAATTGAGTTTGATTGTGACTTATCAAAAAATAGATATTCAGATCAAGAAATAAAAATTTTATGTACTAGGGTTGAACAAATATTATCATTTATTCTTCAAGGAAAAGAAGATATTTTGGTTAGTCAACTTTTTTCATAGATGGTAAAAAATGGATATAGAAAATCTTGGGTTTGATAACTACCTAGAAAAAATCTACGCCAATTTGTTTTGTGATGAACTTGATAAAGTTGCAATCATTTGTGATGACAAAAAGATTAGTTATAAAGAATGCGCCCAAAATGTCTATAACATAATGTCCTTTTTGAGTAATCGACCGAATAAACAAGATATTATTATTGTTAAGTTACATAAAAGTCCCGAATTTATTTTTGTGACCTTAGCATGCGCTTTGATGGGGATAATATGGCTTCCTATTGATATGGATTCGCCTGATAGTAGAAAGGAATACTTTGTCCAGAATTGTCGGGGAACTCTTATTGTTAGCGAACAATGTGTTTCTCACTTTGCTGGAGTGGAGAATGTGAACATACATTCCTTATTGCAGGTATCAACAGCAAAAATAGATAATGTTTCCAATAAAATTCCTAGTATGGATAGGTTAGCAGCATATTATCTTTATACATCAGGTAGCACAGGCGTCCCCAAATGTGTAGTACTGAATCGGCAGGCAACATCGAATGTAATTTACGAAACAGTAAAACGCTGGGGGTTGAATAATGAAGATGTATTTATTGCGATTACCCCGTGTCATCATGATATGTCCATTTTTGATATTTTTGCGCCATTTTCTTTGGGAGCCACATTAGTGGTTCCTGCTAAAGAGCAATTCAAAGATGCAGAAGCATGGGCTAATTTAGTTACCATGCATCGTGTTTCCGTATGGGTCAGTGTTCCAGCTATTGTTGAAATGTTATTTATGGTGGCTGGAAAAGAGGATATAAACTCATTGCGAATAATTGCTCAAGGAGGGGATTATATTAATCCATCAATTGTACGTGAATTGCAGAAAACTTTACCTGATTGTCAGTTATATTCTTTAGGAGGACCTACAGAAACCACTATCTGGAGTATTTGGCACAAAATTTGTTTGGACGATCAGCATTGTATTCCATATGGGAAACCATTACAGAATAATGTTTATTATATTCTTGATGATAGGATGCAGAGTTGCCCTCCTTTTAAAGAGGGAACCATGTATATGACTGGCATTAATTTATCTAATGGTTATTTAGTTGATGGAGAGATAAATCATCAAGATTTTGTGGAGCTACATTTAGATAATGATAATCCACCGGAAGTAGCTTTAAAAATGAGTGATAAGGGGTATTTTGATGAAAACGGAACTATTATCTTTTGTGGAAGAGATGTCTGGTATCTTAAGGTAAAAGGGACAAGGATATCTGCGTTGGAGGTGGAAAAAGCGCTGAACAGCTATTATTTAATTGCTACTAGTGTGGTTGTTTGCAGTAGAAATCCATTAACAGGGGGAAGTGATTTAGTGAGTTTTGTAACGCTTAAAAACGAAGAAGAGTTTTCGTATTCTCAGTTACGAAAATATCTCCGAGGGGTTCTTCCTATATCTCATATTCCTAGTAAATTTGTCGTTCTTGATAAGATGCCTCTATCTAGTAATGGAAAAGTAGATAGGGCATCTATTCAGAAAAAGGCGGATGAACTTTATGCTAAGGAGTGGGTAGAGCTTATTTCTTGATTTTGCCTACAAGAGTATACTGGAATGCATCAACGATTGTGATGGAATCTGGCATTTTTTGGACATCAATGTTTTGTGAACTTAGAAATTCCCGAACTTCTTGCAATGTAATAGATTTCTCAGACTGTTGCAGGATGATATTGGCATGAATTCTTTCGCCTAGTAGCTCATCAGGAATGCCGACTACAGAAACGTCTTTTATTTTGATGTGTTTCAGTAGTAGAGTCTCTAGCTCGCTAGGAATAATTTTTTCTCCTGCTCTGTTAATAATTTCTTTGCAACGACCTGTCACTACTATATTTCCTTTTGAATCAATAAATCCTAAATCCCCCGTTCTGTAAAAACCATCAGGGGTGAAAGATTTTTTGTTGATTTCTGGAGCATTGTAATATCCATTGATTGTATACGGGCCTTTGGTGATAATTTCGCCTATATCTCCCTTGGGTTGGGGTTGTAAATTTTCATTTATGATGACTATCTTATCATGTGGAGAAATGGGCCTGCCTTGTGTATTGGTTATGGTTTCGGTATCGTCATCCAGTCTGGTGTAATTTACTAATCCTTCTGCCATTCCATAGACTTGTTGAAGTTTCATATTAGGGAAGTTTTTTGTAAATTTTTCGGCCAAGGTAGGGGATAATTTAGAGCCTCCTACTTGAATGACTCGTAAAGAGCTTAAATTGTAGTATTTTAGTTTTGTGCTATTTGCCCAGAGAGTCACAAGGGAGGGAACTAGAGATACTTGGGTCACATGATGTTGTTGAATTAATTCAAAGCAGGTATCTGGACTACCATCACGTGCAATTACTATTTTCGCTCCTGAATATAGAGCACCTAAAATACCAGGTGAACTCATTGCAAAGTTATGAGAAATAGGAATAGCCACTAGTTGCACGGATGATTTATCTAAGCCAGCTATTTTGGCACTTTCACGAACGGAGTAAAGATATTCATCATGTGTTCTGGGAATTAATTTGGGAATTCCTGTGGTTCCTCCTGAAAGTTGCAGAAATGCAATAGAGGTGGAGTTGTTGCTTACTGGATTTATAGTGTGATTTTGGTTGGTGAGAGTAGTATATATTTCTCCGAGTTGAAAGTTTTTGATGACTCGTAAAGATTCAAGAGCGGCAGGCATGTTTTTTATAATTTCTTCTGCTGTATTGTTCTCATCAGGCAAAGATACTCTAACATATCCTTTTGCTGAAGCTAATTTTGCTATATGATAGATTTCATATGAATTGTGCATATGCATACAAAAAATGGGTTTAGCTCCGGTATAAAATATTCCAAATAAAGCAATAACAAAATCGGCACTGTTTGGAGCTTGTAATAGCACAAAATCATCCTTTTCAATACCTATAGTCTTTAGATACTCCCCAAAATTCACGGATAAGTTAAGTAGTGTTTCGTATGAAATAGTGTAGTTACTATCCACAATGGCGATATGATTTGCATATTTATGGCAGCTTTGTATAAGAAAATCAAAATGAGTTTTTCCTGTCCAGTAGCCTAGGGACTGGTATTGTTTAATTCTGTTTTCATCGAAAGGGATATATAAGTTATTCAAAATATTCACCATAAATGATAATGATTATCATTAATATTATCTGATATAATGTCAATAACTGCAATGAATCAACGGATTTTATGAGTACGACATATAACTTATTTTGTCTTCCTTCTGCAGGTAGCAGTGCATCAATGTACGGTGAGTGGAGGAAAAATACCCCAGAGTGGCTTAAGGTTTTTCCTATTGAATATGCAGGTCATGGGGGTCGCTGCAATGAATCCTTGGCAAGCAGTACTGGAGAGATAATAGATGACATCTTACCGTATATTTTATCTGTGGCGAGGGAAAATATCATCTTATTTGGCCATAGTTTAGGTGCAGCTTTAGCAGTAAGGTTAGCTAAAAAAATGAGAGAAATTGGTATTGAGCAATCGGTAAGATTAATGATATTAAGTGGTAGACCAGCTCCTAGTTGTTTGCAAAGTTCACAAACACATCCTTCTCTTTGGTCTCATGAGGAGCTTGTTAATAGAGCGAAAAGATATGGAGGCATCCCAGAAATTATCTTAAATGAACCGGATATCCTTTCCTTCTTTTTGCATATTTTACAAAATGATTTATGTATAAATGAAGAGTTAATCAAAGAAGATAAAGTAATTTTTAGCTTTCCCATTTGGGGTATGACAGGCGAAGATGATTATGTTGCACCGCATAAATCTGTGCATCAATGGAAAGAATGGACAAATTGTTGGAAAGGAGTATCAATCTTTCCTGGTGGACATTTTTTTCTAAGAGATGAAATGAGTGTTCAGCAAATTATTGAGGGGATTAGCAATATCTTATCTCCACTTGAATAATGGATTAGGAGAATATATGAAAAAAGAGTTAATTACTATTGTTTCAGAAACTCTAGGAATTCCTGAAAATGAAGTGCCTTATGATACAAATTTAATTTCAGTTGGTTTACATTCCTTAGCGTTGATGAGCATCGCAGAGAAACTAACTGAAAAGTATGATCGAAATATCAAGTTTTCTGCGTTAATGGCTAATCCAACGATTGAAGGATGGGAAGCGTTAATAAAGAATTTAATAAATTAATAAAAGCACTCCGGGAGCGTTAAAAATGAGTCATAAGGGGTCTTCTTCCTCAATTTATAGTCAGATTAGATTATTAATTGATCAGGGGGAAATCAGTAGCTTTCAGTGGAAAATTATAGCCATCTGTTTTTGTATTGTGCTACTTGATGGCTTTGATATTGCAATAGTTGCGTATATTGCACCTTTATTAAAAAAAGAGCTGTCATTAGGCTCGCAACATCTTTCGTATTTGTTCATGTCAGGTGTTTTAGGGCTTATGCTTGGTAGCATGATATTTGGATCATTGGCAGACAAATTTGGGCGAAAAAGTGTGCTCCTTATATCAATGTTGTTATACGGAGTAAGTACTTTTCTGTGTGGTTTGGTTGACAATATAGACGCTCTAATATTTTTAAGATTTATTACTGGTCTTGGCTTGGGTGGTGCGATGCCAGTTAGTATAGCATTATGTGCTGAGTATTCTCCTGAAAAGCATAGAATGCTGTTGTGTACACTAGGATGGAGTGGTTTTACAGTAGGTATTGCCGCAGGAGGATTTTTTTCAAATTTTTTACTTGAACAGCTAAATTGGAGTTGGTTATTTTATATAGGAGGAGTCCTCCCTCTGCTTTCTATACTTGTTGTGCTAAAAGAGCTTCCGGAATCTTTGGAATATTTAGTGAGGATAGGGGAGCATAGGAAATTATCAACGGTTTTGAAGAAAATGAATCTTCAAATGAATGATATAGCTCTCTCAACGGAAAATCTGGTTTGGGGCTATATAGAGAAAGTTCCTTCAGTTAGATGTTTATTTACTAGGGATAATATATTACTAACTTTATTATTATGGGTAGCTTTTTTCTTCTCTTTGATGGTTTTTTATTTATTAACCTACTGGATTCCTTTACTATTCGATGAGCGCTATTCTTTAAAAGAGGTAAATATTCTTACTGCTATGATTCCTCTAGGAGGAACTGTAGGTGCTTTTATATTAGCGGTATTCATTGACAGGAAAAAAGCAGCTTTCCTGACACTGGCAATATCATATCTTGCTAGTTTTGGCCTTTTATTGTTTGTGCCTTCGGTAAGTGGTGACTATTATAGCTTGCTCATTTGCTTATTTTTTATTGGTTTTACTATAGCAGGAGCACAAAACGGGCTAAATTTGGTTTCTCCTACTATTTATCAGGCATATGCTAGAGCAACAGGTGTCGGATGGGCAATGTCGAGTGGTAGGTTAGGATCGATTGTTGGATCATATATAGGAGCACTTCTCGCTCAAAATAGTATAGAAACTTTCTTTAATTATCTGTCTATTGGTGGAATAATTTGTTCAATGGCTTTATTCGGTATTTTTCTCTATAGGAAATTAGTAGTTATCTAAAACATACGGAATAATAGATTGGTTGAAAAATATCTTAAACAATATGTTAATGCCCCAGCATATGCAGATATCTGGTACTGTTCATTGAAAAACGATGTTATTGATGAACTGGCTGATGAGTGTATTTCATTTCTGTCAGCTAAAGATTTAAATTCTATTGCTATGTATCGTATACCGTCTTTGGCAAGGCGGATGATTGTGACAAGGGGACTGACAAGGAAAATTCTATCTTTTTACGTAGATGGAATACCGTCTGATAGAATTTGTTTATATACGACAAGTTATGGAAAACCTTATCTGGAACCGTCCTTGAATGTTTATTTTTCTCTTTCTCACTGTTCTAATGTATTGGTTGTGGCAGTAAGTAGAAAATTTGAAGTTGGGATTGATATAGAGAATATTTATGGACAATCTCACCAAAATATTGTTCCGTTTGTTTTATCTGAGAATGAATTGGAAATCTATATAGGAACAGATGATAACCATAAGGAATCTGTATTTCTAACATTTTGGACTAGGAAAGAGGCTTATGTAAAATGCCTAGGGATTGGGCTAACAGATAATCTTAACAGAATAGATACTAGCGACTTTTTATCGAAACAAATAGTTTTTCAGGGAAAATATTTTGAATGTTTCTCTATTGATGTTCCTGAAATGAACTGTATATCTCATTTAGTAATCAATGCAAATTCAACTTAGAAGCGTATGGTAGTCATTTTGTCGTTGGTTGGTAGTGTATCCCGACGCGCTTCAATTTAGGTTAATGTGCGTACACCTCAGAAGAGTTTTCTCAAGGTTATTTAGAAGGGGCGGTCAATGTCCCTGTACAAGTTATCGCAGATGAGATTTATAAGGTGACGGTCGATTTAGAGGCGCCTATCTACGTCTATTGCCGTAGTGGAAATCGCTCTCGTAAGGCAGCGGAGATTCTTCATCAAAAGGGCTATAAGAATATCGTCAATTATGGTGCTTATGAAGAGTTAAAAGCCAAAGGTTATCGCTAAAAGAGCAATAGGCTAAAAAATGTGTGGAAGTCTAGACTTCTTGTACATAAGCACCGTATTTGATGAGTTTTTTATCAGCGCTGAGTAGTGTCAACCCTTCTGAAATACTTTGGGCTAATAAGATACGATCAAAAGGATCTTTGTGGATATCAGCGAGTTGTGCTAAGGTGAGCGTATGCTTCCCAAGGATGGGCAATTCAATATAGCTATTGTCGATGAGACTACGTCTAAAAGCAGTAGCATTAATTGTAGAAGTTCAGACCAAATCTGACAAATGAGTTGCAAAAAAGAGAGTTTCCCGTTTGAATAAGAGGTGCGAATCTTTTAAACAAACAAAAGGAAACTCTCATGTTACATACTACCAATAATGTGATTAAACATAAAGCAGGACTGCTTAATTTAGCAGAGCAATTAAAAAATGTGTCGCAAGCATGCAAAATTATGGGCGTATCGAGGGATACATTTTATCGCTATAAAGAATTGGTTGAAGAAGGCGGTATAGAGGCACTCATTGATCGTAATAGACGGTGCCTAACCTTAAAAATAGAGTGGACGAAGCCACTGAGTTAGCGGTGATAGAGATGGCGATTCATTATCCTGCCTATGGTCAACTAAGAATTAGCAATGAGTTGCGTAAACAGGGAATATTTGTATCACCTAGTGGTGTTCGTTCCGTTTGGTTGCGGCACAACTTGGAGAACTTTACCAAACGTCTAAACGCCTTAGAGGCGAAAGTACAGCAAGAAGGAATTATTCTGAATGAGCAACAAATACAAGCTCTTGAACGCAAGAAAGATGAAGAGCAAGCCATGGGTGAGATTGAAACCGCGCATCCTGGCTATTTGGGTTCACACTGA
>NZ_AYSV01000085.1 GCF_000506865.1 Pelistega indica
TCAGGGATCAGAATGTAAAAAAGATACTTGTTTGAAAAACAAGTATCTTGACCATTTCGGCGTGCAGGCTTTCGCCTTTTATCATCAACCCCGTTCAATGCCCACCCACCAAAGCGAAAGGCGGCACGTCAAAATCCCCAGAGAAAGGATTAAATATAAAAAAGATACTTGTTTGAAAAACAAGTATCTTGGCCATTTCGGCGTGCAGGCTTTCGCTCGTTATTATCAGCCGTTTATATCTACTCACCAAAACGAAAGGCGGCATGTCAAAATCCCCAGAGAAAGGATTAAATGTAAAAAAAGATACTTGTTTGAAAAACAAGTATCTTGAACGTTTAATTACTGAATAATGATCGGCTGCTTAATCCAATCGGCGGCGAAAAACTAACTTATCCTCTGACGAAACGGACTTATCATAAGCATAGTCCTCCACATCAAAAGCCAATAAGTCACTAGGTTTTTTCGCCTGATGCTCAATGGCATAACGAGTCATTAAACCTCTAGCACGTTTAGCATTGAAGCTCACAACCTTATAAGTACCATTTTTATACTCTTGGAATACGCATTGTACAACTCTCGCCTTGAGTGCTTTTAAGTCTACCGATTTGAAATATTCTTCAGACGCTAAATTAATAATAATAGGCTCTTTTTCTGCTGATAATCTTTCATTCAGATAATTAGCAATTTGATTCCCCCAAAACTCATAAAGATTTTTTCCTTTGGGGGTTTCCAGACGAGTTCCCATTTCAAGGCGATACGCCTGCATCAAATCTAATGGACGCAATACGCCATAAAGACCACTCAAAATTGCCATATGATCCTGTGCCCACTCTAATTGTTTAGCCGTTAATGTCGTAGCATTTAAACCTTCATATACATCTCCATTAAACGCTAAGATTGCTTGACGAGAGTTTTCCAACGAAAATGTTGGTTTCCACTCTGCATAGCGAGTTACATTTAATTCTGATAATGCTTGACTAAGAGACATTAACTCAGCAATATCCTGCACTGATTTTTTACGCAAAACCGTGATCAGTTCTTGAGCTTGTTTAACAAATAAAGGCTGTGTGTGTTTCTCTACGCTTAATGGCGTATCATAATCAAGTTTCTTTGCTGGAGATAATAGGAATAGCATACTCTTACGCCTTTAATACTTCTACGCCACCCATATATGGTCTTAATACTTCTGGCACAACAATACTGCCATCTGCTTGTTGGTAGTTTTCCATCACTGCTACTAATGCACGTCCAACTGCCAATCCTGAACCATTAAGAGTATGTAGATACTCATTTTTACCCTGCTCATTTTTATAACGAGCCCCCATACGTCTGGCTTGGAAAGCTTCACAGTTAGATACTGATGAAATCTCACGCCATGTATTTTGTGAAGGAATCCATACTTCTAAATCATAGGTTTTGCTAGAGCCAAAGCCCATATCACCAGTACACAACAGCACAACTCGATAAGGTAGTTTTAATAATTGTAGAATTTTTTCTGCATGTCCAGTCATTTGCTCTAACGTTTCGTAAGATGTTTCTGGCTTAACAATTTGTACCATTTCTACTTTATCAAACTGATGCTGACGAATCATTCCTCTGGTATCACGTCCACCACTTCCCGCTTCAGAACGGAAGCAAGGGCTATGCGCTGTCAAACGAATAGGCAAATCAGTACTAGCAACAATACTATCTTTAACCGTACTTGTTAGTGTAATTTCAGAGGTTGAAATGAGATAAAGCTCCTCTTTCGGAACAACTTGACCATTTTCATCGACATCGTCCCCACCCTTAGTTACCCAGAACATATCTTCTTTAAATTTAGGCAATTGACCTGTACCAAACAGGGTACTAGCATTAACAATATATGGCGTATAGCATTCTGTATAACCATGTAAAGAAGTATGCGTATCCAGCATAAATTGTGCTAATGCTCTATGGAGTCGAGCAACTGCACCACGCATAAACGCAAAACGAGAACCAGACAGTTTTACCGCCGTATCAAACTCCAAACCTAGCTTTTCACCTAATGAAACATGATCTTGAACCTCAAACGCAAAAGCTTCTGGCTCTCGATTAGACTGATACCCCCCATCAGGGAACCAACGACGTTGCTCCACATTTTCATCACTATCTTTACCCATAGGCACAGATTCATGTGGCAAGTTAGGAATTGTCATCAACCAAGCATCTAACTCATTTTTAATACTCGATAATTTTTCTTCTAATTGTTTTAATTGATCTGGTATGGCAGCCGCCTTAGCCATGATTTCGCTAGCATCCTGACCTTGCGATTTCAATTTACCAATTTCTTTAGCCAATGCATTGCGACTAGCTTGTAAATTTTCTGTTTCAACTTGTACTTCTTTGCGCGAAGCTTCTAATTGATTAAAACGCTCTACATCAAAAGACAAACCTCGACGGGCTAATTGAGCAATGACAAACTGAATATCTTTACGCAATAAAACAGGATCTAACATTTTTCTATATCCACATTAATTTAAAGTTAAACTGTATAACGATTATTATACTTCTTGACTCGCTGATTTAATATCCGCGATAAGTTGGTCAATTCGTTCTTGTTGAGCATCCCAAGCAAACATAAAGCGAGCCCCTCCACCAATAAAGGTATAAAAACGCCAACCTTTGGTTCGTAATTTTTCGAGTACTTGTTCACTAGCACTTACAAATACACCATTCGCTTGAACGGGAAACATCAATTGTATACCGGGACAATTTTTAATATTTTCAGCCAAATAACGAGCCGATTGATTTGCACGTTGTGCATTCTTCAACCATGCCCCCGTTTCCAACATACCAACCCAAGGTGCTGCTAAGAAACGCATTTTTGAGGCTAACTGACCTGCTTGTTTACAACGATAATCAAAATCTTCGGCTAACTCTTTGTTAAAAAATAACACCGCCTCACCTACAGCCATGCCATTTTTCGTACCACCAAAGCAAAGTACATCAACACCTGCTTTCCAACTAATATCAGCAGGCTCACAACCTAAAAACTCACATGCATGAGCAAACCTTGACCCATCCATATGTAGGCGTAAATTTAATTCTTTACATACAGCAGAAATGGCCTTAATTTCTTCAACGGTATAGACCAGACCTGTTTCTGTTGGCTGAGTAATCGTTACTACTCTTGGTTTTGGAAAATGAATATCCGTACGACTCAGTGCCAACTGACGAATCACTTCAGGGGTTAATTTACCATCAGTCGTGGGCGCTACTAATAATTTAGACCCATTAGAAAAAAATTCAGGCGCCCCACACTCATCTGTTTCAACATGAGCAAAAGAGCTACAAATAACACTATGGTACGATTGGCATAAAGCAGCTAAGGCAAGTGAGTTAGCTGCTGTCCCATTAAAAACAAAAAATACCTCTGCATCTGTTTGAAATAATTGACGAAAACCATCAGATGCTTTTTCTGTCCATTCATCATCACCGTAGGCGATGGCGGATCCCCCATTGGCAGCCTGCATTGCTTGCCATGCTTCTGGACAAATACCCGCATAATTATCACTTGCAAACTGCTGTGCTTGCATCATACAACCTATCTAAAAATATTAACGGTATTATTGTAACCGAGCTAAATAGTGAACAAACAATAAAAAAGATTTTAGGATTTATTATTTTTACGAGCTTCTTGATCCCATTGTTCTAACAAGGCTAATTTTTCAGCTATTTTAATCTCTAAACCACGTGGGACAGGTCTATACCAATGAGGATTATCCATACCTTCAGGCAAATAAGTTTCTCCCGCAGCATAGGCATTAGGTTCATCATGAGCATAACGATACGATTTACCATGCCCTAATTCTTTCATTAATTTAGTAGGGGCATTTCGCAAATGGATAGGCACTGAACGTGATTTATCATTTTGCACAAAGGCTTTTGCCTGATTATAAGCCATATACCCAGCATTACTCTTAGCCGCAATAGCCAAGTAAATAACTGCTTGAGCCAATGCTAACTCCCCTTCTGGACTCCCTAATCGCTCATAAGTTGCTGCTGCATCATTAGCAATCTGCATCGCCCTAGGATCGGCTAATCCAATATCTTCCCATGCCATACGAATAATACGCCTAGACAAATATTTAGGATCAGCCCCTCCATCTAGCATCCGTGTCAGCCAATATAATGCTGCATCAGGATTCGAACCACGCACAGACTTGTGTAAGGCACTAATTTGATCATAAAAAGCATCGCCACCCTTATCGAAGCGACGTAAACTTTGAGGCAAAAACTTTTCCAACCATTCTGAAGTGATGGTAAATTCTCCCATATTGAGAGCAGATTCTAAAATCACTTCTGTCGCATTAATCAGTCGTCGTCCATCACCATCCGCCCAATAACACAAATATTCTCTTGCCTTTTCATCAATGATAAAAGGCGTTTCGGGATGCGTTTGATTCACAACATTTAAGGCTCTATCAATCAGTATATTGAGCTCTTCTGGTTTTAAGGCTTCTAAGACATAGACTCTAGCCCGTGACAATAAGGCTGAATTAACCTCAAACGAAGGGTTTTCTGTTGTTGCACCAATAAAAGTAAATAAACCACTTTCTACATAGGGTAAAAAAGCATCTTGTTGTGACTTATTAAATCGATGAACTTCATCAACAAATAAAATAGTTTTTCGCCCCTGTGACTGAGCAATTTGTGCTGTTTGAACAGCCTCACGAATATCTTTAACACCACCTAAAACAGCAGATATAGCGATAAACTGGGCATCAAAACCATTTGCCATTAATCGAGCCAACGTGGTTTTACCCACGCCGGGTGGTCCCCAAAAAATCATAGAATGAGGACGCCCGGATTGGAAAGCAATTTGTAGAGGTTTACCTTCTGCTAATAAATGTGTCTGACCAACAACGTCAGAAATATGTTTAGGACGCAGCTGCTCCGCTAAAGGAACATTTAACAATTTCTGCGAAAATAAATCTACGTCCTGTTGTTGCATAGGAATTTAATTTAAGCGAACACGGTCAACACCCTTAGGTGCATTAAATTTGAAGCTTGATGCAGGAATAGCAACATTAGCTTTAAAATTGCGTAGCTTGATCGTTGTTGTTTGACCAAAAGAATCCACTATTTTTAACTCAGCTGGCAAATTATTGGCAAAAGCAATATCCATATATTTCATTCCCGCATCAGAGACCTTCGGTGTTGCACGCAACCACTCAACGCCATCTTTTGCAGGTAAAACTTTAACCGTAAAGTTTTGCTCTAAGCTGCCTGTACCAAATAATACTGATGCAGGTGACGCCCCTACTGCATTTTTAGCCGAACGCTCTGTTACTTGCATCAAATCTGGGTCATATTGATAAACTGTTTGACCGTCTGAAATAATGGATTGTGCCAATGGTTTAGTCACATTCCATACAAATTTACCTGGTCGTTGAAACGAAAAATCACCAGACTCTGCTGGCTTAGCTTTTTTGCCACCGACAGTAGCTTGAGCAAACTGCCCAGTTGCCGATTTAATATTCTTAACGAAGTCATTCAATTGCTGACGAGCATCTGTTTTAACTTTATTTTCTACTTTTGGAATCTCATTAAAACTTACATTGCTTAAGTCTACTTGTAAACTAGAGTTAGGTGCCAATAAGTCTGGATTAACGTTAATTTTTCCTTCTTGAGCAAATACTAAACTAGAGCTTAACACTGCCGCACTAATAGAAAGAATAAGTGTTGTTTTTTTCATGTAAACAATTTCCTTAAAGGAGCTGTCAAAATTATTTTTTAACTGATTTTTAACCCTTTGCCTATAGGTAAAAACAAAAAACTATTTCAATCATGAAATGATTTTAGACTATTAAAAATAGCGTACTTTCGGCGCGCAGGTTTGATACTAAATCCTAATATATTATTTCCTTTGTAATTTCACATAAAAGTAAGTTAATCCTCAGCATTTTGTGATGCAGGCACTAAAATTTCACGATTATTATTTGATTGCATAGGCGAAACCAAACCAGAAGCCTCCATTTGCTCCAATAAACGTGCCGCACGGTTATAACCAATCCGTAAGTGTCGTTGTACAGAAGAAATAGATGCTTTACGAGTACGTAATACAATTTCTACCGCTTGATCATAAAGCTCATCTTTCTCACCATCACCGCCAAAGACACCACCTACACCATCTAGACTATCAGAAGAACTCACACCTTCTAAAATGCCCTCAACATATTCTGGCTCACCTTGAGTTTTTAAGAACTCAACAACTCTATGAACTTCATCATCATCCACAAAAGCACCATGCACACGTAATGGCACACCTGATCCAGGTGGCATATATAGCATATCACCCTGACCTAATAAGGACTCTGCCCCCATCTGATCAAGAATAGTCCGTGAGTCAATCTTAGTCGACACTTGGAAAGAAATACGTGTTGGAACGTTTGCTTTAATTAACCCAGTAATTACATCGACACTTGGACGCTGAGTAGCTAGAATTAAATGAATACCTGCTGCACGAGCCTTTTGAGCCAAACGTGCAATTAATTCTTCAATTTTCTTTTTATCCATTGCCATCATTAAGTCGGCTAACTCATCAATGATGACAACAATTAATGGGAAAGTGCTTAATGGTTCTGGATCCTCTGGTGTCAATGAAAATGGGTTGTAAATTTTTTCCCCTTTTTTCTCCGCATCACGAATTTTATTATTGTAAGAGGCAACATTGCGTACACCCATCTTACTCATAAGCTTATAGCGACGTTCCATCTCTGCTACACACCAATTGAGTGCATTAGCCGCTTGTCGCATATCGGTAACCACAGGCGCTAATAAATGGCGAATACCTTCGTAAACACTCATTTCCAACATCTTAGGGTCAATCAGAATTAACTTCACTTCATTTGGATCTGCTTTATACAAAATCGATAAAATCATGGCATTAATACCAACTGATTTACCAGACCCTGTTGTCCCTGCTACCAATAAGTGAGGCATTTTCGCTAAATCTGCAACGACTGGATTACCCGCAATATCCTTACCAAGCACCATAGTTAATAAGGAACTACTATTGTGATATACCTCCGAGCCAATAATCTCTGATAGATTTACCATCTGTCTTCGCGGATTTGGTAACTCAATGCCCATAAGATTTTTACCAGGAATGGTTTCCACTACACGTAAACGCACTAAGCTTAGTGCACGAGCCAAGTCTTTACTGAGGTTGACAATTGTTGTCCCTCTAACACCTGTCGCTGGCTCTATTTCATAGCGTGTAATAACTGGACCAGCTTGAGCGGCCACTACTTTTACTTCTACATTGAAATCTTTAAGCTTCAACTCAATTAATCGTGAATTAAACTCAATAGTTTCGGGCGATACCGTTTCAATCATTTCTGACGGTGGATCCAATAATTCAATAGAAGGTAGCTCAGAGCGTCCGGCTTCTTTTGGTTCGGTAAATAATTGAGGCTGTTTAATTTGCTGTGTTACTTGAGTCGCAGGTTTGACTTGTTTAATAGCAGGCTCAATACGTATTGGCTCATTATGGACTGGTAACTCAACTTTATGCGACTCCACACTTGTCGCTCGCACTTCTGCTGCTTGCTCACCAATCTTGCGATCTTCTTCCTCATCACGTTTGTTAGCGAATCGATTGATTACCCCTTGAATAAACATACCAATTTTCTCAGCTAACGATAACCACGAGAAATTAAAAAATAAACTTAAGCCTAATAAGAACATCACTAAGAGAACGATTGCCGCAGGTCCCACGCCAATATAAGTTTGTAACGAACTGGCAAACATTTGCCCAAGAATACCGCCTGGACCGCCAGGAAACCCCATTTCAAAGAAACGTGCTTGACTAGCCTCAATACCCATTGAACCAAGAAGCACGAGGATAAAACCAATCCAAACATTCCAACGAATACCAGGAATTGCCTGTTCAGGATCAATCACAATAGTCTTAATCACACTTTTAAACGCGACATAAGTTCTCTGAGCAGCCAGAATGACTAACCACCAAATAGAAGCCCCTGCTGCATAGTACAGAATATTAGCCGTCACCGCCCCTAATTTACCCATCAGATTTTTAACCTCTGGATTAGGACTAGATGTAGTACTTACCCATCCTGGATCATTAATATCCCAAGAGAATAACAATACAGCTAAAGCTGCCGTAATAGCAAGGTAAATCAACCCTTTCGCCTCCACAATCATGGAGATGATACGATTTGGTTTTGGAGATTGTTCGGGTTCGTTTCTTACACCACGAGGGTAACGTTTTTCAGAAGTATTTTTAGTACGTGCCATAAAACTCATTTATAATTACTTTTTTATATTATAACTAAACAACTATCAAAGAATGTAAAACATTCTCAGGAGTGAATATTCCATGTCTACTACTCAACATGCTAAAGTAATCGTTTTAGGATCAGGACCTGCTGGTTATACGGCTGCACTCTATGCTGCTCGTGCCAATTTAAAACCTATGCTAATTACAGGTTTAGCACAAGGCGGTCAATTGATGACAACCACTGAAATTGATAACTGGCCTGCTGATGTTGACGGTGTTCAAGGCCCAGAACTAATGGAACGTTTTTTAAAACATGTTCAACGTTTTGATACAAACGTTGTTTTTGATCATATTACAAACATTGATTTATCCAAACGTCCCTTTACCTTATCTTCTGATATGGGTAATACCTATACCTGTGATAGCCTGATTATTGCTACAGGTGCTTCTGCACGCTATTTAGGTTTGCCAAGTGAAGAGGCCTTTATGGGTAAAGGCGTCTCCGCCTGCGCTACTTGCGATGGCTTTTTTTATCGTAATCAAGATGTCGTTGTCGTTGGTGGTGGTAATACAGCTGTTGAAGAAGCACTATATCTTTCAAATATCGTACGCAAAGTCTATGTCATTCATCGTCGTGATAAATTCCGTGCCGAACCTATCATGATTGACAAAATGATGGAAAAAGTTAAGACCAATACAATGGAGTTACGTCTTAATGCCGTTGTTGATGAAATTTTAGGCGATTCCTCTGGAGTAACTGCTGTTCGCATTAAACATACCGATACTGGCGAACTAGAAACTATTCCTGTAACAGGTGCCTTTATTGCCATTGGACACTCACCCAATACCAGTATTTTCGAAGGTCAATTGGCAATGAAAGACGGCTATATTCTGACTAAGTCAGGTCATGATGGTTTAGCAACAATGACATCAGTACCTGGCGTATTTGCCGCTGGCGATGTACAAGATACTATTTACCGCCAAGCTATTACTAGCGCAGGTACTGGATGTATGGCGGCACTGGATGCTCAACGTTGGTTAGAAGAAAATGAAAGCAATTAAAGGAGATTTGCAGTCACTTAAGAAACTGCAAAAACAATTTACCAAAGAACAGGTATTGCACCAAAAGCAACAACATGAGCAACAAAAGCAATTAGCTCTTCAGGAGGGAAAAGCCCCTCCTCTGAGTCCTGAGGATATCAAACTGTTTCACCAAACAGTAAAAGGGGTTACTCCACTGACTAATACCAATCGTGTTGATCGTAAAGCCGGTGTCCTTAAAAATACTGACTATTATCGAGCCAAACGTGAACAAGCCGAAGGTAACTCTACACCAATATTGCCTAAGAGAACAAGAACCGCCACCACAACACCTATACCTAAACAACACGCTATGCTAAATGATGATAGCCACTACTTTCTCTCTACAGGTATGGGGAAAGATGTCATTAAAAAACTAAAGCAACTTGTATGGCCGATTGAAGCAACCCTAGATCTACATGGTTCTAACCTAGAGCAAGCTACACAGCGTTTTGATAGCTTTGTGCATACTTGTTTTGAACACAATGTTAAATGTTTTATGATTATTCATGGTAAAGGCTATGGTTCAAAAGAAGGGGAAACAGTTCTAAAACCACGCGTTATTTCATGGTTAAAAGACTTAGATAAAGTAGCTGCTTTTGTTACCGCTCCTGACAACTTAGGAGGAGATGGTGCATTATTAATTTTATGTAAAAATTGATTCCTCTTTTTTGAAACCTTATTTATGTAGTTCTAATATATGTTTAACTTTCATTTTGATTCAGTAGCTGGCTTATTACTCGTCTTAATCGCTCTTGGTGTTATTAGCCATAACAATGCCATCACTATTTCTGCTTGTGTATTGTTAATTATGCAACAAACCGCACTATCGGTCTATGTTCCTTGGATTGCACGCAATGGCTTAAGCATTGGCATTATTATTTTAACCATAGGCGTACTAAGTCCTCTCGTATCAGGGAAAGTACAACTCCCTCCCATACTAGAACTAGTGACTAATTGGAAGCTTATTCTAGCCATAGTAGTTGGTATTTTCGTTGCTTGGTTAGGAGGCAAAGGGGTAAGTCTCATGACATTACAGCCTACTCTTATTACAGGACTTATTATTGGCACCGTTATTGGCGTAACATTCTTTAAAGGAATTCCCGTTGGTCCTTTGATTGCTGCCGGAGTACTGGCTCTACTCTTAAATGTAGTTGAGCATTAAGTAAGCTATTTACCTCCGATTATTTAATATTATCAGACAGGCTTTCCTCATCATCACTTAATAAATCACTTTATCATACAAACAGAAAGCCTGTGCCTCTAGTGCTACTTTATTACCCTCCATACTCAGCAAGGTCAAGCCTAACCATACAGAGTTATTAATCAGCCTTTGTAAATTCTTCAAAAGCCTGCATAGCATCAGCTGCATACATTAGTGCAGGCCCACCGCCCATATACACGCATACACCTAATGCCTCTGCTACTTCCTCTCTCGTTGCCCCTAAGTTAGCTAATGCCTTAGTGTGAAAACCAATGCACGGATCACAACGTTGAGTCACTGCAATAGCTAAAGCTAAAAACTCTTTCTCTTTTTTGCTTAACGCACCATCTACTAAAGAAGCAGCAGCCATGTCACTAAATGACTTTAAGACACTAGGGACTTCTTTGCGTAATTTACCCATATTGCTTGACACTCGTTGGGTAATTTCTAAATAAGATTTACTCATTATTCGCTCCTAAATAATAATATAGTTAATAGATAATCTTTCTTGGTAAATACGTGATAACTTCGTGATTCAAGACAGATTATTTACACTACATCATATTTAATATTTTAAATGTTATAATTTTTAAATATGCTTGAATAATAAATAATAAGGAATGAAATAAATAAAAAATGAACCCCATAAATAAAAATCTATGGGGTTCATTTTTTGTCGTTGTTTAATTTGTTTATATTTATTAGCTTGAACGATAGTTGATGATTAATCTCATACACTAGTCGCCATCTCTACTGCACAGCACAAATAACTACTGATGAACTATTTGTACCACTCTCCTTAAATGCAGAGTTTGTCTCCTCCCCTGCATGTGTTCATTATGCAAGTTTACAGCAACATTTTCATCTAGGTTTTTCCCTATTTGGGTTAATACTTATATGAAATTACTTATCATTGTTCGTCTGCAGGTTACGCTGACGAGCCATTTCTTTTTGACGTGCCTTTTCTGCCCTGCGTTTAGCCATTTGTTCTAGCATATTAGCGCCCAAATGAGATTCTGATCGAGATCTAGCTAAATCCACTTGCTTTTGACGCTCACGAAACCGTGATTTCTGTTCAGGACTAATTTTGTCATAGCAATAAGGACAGCTTTCTCCACGTACATAATAAGGTGATGCTGTATCTTCTTTGCTTAACGGATGACGGCATGCTCGGCACTGAATATATTCACCCGGCACTAATTGGTGACCTACAGATACACGATCATCGAAAACAAAGCACTGCCCCTCCCAAAGACTTTTTTCAGCGGGAACAGTCTCTAAATACTTTAGAATGCCTCCTTCTAAATGATAGACTTCATCAAACCCTTGTGATTTCATATAAGCCGTAGATTTTTCGCAACGAATACCACCAGTACAGAACATCGCTACTTTTTTAGTTTTTTTTCTTATCTAGTACACCGCCCTCTTTTGCCTCTTCTTGAACCCAATCAGGAAACTGCCTAAAACTAGTCGTATGAGGATTGATAGCACCTTTAAAAGTACCAATACCAACCTCATAATCATTCCTCGTATCCACAACGACAACATCAGGATCAGAAATCAACGCATTCCAGTCTTCTGGTTTAACATAAATACCTGCATTTAATGCGTTAACATTAGGTTGTCCCATGGTGACAATTTCTTTCTTTAACCTGACACGTAAGCGATGGAAAGGTGCTTTATCATCAGAGTATGATTCTTTGTGCACTAAGTCAGCCAAACGAGGATTACTACGCAAGTACGCTAACATATTAGCAATACCTTGCGCTGATCCCGCTATGGTACCGTTAATACCCTCTCGAGCTAATAATAAAATACCCTTAATATCATTATCATCTGCCACTTTTTGAATCGGTTCTTGTAATTGTTCAAAATCGGGCAAATCAACAAATTTATATAAGGCAGCAATACTAAAGTCAGACATTATTTATTCTCAATCATTTTTCATGTGGTTAATAATGACCTGCCCAAACCCAGAACAACTCACTTGAGCCGCCCCTTCCATCAATCGAGCAAAGTCATAAGTTACTTTTTTAGACTGAATAGCTTTTTCCATTGATTTAATAATTAAATCTGCCGCCTCTATCCAACCAATATGACGTAACATCATTTCAGCCGCCAAAATTAACGAGCTTGGATTCACATAATCCTTACCTGCATAGCGTGGTGCTGTACCATGAGTCGATTCAAATAACGCCACCTTGGCTGATAAGTTTGCACTAGGCGCAATACCAATCCCCCCTACTTGAGCCGCTAAAGCATCGGAAATATAGTCACCATTAAGATTTAATGTCGCAATAACTGAAAACTCGACAGGACGTAATAAAATTTGCTGCATAAACGCATCTGCAATCACGTCTTTGATAATAATCTCACGACCAGTATTTGGATTTTTGAGGCGGCACCATGGACCATTATCAATCACCTCTGCCCCAAACTCTCTTTGTGCTAACGCATATCCCCAATCACGGAAACTACCTTCCGTATATTTCATAATATTGCCTTTATGCACTAACGTCACATTTGGCTTATCAAAGTCAATAGCATATTGAATGGCTTTACGCACTAAGCGCTCGGTACCCTCTTGCGAAACGGGTTTAATACCAATACCCGAAGTCGCTGGGAATCTAACCTTATTAACCCCTAGCTCTTTAGTGAGAAACTCTATTAATTTAGCGGCTTGTTCAGAGCCTGCTTGAAACTCAATACCAGCATAAATATCTTCTGAGTTTTCTCTAAAAATAACCATATCTGTTTTTTGAGGATGAAGTAATGGCGAAGGAACACCTTTCAAATAACGCACCGGACGCAAACAAACATATAAATCCAATGATTGGCGAATAGCGACATTCAAAGAGCGTATACCACCACCAACTGGTGTACTCAAAGGACCTTTGATAGAGACAGCATAATCTCTAATAACATCTACTGTTTCCTGAGGTAAGTAGTCATTTTCACCATAGACTTTAATTGCTTTGTCGCCTGCATAGATTTCCATCCAGTGAATTTGTCGTTCGCCATGATAAGCTCTCTCAACAGCAGCGTTGACCACATCAATCATCACTGGTGTGACATCTACACCCACACCATCGCCTTCAATAAAGGGAATAATCGGATTTGACGGTACTGATAAAGTATCGTCATCATTAACAGTTATTTTTTGTCCATTTAGTGGTACTTGAATATGTTGATATGACACAGTATTCCCCATAAAATCATAAAATTAAGGATTCCATTATAATAACCTAATTGCTACTATTTTACTCTTATTCCTTATAAGGCTGATACTCTGTTATGTTTAATCCTACCCGAGACCAGGTTCGAGAATTTTTTTTATCCACTTGGCAAAAACATCAAAATAAAAGCGTTTTAGCGCCTATTGAATCGATTGCCCTAAAATGGATACTAGAACATCCCGAATATCATAGCCTTTTATCCTCAGCAGAAGCCAAAGAACAAGAGTTTTCAATTAGCAAAGGTCAAACAAATCCTTTTCTACATTTGTCCATGCACCTAGCTATTGAGGAACAAATTTCCATCAATAGCCCTCCTGGCATCAAAAACATTTTTGAACAACTAGCTCAAAAATCTAACCCTCATGAGGCTATGCACGAAATTATGGAATGTCTTGGACAGGTTATCTGGGAATCACAACGTTTGGGGACACCCTTAAATAACAATTTATATTTAGAGCTACTTCAAAAAAGAATCAATAAACATTAATTAATACCATTAAGGAAACTTTATGCAGCCAACACATAGCACACCACGTTTTGATGGTACTGAACACTATATTGCCACTGAGGACTTAAAACTGGCTGTTAATGCGGCACTGCAATTGCAAAGACCTTTATTAATTAAGGGAGAGCCTGGTACGGGTAAAACCATGCTTGCTCAAGAAGTCGCTCAATCTCTGAAACGCACACTACTACAATGGCCGATTAAATCAACGACTAAAGCACAACAAGGCCTATATGAATATGATGCGGTTTCTCGTTTACGTGATTCGCAATTAGGTGATGCAAAAGTACACCATATTGCTAACTACATTAAAAAAGGAGTATTGTGGCAAGCATTCACTGCTGATGAGCCTTGTGTTGTTTTGATTGATGAAATTGATAAAGCGGATATTGAGTTTCCAAATGATTTACTCAGAGAATTAGATCAAATGGAATTTTTAGTATATGAAACTCAAGAGTTTGTACAAGCCAAACATAGACCTCTGGTGATTATTACCTCTAATAATGAAAAAGAGCTACCTGATGCTTTTTTACGTCGTTGCTTTTTCCACTATATTAACTTTCCTGATGCCGATACACTTAAAGCAATTGTGCTAACACATTTCCCGCATATAGATCAGGAATTATTAGCTATAGCAAGCCAACAGTTTTTCCAATTAAGAGCCATCCCTGGATTAAAGAAAAAACCATCTACCTCCGAATTTTTGGACTGGATTTCTCTATTAATGGCTAGTGCTTTTTCTGCCAATGATTTAAGTAAACCAGCACATAGACCAATAATGAGTGGTGCTTTAATTAAAAACGAACAAGATATGTTGTTACTTGACCGTTTATTTAACATAAATTCTCCACAGTAAAATAGTAACTCTTATCATGTTGCTAGCGTTTTTTTTCCATCTTCGACAACTACAAATTCCTGTCTCTGTTAAAGAGTTTTTAACATTACTGGATGCTTTACGTCGTCCAATTATGTCTCCTACTCTAGAGGATTTCTATTATCTTGCACGTCTGATCTTAATTAAAGATGAGAGTCAATTTGATAAATTTGACCAAGCATTTGCCTTATTTGCACAAAAAATTGAAGCATCTATATCTCAGCAGCGTAAAGAAATTCCGATAGAATGGTTAATAAAAGAATTTCAAAAACAACTCACTGATGAAGAAAAAGCCGCGATTGAAAAACATGGTTGGGAAAAACTATTAGAGCTCTTTAAACAAAGACTAGAGGAACAAAAAGAACGTCATGCTGGTGGTAATAAGTGGATAGGTACTGGTGGTACTTCTCCTTTTGGCAATAGTGGTTACCATCCCGAAGGTTATCGCATTGGAGGGGAATCTGCTGGTCATCGGACAGCAATTAAAGTCTGGGAAGAAAGACAATTTAAAGCTTATGATAATCAACAAGAAATAGGTACTCGAAATTTCAAATTAGCTCTGAGACGCTTACGGCGCTTTGCACGAGATAGTTCCTCATTAGAGTTTGACTTGGATAATACCATCAAAAGTACCGCACAAAATGCTGGTTATCTAGATATAAAGATGATTCCTGAACGTCATAATTCGATAAAAGTACTACTCCTACTCGATATCGGTGGTAGCATGGATGACCATATTCAACTTATTGAAGAATTATTTTCTGCGGCTAGTAGCGAGTTCCAGCATCTGGAAGTCTATTATTTTCATAACTGTGTGTATGAAAAACTATGGCGTTATAATGCTCAGAATAAACGGGACTATATATCCACTTGGGATGTACTCAATAAATTTAATGCTGATTGGCGTGTTATTTTTATTGGTGATGCAAGCATGAGTGTTTACGAAATTCTACAGTCCGGTGGATCTGTGGAACACTATAACAAAGAAACAGGTGAAACGTGGCTGAACAGATTGATTACTGCCTGGCCCAACTATGTCTGGCTAAATCCTGAACCAGAACGTTACTGGCGCTATCGACACTCTAATCAAGTCATCCAAGATATTATGCACAATAGAATGTATCCAACCACAGTAGAAGGTATTGAAAATGCTATGAAGATACTTTCAAAATAGTCTTCTAGCTTTTAACTATCTTTATATTTACTATTTAAACTATTTTTTTAATAATTTTTTATGATAGCTTTTGCAAAACAAACAATAACAGCTATTCAAACCATTGAAGGCATCACAGAATACCGTCTAGAAAACGGTTTACAGCTATTACTTATTCCAGATTCTTCTAAACCTAGCACAACTGTAAATATGACCTACCGTGTAGGTTCAAGACACGAACAATATGGTCAAACGGGAATGGCTCATTTATTAGAGCAC
Source organism: Pelistega indica (assembly GCF_000506865.1). GTDB lineage: Bacteria > Pseudomonadota > Gammaproteobacteria > Burkholderiales > Burkholderiaceae_B > Taylorella > Taylorella indica. The sequence goes on from NZ_AYSV01000085.1 coordinate 16,598, forward strand.
TTAGTATTTAGAGGAAGCAAAAACTATCCTAATGCCCTTGAATTATTCTCTCAAAAAGGCCTAAGTGCCAATGGTAGCACTAACACAGATAGAACTAATTACTATGCTTCATTTGCCACAAATAATGAAACCCTATCGTGGTATCTACACTGGCAAGCCGATACCATGCAACATTTGCAGATTAATGAGGAAAATCTAAAAAAAGAAGTAGATATTGTTCTAAATGAACGTGAGCGCTCTCAAAACAATCCTATTCAAGTACTATTTCAACGTATTCGAGCTGCTGCTTATCATTGGAATAACCAAGGAGTTCCAACAATTGGTGCCCCTGATAATTTAACAACGATGAGTGTAGAGGCACTACAAGCCTTCTATCATACTTATTATCAACCTAATAATGCTACCTTAACAATTAGTGGTTATTTTGACATACAGCCAACTCTGGCTTTGGTGGTAGACATTTTCTCTAGCATTCCAAAGCCACCCAGTATACAACCTAACTATATTACAGCTGAGCCTATACAAGACGGTGAAAGAAATATTATTTTACGTAAAACGGGGGGAATGCCTGCTATTGGTAGTGCTTATCATATCCCTCCTTCTAGTCATAGTGATTATGCCCCTCTAGATATGGCTATCAATATGCTCAGTGATCGCCCATCCGGACACCTCTACCGCCATTTAGTACAGGATAAACAACTCGTATCCAATACCTTTGGTGTGTCTAGTACTCAATTTAGTACTGGTTTAGCAATTTTTGGAGCTCAATTAAGTGATTCATCACTCATTGATGAAAGCCAACAAACACTTAATCACATTCTTGAGAATCTTGCTAATGAACCCTTTACTCAAGAAGAACTTAATCGCAGCAAAACGTATTGGTTAAATCAATGGAATAAACTGTTTGCCAATACAGAACAACTCGGCATCAGTATCAGTGAAGCTATTGCTGCGGGTGATTGGCGGTTATTATTTTTAGAAAGAGATCGCATAAAAGAAACAACTCTCGAACAAGTTCAACAAGCGGCTGAAAAATATTTTGTTGCTTGCAATCGTACTAGTGGACAATACATTCCAGCAGAGCCTATCAAACGTGCACCAAAAATTGAGCTTCCTGATTTCAACGATATGTTTGCTAACTATAAAGGAGATTCTACACATCAATTGATTGACGCGTTTGATACATCAGCTGAACATATTCAGGAAAAAACGCTTAAAGGTACCTTAGCGCTTGATAATGGGACAATTCACTATGCGTTATTGCCAAAGCCCACTAGAGGGAATCGTGTATTTGCAAAATACAGAATCAAATTTTCAGCATTAGATCGCCTACACAATCAAGCGACCTTATCAGGTCTTGCGGCAACCATGATTACGATGGGAGCAAAAAACTTTAATCAACAACAAATTCAAGATCAAATAGATGCGTTCAATGGTTCGCTAAGCTATCACATCAGTGCCAATCAATTAGTGGCTTCACTCACCACAACGAGTGACTATTTGGATCAATTATTGGACTTTAGCTTCTATCTTATCCAAGAAGCAACTTACCCTGAGAATAAGCTAAATGAGTTCAAAAAGCAAGTCACACAAACATTACAAGCAAGTTCCTCTGAACCAGGTGCTAAAGCTGCCCACACCTTAAATCGTTACTTAAGTCATTATGAGAAAGATGATTTCCGTTATGCAATGACCTTTGAGGAGCAAATAGCGGCGGTAGCAGCCATCAGTAGCGAACAACTCTTGTCTTTTAGACAGACTAATTTTGGTGCTGGCGATATTGATATTGCTATTGTTGGTAGCTTTGAGGCTAAGCAAACCCTCAAAACAATTAAAGATACTCTCAGTAAATGGCCTAAAGCACCAACTTACCACTATATGCCTGACCCCTATGATAAATTCCCAAGAAAAGAGTTTATTATTAAGACGCCAGACAAAGAAAATGCAGTATTCATAGGTAAACTCTATTTACCTATTCAAAATACTCATCCCCATTTCCCTGCCTTGGTAATGGCAAACCATTTAATTGGTGGTAATGAAACCTCTCGTCTATTCAAAGCTGTTCGCGCTGACAAGGGGCTCTCTTATAGTATCAATAGTAGCATTAATGCATCTTCTTTTGAGCCCTCTGCCGAATGGACAATTCAAGCAATTTATTCACCTAACAACCGTGATACCCTAAAGCAAGTACTTACCGATACCTTTGAACAACTTTATCGTGATGGGTTTTCTGTTGAAGAAGTTACACAAGGCATTGAATCCATCATTAATATTCGATCATTAGCTCGTACACAAGATTCTGTTGTTAGTTCAACTTGGCTACGTTATTTAGAAAGTGGGCGAGATTTTCATTGGAATGCCAAATTTGAGCAAAGCATTAAAGCACTTAGTGTGGAAGACGTGAATGCCGCCTTTAGAGACTATTTAAACTTTAATGAGATGAGTACAGCCTATGCAGGGGATTTTGCCTAATCTTTCTTCTAAAAAGTATGCTTTATAGAATCCAGAACAGGTAAATCATATACTACGAAAAAAGAACCCATATAGGAAAATAATCATCTATATGGGTCTCTAATTATGTGCTAAGTAATTAGCTACTATTTTTAACTAAAAAAGTCTTTTACTTTATCTGCAAAACTCTTATTTTGAGGTGAATGTTTACCAGAATCTTCACTCAAGGAATTTTGTAATTCTTTTAAAAGCTCTTTTTGTTTACTTGTCAATTTCACAGGTGTTTCGATAAAGACATGGCAGTATAAATCCCCTGCCACACCTGAACGTACTCCTTTAATACCTTTACCACGTAAACGGAAAGTCTTACCTGTTTGTGTACCCTCAGGAATCGAAATTTCCCCTTTACCACCTAGTGTAGGCACTTCTAGAGTTCCCCCCAACGCCGCAGTCGTAAATGGTAGTGGAACCTCACAATGTAAATCTTCACCGTCACGCTCAAAGATAGGATGTTTTTTCAAGCGAACTTCTACATATAAGTCACCTGGAGGTCCACCATTAATCCCTGGCTCACCGTCACCTGCTGAACGAATTCTCATACCATCATCAATACCAGCTGGTATCTTAACCGCCAATGTTTTGGTTTTACGAATACGACCTTCACCATGACAAGTACTGCAAGGTTCTTTGATCTCTTTACCAGTTCCATGGCAAGTATGGCATGTCTGTTGAACACGGAAAAAGCCCTGTTGTATAAACTCTTGACCAGTACCATTACATGTACGACAAGTGATAGGCTCTGTACCGGGTTTAGCACCTGTACCATGACAAGTACCACATTCCTCATAACTAGGAATACGGATTTCAGTATCATAGCCATTAGCCGCCTGTTCTAATGTAATCTCAAGGCTATATTTTAGATCGGCACCACGATAAACTTGTGGCCCTGCTGAGCGACGCCCTGCTGCACCAAAAATATCGCCAAAAATATCGCCGAACATATCACCAAAACTACCAGCACCACCCATGCCGCCCATACCACCCATACCTTGGTTAGGATCAACGCCAGCATGGCCGAATCTATCATAGGCTTGTCGTTTTGAAGAATCAGATAAAGTCTCATAAGCCTCTTTCACTTCTTTAAACTTTTCTTCTGCTTCTTTATTATCAGGATTGCGATCTGGGTGATATTTCATCGCTAGTTTACGATAAGCTTTTTTTAGCTCATCTTCACTTGCCCCCTTTGCTACTCCCAATACTTCATAATAATCACGTTTTGCCATTAATTATTACGCCCTTAAAAATAAAATCTTAAACAAATACCCGACCTTAGCACTTATCAGCCAGATCGGGTATTTTTAGTACATTCGAAAACCTTAGTCTTCTTTTTTCACTTCTTTAAAGTCTGCATCAACCACGTTTTCATCTGCTGGTTGTGCTTGCTGACCTGCTTGTTCAGCTTGTGCTGCTTGTTGTTGCATATCTGCATACATTTTCTCACCTAATTTTTGAGAAGCTGTACCTAGTGCTTCAACTTTCGCATCAATCGCTGCTTTATCATCACCTTTAATGGCCTCTTCTACCTCTTTGATAGCTGCTTCGATAGCCTCTTTTTCTGAAGCTTCTAGCTTATCGCCATATTCAGTTAATGACTTACGAGTAGCATGAACTAAACTATCTGCTTGGTTACGAGCTTGTGCTAATTCAGCTAGACGTTTGTCTTCAGCTTCGTTAGCTTCAGCATCTTTTACCATGCGCTGGATTTCTTCATCAGAAAGACCAGAATTAGCTTTAATCGTAATTTTGTTTTCTTTACCTGTACCTTTATCTTTCGCAGATACATGTAAAATACCGTTAGCATCAATATCAAATGTTACTTCGATTTGTGGTAAACCACGTGGTGCTGGTGGAATACCTTCTAAGTTAAACTCACCAAGACCTTTGTTGTAAACCGCCATCTCGCGTTCACCTTGATAAACTTTAATCGTTACTGCAGGTTGATTATCTTCTGCTGTAGAGAAAGTTTGAGAGAAACGAGTAGGAATCGTTGTATTTTTCTTAATCATTTTAGTCATCACACCACCTAGTGTTTCAATACCTAGTGATAATGGTGTTACGTCTAAAAGCAATACGTCAGTACGGTCACCTGAAAGAACAGAGCCTTGGATAGCCGCACCCGCTGCAACAGCCTCATCAGGGTTTACGTCTTTACGTGGGTCTTTACCGAAGAACTCTTTAACTTTTTCTTGTACTTTAGGCATACGTGTCATACCACCGACTAAAATTACGTCGTCGATATCACTTACCTTAATACCTGCATCTTTAACCGCTACACGGCAAGGTTCAATAGTACGCTCAATTAAATCTTCTACTAATGCTTCTAACTTAGCACGAGTAATTTTTAAATTAAGGTGTTTTGGACCTGATGCATCAGCTGTGATGTACGGTAAATTAATCTCTGTTTGAGCACTTGAAGACAATTCAATTTTTGCCTTTTCTGCTGCTTCTTTAAGGCGTTGTAATGCTAATACGTCGTTTGATAAATCTGTTCCTTGTTCTTTTTTGAACTCAGAGATGATGTAATCAATAATACGTTGGTCAAAATCTTCACCGCCCAAGAAAGTATCACCGTTTGTTGATAATACTTCAAATTGTTTTTCACCATCCACGTCAGCGATTTCGATAATAGAGATATCGAATGTACCACCACCTAAGTCAAACACAGCAATCTTACGATCACCTTTGCCTGCTTTATCTAGACCAAATGCTAATGCCGCTGCTGTTGGTTCGTTAATAATACGTTTAACCTCTAGACCAGCAATTTTACCAGCATCTTTTGTCGCTTGACGTTGGCTATCGTTAAAGTAAGCTGGAACAGTAATAACAGCTTCAGTGACTTCTTCACCTAAGAAATCCTCTGTCTGTTTTTTCATTTTGCGTAGAATATCAGCAGAAACTTGTTGAGGTGCTAATTTTTTACCTTGAGCTTCAACCCATGCATCACCGTTATCAGCGGCAGAAATAGCATAAGGCATTAAGTCCAAATCTTTTTGAACTTCTTTGTCTGAGAATTTACGACCAATCAAACGTTTAACCGCAAAAATTGTATTTTTTGGATTAGTTACCGCTTGGCGTTTTGCTGGGGCACCAACTAACACTTCACCGTCTGCTGCATAAGCAACGATTGAAGGTGTTGTACGAGCACCCTCTGAGTTTTCAATAATTTTAACTTGGTCACCATCTAATAAAGCTACACAGCTATTTGTTGTACCTAAGTCAATACCAATAATTTTTGCCATTTTAATGTACCTTTAAATGTATTAAATCTGTTATCGAGAAATCAATCTCGCCTGTCTATGGACTCTATATAAGGGAAGGTAATTCTTTTTCAAGGGTTATTTTGAATTTTTTTTGAATAGTTTGAATCACTTCCTGAAAATACGCTAAGCCATGCCACCCAGAAACTTTTCCAAGCTTTTTTTGTTGATAAAAAAAGATAAATGTGGGTATGCCATGCAGCGCAAATCGACGTCCCAACGCGACATCTTCATAAACATTTGCTTCTAACCATCGAATGGGCAATGCCTTTATATCAGATGGCATAGTCAAAGCTGATTGTTTGAACACATTGCAGTTATAGCAATTGTCTCCCCATAAAAATAAACAGACCAGCTGCTCCTTCTCTTGAAGAAGCAACTGGTCTAATGTCTCACTATTTGCCTTCTTCATAGCAAACGTTTGAAAAAACGTCTCGGATGTCAGGCAGTCTTCTCTATTTGATTTTGACATACAGGTTTTCTACCTAAAAACTTAAAAGATTACTATGACAAAAAACTGCATGCCCGAAAACAATATGCTATCACTTATCTATCAGTCTTTTTAGAGTCAAATGAGACATGGTTTTTTTCTTAGCCAGCAGACACAATAACCAACGCTGGTCGTAATACACGCTCAGAAATGGTATAGCCTTTTTGTAAGACTTGTACCACACCATTCGCTTCTACATCACTATTAGGGATAGATGAAATAGCTTGATGCACATTGGGGTCAAATTTATCACCTACAGCAGGGGCTATTTCTTTAAGATAGTTACGTTCAAAAGCAGACGCTAATTGACGCAATGTTGTGTCCATACCCTCTTTTAAAGCATCAAACGATTGATTCTCAACAGCTAGTGCTGCTTCCAAACTATCTTTGACAGGAATTAAGCCTTCTGCAAAAGACTCAATACCAAATTTGCGTGCTTTAGTCACTTCTTCTTGTGAACGACGGCGTACATTTTCCATCTCAGCGTGGGCACGTAATACTTGATCTTTTAGTGATAAGACTTGTTCTTGTAACTCACCAATTAATTTTTGTTCTTCACTATCAGCACCTACACTATCGACGACTTCATCAGTAGTTTCTTCTACAGCAGGCACTTCAGCTTCTGGTTGCTTTTCTAAATCATCACTAGGTGTATTTGATTCTTGAGTCATTATTTTCTCCACACAATTATAGTCACTTCCTTTTATATGGAGGCAATAATAAAAATATCAAGAGAATCGAATTAATCTCTTTAGTAAATAGATTTTACCCAGAAAAATATCTGGGTAAAATGCACCACTTTATGTTAGAAGGTATTTTGTACTTTACGATAAGCTGCTGCAAAACTTACATTGGTTAACATCACAGACTCTGAAAATTCTCTAGCTTCCTCGGGCACAGTTACTAGCTCATCCAAATCAGTCGCTTTGCTTACAACGGTTGCAGAAGGTAAATAGAAAGAATCAGGAATCTCATGCCCATCAACAACACAGTTATGACGAATAACCGCTTTACTTCCCACCTTGGTATTGAATAAAACAGTATTAAATCCAATAAATACATTATTCCCCACTTCACAAGGGCCATGGACAATAGAACGATGTGCAATAGACGTGTTTTCACCAATAATCACTGCTGCACCATCTTTAGAATGAATCACCACACCATCTTGAATATTTGAATTAGCACCGATCACAATCGGATCCATATCTCCATTCTCATCAACCTCATCAGCACGAATAACAGCATATGGACCAATAAATACATTGGCACCCACTTTAACTAAACCACACAATACCGCTGTAGGATCCACAAAAGCTGTTTCATGAACTTCTGGGTAATCACCTCGAGGATTTTTTCTTAACATACTCTAATTCCTTACAAATTAAGACCAAGAACCCAGCCTTTCACGCACTATATTCGCTAGCGCCTTTATCCATTCTGGGTCATCATTTAAACAGGGGATATAACGAAATTGCTCTCCACCTTTTTGTTTGAAAGCATCTGCACATCCCAATTGAATTTCTTCTAGGGTTTCAAGACAATCGGCGACAAATCCGGGACATATCACATCAACTTGTTTTATCCCCTGAGATGGATAAGCCTCAAGTACTGCTTGTGTCGCTGGCTCAATCCATTTTGCCTTACCAAATTGACTTTGAAAACTAATATCTATGGGCACATTATAAACGGATAATGCGTCTCTTAACAAAGCAGCTGTTTGTTGGCAATCTTGTTGATAAGGATCCCCCAAGTCCACAGCCCGTTGTGGCAAACCATGAAAACTCAATAATAACCGTTGTGGTGTACCGTTTTTATCCCAGTACCGAGCAATCTTAGTAGATAGACTTTGAATATAATCAGGATGAGCGCAAAACCGTTTAATAAATCGATAGTCAGGCTGTTCACGCCACGTCTTAGAAAGCTCAGCCACTCGGTCAAATAACGTCGCTGTCGTACTTGCCGCATACTGAGGGTACATCGGAACAATAAGAATACGCTCACAGGCTTGTTTTTTTAATCGTTCTATTGCACTTCCCAAGTCCGGATTCCCATAACGCATAGCCATATCTACCACAACATTTTCAGTTGCAAGCTCTTGCTGCAATGCCTTAGCTTGTGCTTGAGTATAAACAAATAATGGCGATCCATCTTTCAGCCAAATGCTACGGTATTTATGTACCAATTTTGGGGCTCTAAACGGAAGAATCAATCCTCGTAAAATTGGTTGCCACAACCATTTAGGCAACTCGACTACCCGAGGATCAGATAAGAAAAGCTTTAGATATTGACGAATATCTTTAACTTGAAAGCTTTCTGGTGTGCCTAAATTAACCAACAAGACACCTATAGGCGTTGTATTCATAACTATTCTATTGACTCAATGCATTTGATAATAAGCGGGCGGTAATATCTACAATAGGAATTACCCTATCATAAGACATACGACTAGGACCAATCACGCCTAACGAACCCACAATTTTACCATCAACTGCATAAGGTGCTGTCACAACTGCCAACTCTTCCAAAGGAACTAAGTGTGACTCACCACCAATATAAATCTGCACGCCTTGCGAATGAGAAGATAAATCTAATAATTGCATCAACTCTGTTTTTTCTTCAAAAAGCGAAAATGTCTGTTTTAGACGATTCATATCTGACGCAATATCAGAAATATTTAATAAATGTCGCTCCCCTGACACCAACATATTATCTGTGCGATACTCATCGGCATATTCAATGGTTGCCTGCATCAAATTGGAAATATCTTCCTGTAAAAGCTTAAGCTGAGCTGCTAATTCTTGTTTGACCACCTGAAATGACTTTCCTGAAAAATGCTGATTAAAAAAATTGGACGCATTCATCAACTCAGCTTCCGAATAGTTTTTATTTACACTCAAAATCCTATTTTGTACCTCACCCTCTGGCGTGACGATGATTAACAACACTCTTTTTTCGGATAAACGAATAAATTCAATATGCCTGAAAATTTGCGAACGTTGTGGCGTTACCACTATTCCAGCAAACTGAGTCAAATTGGACATTAGGGTAGCCGCTGTATTTAATGCCTGGCTCGGTGAATTATCCGTAAAAGCATGGCTTAATTCGTCTGAGTATTCTGTACTAAATGATTTAACCGCTAATAGCCTATCCACAAATATACGGTAACCTTTGGGCGTAGGCACTCGACCTGCTGAAGTATGGGGACTATGCACTAACCCCTGCGCCTCTAGCTCTGCCATCACATTGCGAATAGTTGCAGGTGAAAGCTTAAATAAGCCGGCTAGCGCTTTTGAGCCGACTGGTTGACCGTCCTCAATATAGCGTTCAATTAAAGCAGTTAATAAATGATTTGATCGTTCGTCCATGGCTATCCGAATAAATATGATTTTTTTATCGTAGAGTTTATGAAATTTCTAAAACATCAGTACAATAACAACATAAAGAACTTTCATTCTACTTATTTTATATGGTTTACCTATGCATTTTTCAATAGTTGCTCTTATTGGACGTTATAAAGATTCTGGTATGGATGCCCCTTTACGCGAATTAGCGCAAGTTTTGGAGCAAGCAAATATTCGCGTGATTATTGAAAAAGATACCGCCCTCAACACAGGAGTAAAAGAATACCAAACAGGTTCGTTGGATCAGATAGGTCAATTAGCTGATTTGGTCATTGTGATGGGTGGTGACGGGACTATGCTTGGTGCAGCGAGAGATTTATGTAAATATGCTGTTCCTTTATTAGGCATCAACCATGGACGTTTGGGATTTATCACAGATATCCCTGTTAATGACTCCATCAATGCCGTTAAATCCGTATTAGATGGCAAATTCACTATTGAAAAACGGACTCTACTCGAAGGCTCGATTATCCGTGATAAAAAAGTCTTAACAACTGATTTAGCCCTTAACGATATTGTATTAAGTCGTTCCGGACGAGGTGGAATGATTGAAATTTCAGTGGACTACGATAATACACATATGTATAGCCAACGTGCCGATGGCTTAATTGTTTCGACCCCTACAGGTTCAACCGCCTATGCTCTTTCCGCTAATGGTCCTATTATTCACCCTATGGTTGAAGCCTTTTTATTAGTCCCTGTTGCCCCTCAAACCCTATCGCATAGACCAATTGCTGTCCCTTCATCTGGTATGCTAACCCTTACCTTATCAGATATTAGTCGCTCTGGTGGTTCTGCAAGCGTACACTTTGATATGCAAACATGGTCTGACTTAAAAGCAGGCGATAAAATCATGATCAAAAAAGCCTCTCATAAGGTGCAATTTTTACATCCTTTTGGTTATAGTTATTTTTCGACTTTGCGCAAAAAGCTTCACTGGAATATCATGCCAGAAGTTTCTGATAAACCTTAAGTGTATTGTTTTTATCTACTAGACGACTATGTTACTTTCACTACATATCCGTGATTTTGTTATTGTTGAAAAACTTGATATTTCTTTTTCAAAAGGGTTTACTGTTTTTTCTGGTGAGACTGGTGCAGGAAAATCGATTCTCATTGATGCCCTATCCCTGACATTAGGACAACGAGGTGATGCTCATATGGTCAGAGAAGGCGCTCAAAAAGCAGATATTAGTGCCATTTTTGAAACCTCTGAAAAAGTGACACAATGGCTTAACAATCAAGATATTGATACTGATGAATTAGTCCTTAGACGTACTTTGGATAATCAAGGTAAAAGCAAAGCTTTTATCAATGGTACGCCTGCCACTTTGACACAATTAAAAGAACTCTCTGAAATGCTAATTGATATTCATGGACAACATGCACATCAATTATTATTAAAGCCAAATGCACAACGCACTATGCTTGATGCACAGGGAGGCCATACAGCACTTGTTAAACAAGTTCAACAAGCGTGGCAGTTATGGCAAAAAGCACAAGAGACTATGGATAATGCCATTACCAATTTAGAGCAACAAGAACATATTCGTGAACGCTTAGAGTGGCAATTAAGTGAACTCAAACAATTGAATCCCGGTAAAGAAGAATGGGCTCAAATCGACAGTGACTATAATCGCTTAGCTCATGCCTCAGCACTGATGGAAGGCGTTGCACAAACACTTAATGCATTAGATAATGACCAACAATCCATTTGCAGTGAACTCTCTCATGCTTGTGCCCGTATTTCACAACTGGCGAATAAAGACTCTCAATTAGCGAGTATCTATGAAACATTAGAATCTGCACGCATCACATGTGTGGAAGCAGCCTCTGATTTAAATGCTTATCTCAATCGTTTGGATTTAGACCCATCACGTCTAGAGCAAACAGAACAACGTATGCGCTCTATGTTTGATTTGGCTAAAAAGTTCAAAATTGAACCAGAAAATCTATATATACATAAACTATACTTACAAGAAGAGCTTGATAAAATTAATCAAACGGTCGATATAGACGCATTAAAAAAACAAGTAAAAATAGAGCAACAAAACTATTTTACTGTCGCCAAGCAACTCACACAGGCTCGACAACAAGCTGCAAATAGCTTAGCCAAAAATGTTACACAAGCAATGCAGACACTTGCCATGCAAGGCGGTAAATTTGAGATCGAACTACAAGATATCAAGCCTAGTGCCTACGGTTTAGAAAACATTCAATTTAACGTCGCAGGTCATGCAGGCACAACGCCTAGAGCATTGAATAAAGTTGCTTCAGGTGGTGAATTGGCTCGTATCTCACTCGCCTTATCTGTGATGTCTAATCAGGCTCATCAGGTTCCTACATTAATTTTTGATGAGGTCGATACTGGTATTGGCGGAGCCGTTGCTGAAGTCGTGGGACAGTTATTGCGTCAATTAGGCAAAACCCATCAAGTACTTTGTGTTACTCACTTACCGCAAGTGGCCGCTTGTGGACATCAACATTTCCAAGTAAGTAAACAGCAAAAAGAGGGGCACACCGTTTCTCAGATTAAGCCATTAACAATAGAAGGACGTACTCAAGAAATTGCACGTATGTTGGGTGGCGTGAATATTACTGAGACAAGTCTTGACCACGCCAGAGAAATGCTTTCGCATGCTACTGAGTAGTTTTTAATGACTCAGTAGCTTATGAGGTTATTTTCTAATTTTGTTTGAACAATCAGAACAAATACCATAAAGAACCAAGGCATGACTTGCTAATGTAAACCCTTTTTGCTTAGCAATCTCATGTTGTCTTTCTTCGATATCGGGATCAGTAAACTCCTCTACCTTACCACAAGCATTGCAGACCAGATGGTCATGATGATCACCCTCGTCTAGTTCAAAAATCGCTTTACCATTATCAAACTGACTGCGCGTTAAAATACCTGCTTGTTCAAATTGAGTGAGTACACGGTACACAGTTGCTAGACCAATCTCAACCTTCTCATTCAAAAGCAAACGATAAACATCTTCTGCACTTAAATGGCGTTCAGTCGTATTACGAAAAATATCTAAAATTTTTAAACGCGGATACGTGGCTTTTAAACCCATACTCTGCAATTCACTTTGATCGCTCATAGATTGCCTTTTCACAAAAATTTACTGATTAAACTCATAACAATAATTATTTTATCTAAAAGACTCTATAATTACTGTTGAACTTATATAATAACTTTTTTTTAAGATTTTATCTCAACAATTCAAGCTTATGAATAACCTACTTTCTGCATTGCTTTTACGCAAAGGCTTAGTTGCCACGTTATTAGCTGTTTCAGCACTTACCGCATGTTCATCTGGTAAATGGGGATTTCCTTATCGTGCTCCTGTTCAGCAAGGTAACTGGATTACCGAAGATCAGATTGCACTTCTGCAAGTAGGTATGACACCTGAACAAGTTCGCTATGCACTTGGTACACCTACCTTAACAGATATCTTCCATGCTGATCGTTGGGATTATCCATTTTATTTCAAACCTGGCTATGGTGACCCTGTATTGACTAAGTTCTCTGTCTGGTTCAATCAAAAAGGACTACTAGCGCGTTGGGAAGGCGATGAACATCCAAACTTCCAACCATCAGATTATGAGACTCAACAGCTTTGGAGACCTAATACCCAAGCGACAGAAACAAAAACGACTCCCGTTGACTCTACTACTATCAATGCAGAAGAAACTGTTAAAACAGCTCCATTGCAATAATTTAATTTTTAAACCCATCCAAAATGCAGGAGAAATACCTGCATTTTTTATCATTAAGGACGTATTATGCGTATCGCGATTTCTGGTGCTAATGGCCGTATGGGTCGTATGCTTATTGAAGCTGTCTTAAATCATCCTGAATTAACGTTAAGTGTTGCGCTTGATCATTCTGAAAGTAATCACTTAGGACAAGATGCAGGGGCTTTTTTAGGCAAAACAACAGGCGTCTTAATCACTGCTGATCTTTCTGCTTTAGCGAATGCTGATTGCTTAATTGATTTCACTCGTCCAGAAGGTACGCTCACTTATCTTAAAGCTTGCCGTGATTACAAAACCAAAATGGTTATTGGAACAACAGGTTTTGATGAGCAAGGCAAACAAGCCATTGAAGATGCCTCCAAAGACATTGCTATTGTTTTTGCACCCAATATGAGTATTGGTGTTAATGCGACGTTAAAACTATTAGCGTTAGCCGCACAATTATTAAATAGTGGTTATGATGCAGAAATCTTCGAAGTTCATCATAAGCATAAAATTGATGCACCTTCAGGGACTGCTCTCATCATGGGCGAGGTCATTGCCAATGAATGGGGTAAAAATCTCAATGATATCGCAGACTGGGCAAGACATGGTCACACAGGCGCTCGTCAGGACGGTCATATTGGTTTCTCTGTCGCTCGTGGTGGTGATATTATTGGAGAACATACAGTAATGTTCTGCGGTACTGGTGAACGCATTGAAATTGCACACAAATCCTCTAGCCGAGCAACCTATGCTCAAGGTAGTTGCAAAGCCTCTATAATTTTTAAGAGATAAAGCAACTGGTTTATACAGTATGAGTGATGTAATTTGTAGAAGTTCAGACCAAATCTGACAAATGAGTTGCAAAAAAGAGAGTTTCCCGTTTGAATAAGAGGTGCGAATCTTTTAAACAAACAAAAGGAAACTCTCATGTTACATACTACCAATAATGTGATTAAACATAAAGCAGGACTGCTTAATTTAGCAGAGCAATTAAAAAATGTGTCGCAAGCATGCAAAATTATGGGCGTATCGAGGGATACATTTTATCGCTATAAAGAATTGGTTGAAGAAGGCGGTATAGAGGCACTCATTGATCGTAATAGACGGGTGCCTAACCTTAAAAATAGAGTGGACGAAGCCACTGAGTTAGCGGTGATAGAGATGGCGATTCATTATCCTGCCTAATGGTCAATCTAAGAATTAGCAATGACTGAGGTAAACAGGG
>NZ_AYSV01000086.1 GCF_000506865.1 Pelistega indica
TCAGTATTTATGGCCGTTATTGGAGGTTCTGTTAGTATCTGGGGAGCTATTTTAGGAGCTGCGCTAGTTATTATTTTACGTGATCAAATTCAGGCATATACACCTTATTTCTTTGATGAAAAGGTTAATGATTGAAATTGTTATTTTTGGAATTTATGATGGTTGCTGATTTTGCATCATGCTCGAGATGGTTTATGGCCAATCTTGGCTCGTGGTGTGAATAAAATCTTTGGTGATAAAACCGCGTCAGTCAATACTAATTTACGTTTTAATGAGCAAGCACCAGCGTTAACGCAACGCCCACGTCCTGAAAAAGGAGATGTGGTACTTGATGTAGATAAAATACGTAAAGAGTTTGGTGGACTAGTTGCCGTTAATGATATTAGTTTTAAAGTAAAAGCAGGTGAAATTGTTGGATTAATTGGTCCTAATGGAGCAGGTAAAAGTACAACATTTAACTTGGTCACAGGAGTACTACCGCTAACATCTGGTGCAGTACGTTTTATGGGGCAGGATATTTCTGCTTTATCTGCTCGTCAGATTTCTCAATTAGGTATTGGACGAACTTTCCAACATGTGCAATTATTGCCAAACATGACCGTACTTGAGAATGTTGCTTTAGGAGCGCATTTACGAGCAAATTCTGGTGTGGTGAGTAGCTTATTACATCTTGAAAGAGAAAGTGAATCTGCATTGTTAAATGAGGCAAAACGTCAATGTGAACGTGTGGGCTTGGCTGATTGTTTATATGAAAAAGCCGGTAATCTTGCGCTTGGTAAACAACGTATTGTCGAGATTGCTCGTGCGTTAGCTTTAGACCCTGTGTTGTTATTATTAGATGAGGCGGCAGCGGGGCTACGCTACAAAGAAAAGCAAGATTTAGCGGCTGTTTTAAAAGTATTGCGAGAAGAGGGGATGAGTATTCTTCTTGTAGAGCATGATATGGATTTTGTGATGAAACTCACTAATCATTTAGTTGTGATGGATTTTGGTACATATATTGCTGACGGTACACCAGAACAAATTCAGAAACATCCAGCTGTTATTGAGGCTTACTTAGGTGGTATGGATGATGTATTAGATATGGAGGCCAAGTAATGAGTAAGGTGTTATTAGAGACTAAAAGTCTTTCTACTCAATATGGCAAGATACATGCACTGAGTGATGTCAATCTACGGTTAGATGAGGGGCAAGTAGTTACTGTTATTGGGGCTAATGGTGCCGGTAAGTCTACTTTATTGAATTCTATTATGGGTTCATTAGCCTCAGCGGGTAAGACCGAAGGACAGGTATTTTATCAAGGTGAAGATATTACTATTGATCGCGTTGAAACACGGATGATAAATGGGATTAGTCTAGTACCCGAAAAAAGAGAGTTATTTTCTAGTATGAGTGTGCAAGACAATCTTTTATTAGGTGGTTTTCGTCGTTATTTAAAACGTGATTGTTCTTGGCAAGATACGTTGGATGAGGTATATGCATTATTCCCTCGCCTTAAAGAGCGTCAAAAACAATTGGCAGGCACCTTATCTGGTGGCGAACGCCAGATGCTGGCAGTTGGTCGTGCCTTGATGGCTAAACCTAAGGTATTAATGCTAGATGAGCCAAGTTTAGGTCTTGCTCCATTAATCGTACGTGAAATTTTCCATATCATTATGCGATTACGTGAGACAGGTGTATCCATTTTATTGGTTGAACAAAATGCACGCTCTGCCTTACAAGTGGCAGATTATGCATATGTACTTGAAATGGGAGAGGTGACGCTGCAAGGACCGAGCAAAAACTTAATCAATGACCCTGCTGTTATTGAAAGTTATTTAGGCTTAGGTAAGTCTTAAACGGTTTTTTGCTTGTAGTCACATAAGTCGTTAATAGAGCAATTAGGACATTTAGGCTTACGAGCAAGACAAATATAGCGTCCGTGTAAAATTAGCCAATGATGAGCGTTTAGCAAATATTCTTTTGGAACAAATTTGAGTAATTGCTTTTCGACTTCTAGTACAGTTTTACCGGGCGCAATACCTGTTCGATTAGATACCCTAAAAATATGAGTATCTACTGCCATTGTTAATTGTCCGAAGGCAGTATTTAGTATTACATTGGCTGTTTTTCGTCCTACACCTGGTAGTGCTTCCAACTGTTCTCTCGTGTGCGGCACTTCACCATGATATTGCTGCACTAAGATTTCACACGTTTTTAACACATTGCTTGCTTTGGTTTTATATAAACCAATTCGGCGAATGGCTTCCGTAAATTTTTCTAGCCCCATATCCAGTATATCTTGTGCAGTTTTACAGGTGGCGAATATGGGACGGGTAGCGATATTTACTGATTTGTCGGTAGCCTGTGCCGATAGAATGACGGCAATCAACAACTGAAAGGGATTTTCATATTCTAATTCTGTTGTTGGGTTTGGGTTAGCCGCTTGAAAGCGAGCAAAGATTTCAGCACGTTTTTGCTTATTCATACGTTACTCAGGACGGCGACGAGCTCTAGCCCGGGCCAAAGCCATGGCAATTGCAGCAGATTTGGCAGAGCTCGCATTTTGATTGTTCTCTAGAATGCCCGATTGCTTATCATTAGCGTGTAGCTTCTCAGATGCTGCATCAGCTGTCGCTAAAATATCAGCAGGCCGTGACGAATGTTGATTTAAGCGTTGTTCCTCTTCTTCATGAAGAGTTGCGAGACGTTTTGCTCGTTGTTGATGACGGATTCTTGCGGCTGCTGAATCTTGGCTTGACCATTCTTTGGGCGCAGGTACTAATTGAATACAATCTACAGGACAGACTGGAATACATAGCTCACAACCAGAACAAAGGTCTGAAACAACAGTATGCATGAATTTATTAGCACCAATAATGGCATCTACAGGACAAGCTTGAATACATAATGTACAGCCAATACAGTGAGCTTCATCAATAACCGCCCAGTGTAGAGGAGTTGTTTCTCCACAGCTAGAATCTAGTGGGATAGGGGCTTGATGTAATAAATTCGCTAATTTTTCAATACCTGTTTCACCACCGGGGGGGCAACGATTAATCGCTGCCTCTCCATTGGCGATGGCGGTGGCATAAGGTAAACAGCCGTCGTAACCACATTTTGTACATTGTGTTTGTGGTAAGATCGCATCAATTTGTTGAATCAGAATCTTAGGTGATTGACTCATTGTGACAAACAAGTCCTATAGATTTATTTAACAGTCTGATCAGCTTTATTAATAAATTCCTCCACGACAGGAAAGACTTTATTACGCCAACGTCCACCGGAGAAAATACCATAGTGACCAGCTTTCTCTACAATAAAACTTTGTTTATGATCCTCAGGAATACCTTGACACATATCTAATGCTACTTGAGTTTGACCTTTTCCTGTAATATCGTCTAGTTCACCTTCAATAGTAAGTAAGTGAGCTCGAGTAATTTTGGCTGGTTCAACTAGTTGACCCTTGACGTGCCATGTACCTAAAGGAAGTTGGAATTCTTGGAAAACGACTTTAATAGTATCCAAGTAAAATTCAGCTGGTAAGTCGAGAACAGCATTATATTCATCATAGAATTTACGGTGATGGTCGGCACCCATATTATTACCTTTCATTAAGTCTAGATAATAATCGTAATGTGATTGCATATGACGGTCAGGGTTCATGGCGACAAACCCAGCGTGTTGTAAGAAACCTGGGTAAACTAAGCGATCATGACCGGGATAGCGTGATGGAACACGGTGGATTAGTTTAGTTTCAAACCATGTGTATGATTTTTCGTTAGCAAGACCATTTACAGATGTTGGTGATTTGCGAGCATCCAAAGGACCTCCCATCATCACCATACTTTTGACTTGAATAGGATCATTATTGCTAGCCATTAGAGATACAGCACCTAATACAGGAACCGTTGGTTGGCATACAGACATGATATGTGTATTAGGACCCAATGCATGGATAAAATCAATGATGTATTGGACATAATCATCAAGATGGAAAGGACCTGCAGAAAGAGGCACCATACGTGCATCAACCCAGTCAGTCACATACACATCAAATGATTGCAACATGGTTTGCACAGTGTCACGTAGTAGAGTAGCATGGTGACCAGATAATGGTGCTACCACGATAACAATAGGATCACCATTTGGATTTTTGGTGGCACTGCGTTTAAAGTGAACAAGGCGACAGAAAGGTCGGTTAATCGTTACTTCTTCAGTCACTTGTGCGGTTGTATCACCAACAGTCACTTCTGAAATTCCCCAGGCGGGTTTTTCATAATCTTTGCCTAAACGATAGAGTAAGTCAAATCCGGCTGATATTTGACGAGCATTTGGTATATAGGAATATGGGCTAAATGGGCTAGAGAATAATTGAGACCACCATGTTGATAGTGCAACAAAAGGAGCCATCCCTTGTTTACCCATTTCATGCAATGTATAAAGCATTTAGATTCCTTAAAAAGAATACGATTGTTAAATATTAACCCAAAAATTTGTACAAAATATTAAACAAAGTTAAGACGTTATTGAATAGTGATAACGTTCAGATTGTTGACAAGCTCTTATCGTTGATTTTGACGTGCAGGTTTTTACGTAAAATTACAAAGAAATCAATCTATTAGAATTCATTATAAAAACCTGCACGCCGAAAGTGTAACTTTATCGATCGCCTGAACGTTATTGAATAGTGATAACTTTGTTTACAGTACAAATATTAAGAGGAGGTTGCATGGTTTACCAATACTTTTCGACAGCAAGGTTACCAATATTGCCACGTCGACCTGTGGCAAATCCTCTATCACCTAATAATTTTCTGGCTTCAGCTAACATATCGGGATTACCGCATAGCATGACACAACTATTTTGTGGATCCAAGTTAATCCCAGCAAGGTTGGCTAGCTGATCCTGTTCAATAAGAGTCGTTAAGCGCTGTTGAGGTAAGTCCTGATAAGCTTCACGAGTTGGTAAAGGTAAATATACAAAACGCTTACCCCATGTTTGTTGCCATGAATGGATTAATTCTTGGTAGCTTAACTCATCAACAAAACGTACACCATGACAAAGAATGATGTTATCAAATAGTTGCCATGTTTTTGGATCTTGCAGAATAGATAAATAGGCAGAAAGACCAGTTCCAGTTGCTAATAGCCATAGACTTTTTCCACCATTAGGAAAATTATCTAGGGTTAAAAAACCAATAGGGGATTTATCAATATAAATGGTATCTCCTACGTTTAACTGAGCTAGCCTAGGGCTGAATTGACCATCAGGAACAACTACTGCATAAAACTCCAAATGTGGTGCATCAACAGCATTTACCATAGAAAAACCACGCCAGATGCTAGGTTCATCCCCTGCATTTTCAGGTAAACCTAAACGAGTAAATTGACCCGGTTTGAATGTAAACTCAGGCGAACGTGTCGTAGTAATAGAGAAAAGCTTATTATTCGCCCAATGTTTAATATGCGTTACATGTTCTTTTGTATAGCGTTGTTCAGTGGTCATACTCAAAGTTATGGTTTTTCTAAATATTGAAGTTTATCTGGGACATTGTTCCACTTGTCGGCATCTTCAAGTGGTTTTTTAGAACGATTAATCATTCCAAAAGTAGGTGTTAATTCTGCATTGATTTTAATAAAATGTATTTGGTCGCTAGGAACATCTTCCTCAGCAAAAATAGCATTTGCTGGACATTCTGGCACACAAACACCACAGTCAATACATTCATCAGGGTCAATCACTAAAAAATTTGGACCTTCTTTAAAACAGTCAACAGGACAGACGTCAACACAGTCGGTATATTTACATTTAATGCAGTTTTCGGTTACTACATGAGTCATTTTGTTTGGATTCCAAAAAAATTTCTAATAAATAATTCTTAATTTTAACCAATCTTTGAGAATAAAGTGCTTAAAACCCTAAAGCTATGATAAGGTATTAAAAAAATAGGAACGTTTTATGATTATTACTTCATTATTAGATACAGATTTATACAAATTTAGTATGATGCAAGTGGTATTGCATCAATTCCCGAGTGCTCAAGTTGAGTATCGATTCAAATGTCGCACGCCAGGAGCGAATCTTAGGCCTTATATGGATGAGATTCGTGAGGAAATTCATCATCTTTGTCAGTTAAAATTTACTGAGGATGAATTAAATTACCTTAGTAATTTACGTTTTATTAAGGGTGATTTTATTGAATTCTTAGGGATTTTTCATTTGCCTGAGAAATGTATTCAAATCACTGAAGGCGAAGAGGACGGTGAAATCAGTATTGAAGTAAAAGGTTCCTGGCTACATACCATCTTATTTGAAATTCCTGTTTTAGCGATTGTTAATGAAGTCTATTTCCGTAATCAATACAAAGATTTAGATTGGACGGAAGGACGCAAACGTCTGGCTTCAAAAATTGAAACAGTGCTAGCCGCTACGGACGTTCCATCGTTCAAATTTGCTGATTATGGTACACGTCGTCGTTTCTCTAAGGATTGGCATGCTGAAGTTGTCAATACAATGGTGGAAAAACTACCTAATCATTTTGTAGGGACGAGCAATGTATTGTTGGCAAAACAGTTTCATACAACGCCATTAGGTACAATGGCACATGAGTATCTACAGGCTTGCCAAGCATTGGGACCTCGTTTAAGAGATTCACAAGTATTTGCTCTTGAGATGTGGGCAAAAGAATATCGTGGAGATTTAGGAATCGCATTATCAGATGTATATGGTTTAAATGCGTTCTTACGTGACTTTGATATGTTCTTCTGCAAACTATTTGATGGTGCACGACATGACTCTGGCGATCCTTTTGAATGGGGTGAAAGATTATTGCGTCATTATGAGCTAAATCGTGTCGATCCTCGCATGAAAACATTGATTTTCTCTGATGGGTTGAATTTTAATCTTGCTCTTGATATTGCTAGACGTTTTGAGGGTCGTTGTAAAACCTCATTTGGTATAGGAACTAATTTAACGAATGATATGGGTGTGCCAGCATTGCAAATTGTAATGAAAATGGTTCGTTGCAATGGGCAGCCTGTCGCTAAAGTATCTGATGAACCGGGTAAAACAATGAGTGTGGATCCAGAGTATTTAAGTTATCTACGTCATGTATTTGATTTACCTAAATTGTAATAATATGGTATAAATATAGCCGATTATTTTAAATTTGAAGGAGTTTTTATGAGTGATATTAAACGCACAAATGTAGGTGCTCGTTTATCTGATATGGCTGTTTACAATGGTGTGGCTTATTTAGCAGGTCAAGTTCCTGATGATCCTAGCCTAGATATGGAAGGCCAAACAAAACAAGTGCTTGCTACAATTGATAAGTTATTAGCAGAAGCGGGTACTAGCAAAGAGCGCATTTTAATGGCACAAATTTTTATCCCTAATATGGCCGAATTCCCACAAATGAATAAAGCATGGGATGAATGGGTATCAAAAACTAATGCGCCTCCACGTGCAACAGTTGAAACACGTTTAGCAAATCCAAACTACAAAGTTGAGATTGTAGTGACAGCAGCCGTTTAAGCGATACGTTGTTTAATTGAGTTATAAACCTTGTTTGTTCCTATGGATAAACAAGGTTTTTTATTAATAGAGATGTGAACTGGTATAAAAAATATATAAGTTCAACAACCGACAATAGTGATTTCTGTGTTGATTACGCTATCTAATCAGATATTAAAGCATATAGTGTTGCCCCCATTTCCCATGCTATTTGCTGTTGTTGTTCAGTTAGCGTTTTTAATGTAAGAATATCTTTTTCTGTTTCCGCGCGAAAGGAAAAAATTTGACTTGGTATTTGTTCGTTGAGACGCCATCCCGTACAGATACGTTTAAGCTGAGTAAGCGCTCCTTGACCGTCAGTACCTGCTGAAATGATGGCACTGTATGGACGGCCTTCAATTTTTCCCAAGGCAGTATAGTAATGCCGATCAAAAAACTCTTTCATGATACCACTTAGGCTACCTAAATTTTCAGGTGCACAAAATAGATATGCATTTGCTTGTAAGAGCTGTTGTGCTTGAACATTTTCTGCAGGGATAAATAAAATAGAGTGATTTTGTTGTAGCTCTCGTTGCACATGTAATGCACCTTGATAGGCGCAATTAGCCGCTTGTTTTGAGGCTAATGTACGAGAATGCCAAATAATCATTAATGTATTCACGAAGAACCTCAACTAAGGATACAATAGGATATTAATCTAATATTCTCTTGCCTATTATACGTGTATGAATACTACTCAGTTGAAAGATGAGGCTTTTGATCAAGAATGGAAAGATACTGTTTTTGAGGATTTCAATCAAGCCGATAAAGAATATCTTGATCAAGTAATTGCTTGGACTAGTCCATTTTTGGAAGGTAAAGTGTTGTTTAGCCAAGAAAAAGCGATTCATCATGTCAAAGGAATGATTAAAGTATTGGCGTTGTTAGAGCTAGATGCACTGACTATGGCTGCTGCTTTAATGGCGACAGCTACTTATACTTTAGCTGAAAATAATATTTCTGAAAGTCAATTCAAAACGGAAATGATGGATCGTTTTGGTGTAGAGGTATTTGAGCTTGTGGAGGGAGCACAAGCGTTGATACGTATCGGTACGGTTGTTTCACAAGCGACGTTACCTACGGCAGAACAAGAGAAGTTTCAGCAAGAAATGTTGCGAAAAATGTTGTTAGCTATGGCAACAGATTTACGTATTGTGTTGATCTTATTGGCAGCGCGATTACAAACATTACGTTGGTTTGCAGAATCAAAATTACCATGCCCATCAGATATTGCTTTGCAAACAAGTAATATTTATGCTCCGTTAGCTAATCGTTTAGGTATTTGGCAAATCAAATGGGAAATGGAAGATTTGTCACTCAGATTCTTAAAGCCTGATGTATACCGTGATATTGCTAATAAATTAGAAGGCTAAACGTGAAGAGCGTGAAGCCTTGGTAAATCAATTTATTCAATCATTAAAAGAAGCATTAGCTGAGCAAAAGATTACTGCTGATGTGGCTGGACGTGCGAAGCATATCTATAGTATTTATAACAAGATGCGAAATAAGTCGTTAAAGTTTGAGGATTTATATGATTTATTAGCTATTCGTATTATTGTCAATAATGAACGAGATTGTTATACAGCCTTGTCACTTGTCCACTCCTTATGGACACCAGTGATGGAAGAATTTGATGACTATATCGCTCGTCCTAAACCTAATGGTTATCGTTCTTTACATACTGTTGTGAGAGATAGCGCAGGACGTGCATTCGAAGTACAAATTCGTACTAAACAAATGCATCAATTTGCTGAGTATGGTATGGCAGCACATTGGCGTTATAAGGAAGCAGGAGCCAAAGGAGGGCAAGTATCGGCTTCTAGTCTATATGATCGACAAATTTCTTGGATGCGACAATTATTGTCATGGCGTAAAGAAGTTGGTATTACAGAGCAAGCAGAAAAAAATCAAAGTGTTTCTCAAGAGGATTTAGAACGTAAAAAAACAGCACTAAAACAAGAGGCTGAGAAATTACAAAAGTCCAAACCTGCACAATCCCAGCCCGATCGTATTTACGTAATGACGCCACAAGCAAGATTGTTGGAGTTGCCAGAAGGAAGTACGCCAGTAGATTTTGCTTATTTATTACATACCGATTTGGGGCATCGTTGTCGAGGGGCTAAGGTTGATGGGCAATTAGTGGCTTTGAATACACCGTTAAAAACGGGACAAACAGTGGAAATTATTGCCGCAAAATCAGGTGGTCCTTCACGAGATTGGCTCAATCCACAGCTTGGTTATTTGCATAGCCCACGTGCGAAAGCAAAAGTGAGATTATGGTTTAATGCGATTGAGTTACAACTGCGTATTAATTCTGGTCAGGAACAGGTAGAAAAAGAATTACAGCGATTGGGCAAAACGTCAGTAAATTTAGAGCAACTCGCGTCGAAATTAGGGTTTGCACATCCTGATGATTTATATGTAGCTGTTGCAAAAGATGAATTTAGTCTCAGACAGATTGCACAGGCATTTGTAGAGCCAGAGCAAGATGAAGAGGATAAGCCATTTTTACCACGTCAGGCAGCAGCAACTAGTGCGGTAAAAACAGGAAAGAGTGGCGTGTTAGTCGTAGGAGTAGAGTCTTTGTTAACTCAACTTGCTCGCTGCTGTCATCCAGCACCTCCTGATGCCATTGCTGGATTTGTAACTAGAGGTCGTGGTGTATCTATTCATCGTAAAAGTTGTCCTTCTTTTAAAGTCATGGAACAAAAAAATCCTGAACGTGTGATTGAAGTGGCTTGGGGAGAGACAGATGAAACAGTGTATCCTGTCAATATTGCTGTAATTGCCTTAGATAGAAATGGCTTGTTACGTGATATATCCGAGATTTTTGCCAAGATGAAACTCAATGTGGTAGGTGTTAATACGCAAAGCAAAGAGTCCAATGCTTATTTAAATTTTACTGTTGAGGTACGCAATGGTGAACAATTGAATAAAGCATTGAAATCTATTCTTGATGTGCACGGTGTTACCAATGCGAGACGTGTTTAATTTACGTTACAATAGCGAATTATCTGAATAAACGATTGTGAGGAGTCTTCTTTAATGGCTAACCTACCAGATGAAAAGGGACATTTTGATCAATATGGCGGGCTTTTTGTAGCTGAAACGCTGATGCATGCTATTGATCAATTGAATAAAGCCTACGAAAAATATCGAAATGCCCCAGACTTTATTGCTGAGTTTCAATATGAACTGAAGCATTTTGTTGGTCGACCAAGCCCAATTTATCATGCTAAGCGTTGGTCACAGGAATTAGGTGGTGCACAGATTTGGTTAAAACGTGAAGACTTAAATCATACTGGTGCACATAAAATCAATAACTGTATTGGTCAAATGTTATTGGCTAAACGCATGGGTAAAACACGTATTATTGCAGAGACAGGTGCTGGTATGCATGGTGTGGCTACAGCAACAGTAGCCGCACGCTATGGTCTTGAATGCGTGGTTTATATGGGAGCTGAGGATGTTCGTCGTCAAGCCGCTAATGTGCATCGTATGAAATTACTAGGTGCTACAGTCGTTCCTGTCGTGTCTGGTTCAAAAACGCTAAAAGATGCTTTAAATGATGCTATGCGTGATTGGGTAGCTAATGTTGACAATACATTTTATATTATTGGTACAGTGGCAGGCCCTCATCCATACCCAATGATGGTGCGTGATTTTCAGCAAGTTATTGGGCAAGAATGTATTGAACAAATGCAGGAATATGTTGGTAGACAACCAGATTATGTGGTTGCTTGTGTGGGTGGTGGTTCAAATGCTATGGGCATATTCTATCCCTATATTCCTTATACTGATGTAGCACTACGTGGCGTGGAAGCAGGTGGTGATGGTATTGAAACAGGTAGACACTCAGCCTCTATTAATGCAGGACAAGTTGGTGTGCTACATGGCAATCGTACCTATATTATGCAAAATGAGGATGGGCAAATTCAAGAAACACATTCAATTTCTGCGGGTCTTGACTATCCTGGCGTTGGTCCAGAGCATGCATGGTTAAACGATACTGGACGCGCACAATATAAAGTAATCAATGATGACGAGGCTTTAGAGGCTTTCCAACATTGCTGTCGTTTAGAGGGTATTATTCCTGCCTTGGAGTCTTCTCACGCATTAGCTTATGCAGCAAAATTGGCTCCTACCTTAGATAAAGACAAGATAATTTTAGTGAATTTATCTGGGCGTGGTGATAAAGATATGCATACTGTTGCACAATATCTAAATATGGAATTATAGGGGCAGACGATGTCGAATAAAAGAATAGATGGCGTATTTAAATCACTATCAGGTCGAGCTGCATTAATTCCTTATATCTGCGCCGGTGATCCCAATGCTAAAACCAGTTTAGCTGTAATGCATGCATTAGTGGCAAATGGAGCGGATATTATTGAGTTAGGTATGCCTTTCTCTGATCCAATGGCAGATGGGCCAGTGATTCAATATGCGAGTGAGCGTGCCATTGCTGCAGGGATGACACTAAAAAAAGTATTAGCCATTGTGGCTGATTTTAGAAAGGTAAATACCACTACGCCTGTGGTGTTAATGGGGTATGCCAATCCTGTCGAGGCAATGGGACGTGCAGAGTTTGCTCAAGCATGCGAAAAAGTAGGCGTTGATGGGGTATTGATTGTTGATTATCCACCAGAAGAGTATGACGATTTTGGTGATTTGTTAAAATCAAAAGGTATTGATCCTATTTTCTTGTTAGCCCCAACCTCAACGGATGAACGTATTCAACAAGTAGCAAAAATAGCTAGTGGATATTTGTATTATGTGTCTTTAAGAGGAGTAACAGGCTCCTCAGCACTCAATGTAGCAGAAGTTGAACAACGTGTTCAAACCATTAAGAAATTTGTAGATATTCCTGTTGGTGTTGGTTTTGGCATTTCTGATGCTGAAACGGCTAAAAGAATAGCTAGTGTTGCGGATGCTGTTGTTATAGGTAGTAAATTAGTTGATACAATGCATAAGTCCTTAAATGGTCAAATACCAGAGGGTGTGTCTTCTGTTGTAGAACAAGCAGCAGGAGATTGGATTGCGACTATTGCTGAAGCACTACAAAAATAAAGGATAAAAAATGAGTTGGTTAGATAAAGTTTTCCCTCCTAAAATTAAACGTTCAGAGAACAGTAATCGTCGTGTACCAGAAGGTGTATGGGTAAAATGCCCATCATGTGATACGGCTCTTTATCATGAAGATTTAAGTAAAAATTTAAATGTATGTCCAAATTGTGGTCATCATTTGAGAATTAGCGCCCGTGAGCGAATTAATACATTATTGGACGAAACTGATCGTGTAGAAATTGGTGCGGCTGTTCGCTCTACAGACCCGCTTAAATTCAAAGATTCTCGTAAATACCCAGAACGTATTTCCGAAGCGATGAAAGCGACAGATGAGACAGATGCGTTAGTGGTGATGCAAGGTACAATGGCATCAGTACCAGTAGTCGTTGCTGCATTTGAATTTAACTTTATGGGTGGCTCTATGGGGTCTGTTGTTGGTGAGCGTTTTGTTAGAGGTGTGAAAGCTGCTATTGATAATCGCACTACATTTATTTGTGTTGCTGCCTCTGGTGGTGCTCGTATGCAAGAGAGCTTGTTTTCATTAATGCAAATGGCTAAGACAAATGCTATGTTGACTCGTCTTTCTGAGAAAGGCTTACCTTTTATCAGTGTCTTGACGGATCCAACAATGGGTGGTGTGTCAGCAAGTTTTGCTTTTATGGGTGATGTTGTCATTGCTGAGCCTAATGCTTTAATTGGCTTTGCGGGCCCTCGCGTTATCGAACAAACAGTGAGAGAGCAATTACCAGAAGGTTTCCAGCGTGCTGAGTTCTTATTAGAAAAAGGCGCAGTGGATATGGTGGTAAAACGTAAAGATATGAAAGAAGAAATTGTGCGTATTGTTACTTTACTGATGAAAAAAGCATCGGAAAGTGTTGATCATTCATAAACGCTTTAGTAGCAATATACACACCAACATTACTAAAAAAGAGTTGTTAGCCAATCTAGGGTCGGGCTTATTACCCGACTTTTTTGTGTGAAGCGTAATGAATAGACTATTTGAATGGTTTGAGAACCGTATTAATCCATATCCTGAGACAGATCCAGTACCGCCGAAAAAGGGCTTGTTACCTTTTATTTTTTCAGGCTTAGATGGGTTAAAAATATATTTATTTTTTCTCGTCATTTTAACGGCTGGTGTGGGTGTTTTTGAGGCAATCTTATTCAAGTTTGTCGGCTCATTAGTGGATTGGATGGGTAAATACAATGTCCATGAGCTTTGGACAGAAAAGTCAGGAGCTATTATTACGATGCTCATATTGGTTATGATTTTTCCACTATGGGTATCATTGCAGTGTGGTATACGTTTTCAGACATTACAAGGTATTTTTCCTATGCGCCTACGATGGAATTACCATCGGTTAATGCTAAGTCAAAGTCTTGCTTTTTACCAAGATGAGTTTGCAGGACGAGTATCAGCAAAAGTTATGCAAACCGCCTTGGCAGTACGCGATACAGTCATGTCTATCTGCGATATGATGGTTTATATTGTTGTTTATTTTACTACTGTCGGGGTGATTTTATTCCAGTTTGATGGTTGGTTAATGCTACCTTTCGTTATCTGGATTTTATTTTTTATCATCTCCTTAATTTGGTTTGTTCCAAGGCTTGGTAAAACAGCAAGAGCACAAGCTGATGCACGTAGTTTAATGACGGGGCGTATCACAGATGCTTATGCCAATATCCAAACAGTTAAATTATTTTCATATGATAAGCGTGAAGCTCGTTATGCGAAATCAGCTATGCAAGATTTTATGCAAACCGTGCATAAACAAATGCGTTTAGTATCGTTGATGGAAACGGTGAGTCAAACTATTAATATGTTGTTATTGGCAGGTATTGCTGGTATTGGTCTTTGGTTGTGGATGAATAATCAAGTGACTGTCGGTGCGATTGCTGCTGCTACGGCAATGGCTTTAAGAGTACATGGTTTATCTCATTGGATGATGTGGGAGTCCGCACGGCTATTTGAAAATATTGGCACTGTTCAAGACGGGATGATTTCTTTAAGTAAACCTCGCAAAGTACTTGATATCCCTAATGCCATTCCTTTAGAGGTGAGTAAAGGCGACATTGTGTTTGAGCATGTGAATTTTTCGTATAGCGAGAATAAACAATTACTACAAGACTTTAATTTACATATTAAAGCAGGTGAGAAAGTTGGTTTGGTTGGTAGAAGTGGGGCAGGGAAATCAACGCTCACTAATCTACTGCTACGGTTTTATGATATTGATAGTGGAGCTATTCGTATTGATGGTCAAGATATCAAAACTGTACAGCAGGAAAGTTTACGTCGACATATTGGTTTAGTGACACAAGATACCTCGTTGCTTCATCGTTCTGTCCGTGAAAATATCAAATATGGACGTATGGATGCAACGGATGAAGAGATGATTGATGCGGCTAAGCGTGCACAGGCAGCAGAATTCATACCTGAATTATTAGATTCAAAAGGGCGTAGAGGTTATGATGCTTATGTCGGTGAGCGTGGTGTTAAATTATCGGGGGGACAGAGACAACGTATTGCCATTGCTCGAGTAATGTTAAAAGATGCGCCTATCCTAATCCTTGATGAAGCAACCAGTGCTTTAGACTCAGAAGTTGAAATTGCGATTCAAGATAGTTTAAGTTTATTGATGGAAAATAAAACAGTGATTGCCATTGCCCATCGGTTATCTACGATTGCAGCGATGGATCGTTTGATTGTATTAGATAAGGGGCAAATTGTTGAGCAAGGGACACACCAAGAACTTCTTGCCTTAAATGGTGTCTATGCTCGCTTGTGGAATCACCAAAGTGGTGGATTCTTGAAGCTAGATTAATTAAGTGTTGTCTTAAATAGTAAGATGGTGTTCTGTTCAAAAGGATTATTAATAACCTTGGAAAAATTGCCATAGGCGTTGACTTAACCATCCCAAACGAGAGGGAAATGTGCCCTGAGAAAAACCTACATGACCACCATGTTCAGGCTGATGTAAGGTAACAACGTCAGATACCTGCTCAATGGTTGGTAAACTTTCTCTAGGAATAAAAGGATCGTTTTTAGCATTAAGGATTAATGTAGGTACAAGGATATGAATCAAATCAGGTTTTGAAGAGCATTTTTTCCAGTAGTCTTCCGCATTTCTAAAGCCATGAATAGGACCTGTGTAAATATCATCAAAATCTTTCAATGTTTTAGCCTTTGCTAAACGAGTGATCTCAATCGAGCCAGGAAATGCCTTATGTTTTTGCTGCATTTTTTTCTTCATAGTGGTCAGAAAATAAGGCGTATAGACATATTTACCAAAGAACCCTTTGCCCAACTGTAATCCTGTTGCGTACAAATCTGTTGGAGCAGAAATACTAGCAATGGCATTAAAGGCTGCTAATTCAGTCCCTTGAGCTCCTGCATATTTTAGTAATACATTTCCTCCCATAGAAACGCCAGCAGCATACCATTGTGCATGTGGTAAGCGTATTTTTTACGGCTTGCATAACAGTTTCTGCATCTTGGATATCACCTGAAAAATAAGAGCGAGGCAAGAGGTTGGCTTCACCAGAGCATCCACGAAAATGGGCAACTACAACAGCCCAACCTAGGTCACGAAAATCATGACAAATGGATTGTGCATAGTGACTTTGGCTTGAGCCTTCTAACCCATGAAAAAAGAGTAATGCCTTGCCTGTAAAGTTGGGGATAGAGGGGGCAGGAGCATCTAGATAGTCTTGGTTGGTGATATGTGGGATATACCAATCTAAATCAATAAAATCTTGGTCGGGAGTACGAATGCGTTCTCGAGCAAATGTTATTTTGGCGTATGTTGCAAATTTTGAGCCAATAATAGTTTGACTTTGTCCTTCTGGTAACCAAAAAGGATGGTTAAATTCAGACGTATCTAGTTGTCCTGACATGGATTAGTGACCTGTAATTTTTTCACCCGCTTTTAGTACATATTTGCTAGAGCAGTATGGACAGGTTGCTGTATGATCCTCAGCGTGAGTGATATCTAGGAAAACTCTAGGATGCATACTCCATCTTGGTGAATTAGGACCAGGACAATACAAAGGTAAATCTTTGGCAGTAACTTCAATAGGTTCAATAGTTGGTTTGTTTTCCATTTTTTCTCCATTGAAAAGAAAAATCTCGTTAAAAATAATAAGGTCTAGGAGCCAATTCAAGTCTCACATAATGACCCGTTTCTCGTTAAATACTGACGGTATTGTACAAGAAATTACAGCGGATTAAGTAAGTTTATGAATAAAGTTTCTGTCTTATTGGTATAAATGCAAATCAGACAAATTTATTTTATGTAATCAGCAGAATGCAAGAACACGCAACTATGACAAGGAGTAAAATGATAGATTAACCCTTAGTTGAGTAATATATGATTGATAATGAGCAGATAAGTAGTTTCACAGAGTTTGGATTGCATCCAGATATTTTAAAAGCAATTGAACTTAGTGGATATACCAAACCCACACCGATTCAAGCCAGAGCTATTGGCCCAGTGATGGATGGCTTAGATGTGATGGGTGCTGCTCAGACAGGGACGGGTAAAACAGCGGCATTTACGTTGCCAGTATTGCATCGTATGATGCCTTTTGCTAGCACAAGTACTTCGCCAGCGAAGCACCCTGTACGAGCCCTTATTCTCACCCCAACACGAGAGTTAGCCGATCAGGTTGCAGAGAATGTCAAACGGTACTCAGAAATATCACCACTACGTGCTAGTGTGGTTTACGGTGGTGTCGATATTAATCCTCAGAAAGCAGAGTTACGTCGAGGATGTGAAATCCTCATTGCTACGCCAGGACGCTTACTTGACCATCTTGAGCAAAAGACGGTGTCTTTGAACCAAGTTAGTGTATTGGTATTGGACGAAGCCGATAGAATGCTAGATATGGGTTTTATGCCTGACCTAGAGCGTATTCTGAAACAGTTGCCTGCACAACGTCAGAGTTTATTATTTTCAGCCACCTTTAGCCCTGAGATTCGTCAATTGGGACGTACCTTTCTAAAAGACCCTGTTGAAATTAGTGTGGCGGCGAACAATGCTACAGCATCAACAGTAACACAGCTTGCTTATCATGTAGCGCCAGCACAGAAAAAAGCGGCGTTGTTGTTTTTATTAAAAACACGGAATCTTGCACAGGTAATTGTATTTGCCAATACTAAAATTGCGGCATCTCAGATTGCACGTGATTTGAATAAAGAAGGTATTAAAGCAGAGTCCATTCATGGTGATAAATCCCAGATTGAACGTACACGGACTTTAGATGCGTTTAAAGAAGGTAAAGTAGATGTTTTAGTGGCAACTGATGTTGCTGCACGTGGGTTGGATGTGGCTGGTTTAGATGGCGTGATTAATTTTGATCTACCATACAATGCTGAAGACTATGTGCATAGGATTGGTAGAACAGGGCGTGCGGGAGCTTCTGGTACAGCAATTGCTTTTTATTCTGATGAGGATGATAAATTACTCAATGATATTCAGCAATTAATTAAAACAGATATTCCTAAAGAGAATCTTGTTATTCCAAGCATTTTCCTAGATAGATTTCAATTTCAGTCACGTAAAAAAGATTATTACACATCGTCTGAGAAATCTAATTTACCCCCAATAGATGCTTTCTTTTATCGCCCATATGACCCAGAAGAAGACAAAGACGTTATTTTAGCGGCTGTTGAAAAAAGAGATTATCCAGAAATACAAACCGCTCCGCTGGCTGTCTTATTAGGTGGCAGACCTAAAGGATATAAAAAATAGGTGGTAGAGTGTTGACCTATTATGGGTAGATAATCTTCTCACTTAGTTAAAAAGTCAGCGAGATTAATTGCTTAATAGTTCATATAAATTATTTGGACCATCTTGGATAGGTGTTATTTTTTGCTCAAGAATATCTTTTTGTATAGAGCGGATTAGTCGTTCTAAGTGTTGGATATGCGGTAGCATTGTTCCAAAAAAATAATTTTGCTGAGATTGCTGAATGAGAATAGTAGGGAAGTTTTCAACATCTAAGTCATCTAATAACTCTGGATTGTCTTCAATATCTATCCAAATAAATGTATATTCAGGAAATTGCTCACTTAATGATTTAAAATCATTAGCATACGTTTTACAAGTTCCACACCATTGTGCGCAATAGCAAGCAATAGTCAAGCCAGTCGCTTTTTTGAGAAGGTTTTTGACAGTTGTAATGTCTTCATTCACATTGGTAATAAGCATAGTGAAGTAGTACTCATTGAGCTTTATAATTAAAACATAGTCAAGTATAAAAGTATTTCTCATGTTTGGAGATAAAAATGCCATCACAAGTAAAAATCGGCTTAATTGTTGTCGGAGATGAAATTTTATCGGGTCGCCGTAAAGATGCTCACTTAGAAAAAGTGATTGCGTTATTGAATGAAAGAGGATTGAGTTTATCTTGGGCACATTTTGTCCCTGATGATTTAGATAGTCTAGTCAAAGAGTATCAGCAATCTTTTGCTAGTGGTGATATTGTTTTTTCTAGTGGCGGAATTGGATCCACGCCTGATGATAAAACTCGTGATGCAGCAGGTCTAGCATTAGGCTTGCCCTTACATTTACATCCTGAGGCAGCAGCACTGATTACGGAACGCACGCAACGAATGGCAACTGAAGGGTCAGCTTCTGCTGATATGGGTACTCCAGAAAATCAGCGTCGTTTGGCGATGGGACTTTTTCCTGAAGGCTCTGAAATTGTGCCCAATCCATTTAATCAGATCCCTGGTTTTTTTATCAAAAATCATACTTTTGTACCTGGGTTTCCTGAAATGGCGTGGCCTATGATTGAATGGACATTGGATACTCGTTATAAGCATTTACATCATATCGAAGAAGAACAGTCGTATTCGGTGATTATCCATACGCTACCAGAATCTAGAATTACCCCCGCTTTAGAATTTATTGAAAATAAATGGCCAGGTATTCGTACATTTAGTTTGCCGACAGTATCAAGAGAAGGTAAACCAGCCTTTATTGATTTAGGGGTTAAAGGAAAAAATACGGCTGACTTAAAAGAAGCTTATGATTATTTGCGTGGAGCTATTTTAAGAGTAGGTGGGCATTTTATGGATAAACCTGAGTAATTTAGTGACTTACTATTGTTGCTATATTGCAATCGTCCTAATCAGTGAAATAAGGATTAATCACACGATAAGTGCTTGACTATGAGCCAACAAAAAATTAAATCAAGAGTACGCTTAAGTACGAGAACTGCTCCACCAGCCAATAAAGTATCAGCACAGGTATTTGAACGTGCTTATACGATTTTAAATTTATTGGCGGCTACACCACAACCTTTAAGCTTAAAGGAAATTGCTGAGAGTTGCCAGTTGCACACGTCTACTGCACATCGTATTTTAGGTGATTTATGTATAGGTGGGGTACTGGAGCATTTGGATAATGGGAAATATCAATTGGGATTGCGCTTATTAGAATTAGGTGCCATTGTTAAAGATCGCTTAAATATTCGCCAAGTAGCTGCTCCTATGATGCAGTGGTTACACGAGCAAACACAGCAAACGATTAATTTATCAGTACGGCAAGGTGATGAGATTGTTTATATAGAGCGGACAGAAAGTGCTCGCTCTGGTATGCATGTATTACGACCAATAGGCGGAAGGGCATTGCTTCATTTAACATCTGTGGGTAAATTATATTTAGCGGCAGCTGATCCACGCCTTATTGAGTCCTATGCTTTAAGAACAGGCTTGCCAGGCAAAACAAAAAATAGTCTAGCAGCTATTGAGGATTTACAAAAAGATTTAAAATTTGTGCATCAATACGGCTATGCTCGTGACAATGAAGAGCTTGAGTTGGGGGTACGATGTATTGCAGCTGCCATTTATGATTATTCAGGTAATCTTGTCGCAGGGCTATCAATTTCTGCACCTGTAGAGCGTATGCAAGATAGCTGGGCAAGCCTGTTGATGCAAGCAGCCGCTTCTATTTCCACTTCGTTAGGTTACGGAAAAAGATAAGTTTAATAAAATCAATAAGATAGCTTTTAGTTGTTTTTTTTGTGCAATGCAATAAAAAGAGTTGAAAAAATAATATATGTGAGTATAATAGTATTTGTGCAACGCAGCATAGGTTGCTTTTTATCAAACATCTAGGAGAATATTATGTCAGTAGTACCTCAACAGTTATTAGATCAACAAAAAGCAGCAGTTAATAACATTGTTGCTGCTCAAAATGTTTTATTTGGTGGTTTTGAACAATTAGTTGACTTGAATTTGAAGGTTATTAAAGCAGCATTAGGTGATGTAGCTGAGACTTCTCAACAAGCAACTTCAGTAAAAGAACCTCAAGAGCTTTTTGCATTAGTGAGTGGTTTAGCTCAACCTACAGCAGAAAAAGCAGCTGCTTACTCTAAAAATGTTTACGATATCGTTTCTCAAGTTAGCAATGAATTATTAAAACTTTCTGAAACACAAGTAGCAGAAGTTCAAAAAAATCTTTCAGAATCAATTGAATCAAATCGCTAAAAATGCGCCTACAGGTTCTGAATCAGCAGTAGCTTTATTAAAATCAACATTAGCATCTGCTAACAATGCGTATGATTCGTTAAACAAAGCCGCTAAACAGGCGGTTGAAGTAGCAGAGAACAATTTAGCTGCAGCAACTAAAGCAACTGTACAAGCGACAGAACAAGCAACTAAAGCTGCTACACAAGCAGCATCAGCAGTTCGTTCACGTAAAGCTTAAGCTTACTTAGCTCTGCTAACAGATGCTGTTTGTTGTATAAAAAACAGCATTAAATAAAGAAAAAGCCAAACTGTAAAATTAGTTTGGCTTTTTGCTTTTATAAGAGAATTCGAGAAAAGCAGAGCAATATTAAAAACAAAATTATTCAGATTATGGATAACTTTTATTTTTAATATTGCTATGCAGGTTTGTAGCTTTAAGAGGCTAAGGCATCAGCGCATTCTTTGACCAAAGCAGGACCTTTGTAAATAAGGCCTGTATAAAGTTGAATAGCATTTGCACCGGCTAGGATTTTCTCTTTAGCTTGTTTACCACTCAAAATACCTCCTACACCAATAATAGCTATTTCAGGGCTAAGATGCTGACGTAATTTACGAATGACATTTAACGAAAGTTCATGAACAGCAGGGCCTGATAAACCACCAGTTTCATTAACGTACTCCAAACCATTAACATAGTCACGAGAAAGTGTGGTATTGGTCGCAATGATTCCATCCATTTTATGGGCTTGCACAAGCTGGGCAATAGAACTAATTTGATTATCATCTAAATCTGGTGCTATTTTAATGGCAATAGGGATATAGCGTTGATGATTATCAGCTAATTCAAGGCGTTTATTTTGTAATTGTCCTAGTAATGCATTTAATTCATCTTCACCTTGCAAGGCACGTAAGTTTTTAGTATTTGGTGAAGAAATATTAATAGTGATGTAGTCAGCGTAAGGATAGACTCCTTCTAACCCTTTGAGGTAATCACTAGTGGCATTTTCAATAGGGGTATCGGCATTTTTGCCTAAGTTTAAACCTAAAATTCCACCATTTTTTCTAAACGAACTTTCTTGTACGTTTTTCAGGAAAATATCTAAACCATGATTATTGAATCCCATACGATTAATAAGTGATTGCTTTTCAGGAATTCTAAACATACGTGGCTTAGGGTTACCTGCTTGCGGACGAGGTGTTACGGTTCCTACTTCTACAAAACCAAAACCAAAACTAGCTAAGGCATCAATAAATTCTCCATTCTTATCTAAACCGGCGGCTAAACCTATAGGATTGCGCACAGTCAAACCCATTAACTGAATAGGATTATCGTTAATCTGATTGCTGATGAATGGTTTGAGTAATGGATTTTGATAATATTTTTTTAATGTTGCTAAGACGTTTTCATGGGCTGTTTCTGCATCCATGCGAAATAGTAATGGTTTGATAAGCGGATAAGGATTAAATAGGCTAGACATGGTTGGATAGCAAATAGGTATAGAGTGGATGGGTTATGTAAGTGATAAACTAAACTTGTAGAGTAGATTATAAGCCATTAGTTGTGCTAGGTTGCTTAGATAACCATTGGCCATGCCAATTATACTCAAGAGGTGTAAATTTATTTTTGTAGTTCATTTTAGGGCTATTCTTAACCCAATACCCTAAATATAAATAAGGAAGTTGCCATTGCTGGCATAGCTGAGAAAGATAAAGAATGGCATAGGTACCTAGACTACCTTGATACTCTGTATCATAAAATGTATAGACAGCAGATAACCCATCTGTTAAATAATCAAAAATACATACCATACGTAGCACGTTATCACTTGATCGAAATTCAATAAAGCGAGTATCAACATAGGAACGGATTAAAAAGTTTTCATAATCTGCTTTATTAGTGGGTTCGTAGGTTTCTGGGTGTCGGGTTTGCTGATAATGCTTATACAACTCAAAATGCTCATTACTATAGCTTGGTGAGTGAATAAGTTTTGCGGTTAACTCTTGTTGATGACGCTTATATAAACGACGTTGGGTTTTATTTGCAACAAATTCAGTGGTGCGCAATCTGACAGAGATACAGGCTTGGCAATTATCGCAACGAGGACGATAGACTTGTTCTCCACTACGGCGAAAATTTTGCTGAATTAATTGTGCATAAATAGTCGTATTAACCAAATGACTTGGAACGACTACTTGCGAGCGAGCTTGCTGTTCAGGAAGATAGCTACAAGGATAGGGTGCAGATAAATACAAGCCAAAAGTGATTTCTGTTTCAGACATATTATGTGATGATATCGAAAGATTGTTTGCCTATTTGCCAAATAATTTTTTCTTGAGGTGTA
Organism: Pelistega indica; assembly: GCF_000506865.1. GTDB lineage: Bacteria > Pseudomonadota > Gammaproteobacteria > Burkholderiales > Burkholderiaceae_B > Taylorella > Taylorella indica. The sequence continues at coordinate 23,419 of NZ_AYSV01000086.1, forward strand.
TGTATTCTTAGATGCTCAGAAAAAAGTTGTCGTGAAATACATGCTCCTCCCATACTTGTTAAATGAGCAGTTTCTTGTTGGCAGTCAATTAAAAAAACATCCTGTTTGGCGAGGTAATGCATTAAAAAAATTAAGGCTAGTTTAGATGCATTACTTAGATGAGAAAACATAGATTCACCAAAAAACATTTTTCCCAAACTAACACCATAAAGTCCACCGACTAGTTGCTTGTCATACCATGTTTCCACTGAATGAGCATAACCTTGTTGATGTAAATGACTATAGGCTTGAATAATATCCTCAGCAATCCATGTACCTTTTTGACCTTGACGAGGGGTAGCAGCGCAAGAGCGCATTACTTTTTCAAAAGCAGTATCAATTCTAATTTCCCAAGGTGAGTTTGGGTCTCGTTTAATTTTTTTGATAAGCTTGTGCATACTGTGTGATACATTGAGGTGCTGAAATTGCAGAACCATTCGTAAAGAGGGGGACCACCATAGCAATGGTTCATCAGGATTGCACCAAGGAAAAATACCATGAGCATAGGCATTGAGCAAACGCTGAAAGCTTAGGTCGCCTCCCCATGCTAATAAGCCATCGGGATCAGTTAAGGCTGACTCTACATCTGGAAAAGCAATACTGGGACCAAGCTGGGGTAGAAAGATATTACTCATGACGATATTTTTTCAAATGACTAGTTAATTTAACGCAAATTGATATTAAAAACTCTATTTTTCATCATTTTGGCGGAATGTGAAAGAGAATCTGTCCTTTGGGTAGATGACATTTTTTCTTATTGAAGAATAAAAGAAGAGGTGGCTGCAAAGTATCTATGTAGGCTTCGATATAAAGTCGCATAGATACTTTAACAGATTTATCGGATATTGGGACTTTTACTAATTATTAGTTAGTACATCAATTTCAAGTACAGAAGCATATATTCCTCCTACATGGACATGATTAGTCGCAATTTGTTTTCTTCTTGCTTGTCCCTCTGGTTCTCCACTATTAGGATTGCAATCAAAATGTGGGAAGTTACTGCCAGCGATATCTAAACGCAAACGATGGCCTTTTTTAAAGATATTACATGTTTCAAAAGGCTCTATCGTTAGTTGAATAATTTGTCCCTTTTCTAGCCAAGACGCTTCTGTCCAGCTTTTATGATAACGAGCCCGAAAAATACCATCAGTGATATTCATGGCATAGCCTTGAGGATAGTCTTCACTTGGAGGGTAAACGTCCACAAGCTTTGCCGTAAAATCTGTATCAGGGCAATCGCTATCAACCCATAGTTTAATTTTTACTTTACCTGCTACGATAAGGTCTTCTTTAAGAGGCTCTGTCTGGAAAACAAGAATATCTGCTCGAGCTGCCAGAGGCATATTACTGCCATCAGTCCCAAAAAACTCTGCTGATTCCCGTTGATCAAATGCTCCACCAGCAAAAATAGGTAGCCCAGAAGTGATAGATCCTCCAATGGTTGGTACTGGATGATGAGGATTAGATTGAAAACTTAGTGCTCCAGAGGAAGATTGTGCTTGGCTTAATGACATATTGTCATGTAAGAACCATTGTTGTGTAGATGTACCTGTTAGAGGCCAGCAATTGCTGTGTATCCAATATCCTCCGTGTTCAATACGTCCTTCTGCATTACGCTTACCACTACCTCCACCCATAATGAAGAGTGAAACAGAATCTTTTTGTGTTGTCGAAGCATGTTCTTTTAAGTGTTGATTAAACCAATCTAATCGGCAAGTCAACCAGTTGTCACTCACATTTTTATCAAAAGAAGCTTGATAGCCAAATTCTGCATTACCACTGTATGTAGTATTACGATCGCCATGCAACCATGGTCCCATAATGAGACGTTGTGGCGCTTTTCGGTCTTTTGCTTTAAAGGCATTAAAGTTAGCTAATGTGGAAGGAACATAGGCATCGTACCAGCTAGACATAAAAAGTACGGGGATATCCGGTAATGTATCGTAGTATCCTTCGGCATAGATACCAAGCTGTTTCCAAAAGTCAGTAAAAAATCCTTCTTGCCATTGTTCGAATAAATAGTTTTCATATTCAGGGTGATGACGTAGTGGTGAATGGCCAGGTTGCCATGGCATTTTGGCAAACCAGTCATGAATGTTTTCTTGTGACAGAGCTGTTTTGGTAATGGATGATTGTTGTGCAAGAGGGCTTAATTGAGCTTGTTTAAATGCCCAAGTTGCTTGTTTAAGTTCAAAAGCACCTCCTTGTCTAGCGCCGCAGCGAAAAGCATTATGAAAGCCACCTGAATCTAAAACCATCGTTTTTAAACCAGGGGGATTTAAACAAGCGGCAGCCATCTGTGTATGAGCGGCATATGATAATCCCATGCTACCGATACTGCCATTACACCATGGTTGTTGAAGAATCCATGTATATGTATCAAAACCATCTTGTCCTTCATTGATGTATTTGATGAATTCTCCCTCAGATTGGTAGCGTCCTCTACAATCTTGAAAAATGACTACGAATCCTTGTCGACAAAATAGGGTAGCCATTTCTTCACGACTAATTTTGTGTCCATCCAGATTAATTTCTGATCGTGAATGGGCATTTTTATTATAAGGTGTACGTTCAATAATGACAGGCCATGCCTTTTCTGCACTAGTTGGGAGATAAATATCCGTCGCTAAACGAATACCATCACGCATACTAATCATCTGATTTTTAATTAATTTATATGAGTCTAGTTGCATATTTTTAGTAGAGAGGTTATTTAAATAATTAAATAACCCTTTTATAGTGAAAAAATTAATAACCGATGCTTACTGCAATTGATAATAAGGCAATTGCAGCAATAGCTAGAATAATAACTAGAGGCCACACATAACGAGCCCATTGTCCCCATCCAATTTCAGCCGTAGCAAGAAAAATTAATAATCCTGTTGATGTCGGTGTGAAGACATTTGTAAGACCATTACCCATTAAGAAAGCTAGCACGGTTGTTTGTGCCGATACGCCAGATAGCTGACCAACAGGTCCCATAATTGGCATGGTCACAGCGGCTTGTCCAGAAGTGGAGGGGATAGCCAAATCTAGTAATAATTGAGATAAAAACATGCTATATGCCGAGACATAGGAGTTAGACTCTCCCACAAAAGATACGAAATGGTAAATAATCGTATCCATGATTTTACCCTTTTCAAGTACTATGGCCACTGCTGTAGCCAAGCCAATCAGTATTGCGGCAATAAGAACTTTTTTCATTCCACTAATAAAAGCATCTGCTGCTTCACTAGGACTGAAGCGAGCGATAGCCGCGAAAATAATGCTTAGAAACAGGTAATAAGCAGATAAAGAGCTACTTTTCCATTTCCATGTGTGAGCAGCGTACACAAGAAAAATAATACCAATGATCAGTACTAACACCATTAGGAAATGCTGTTTTGAAAGAGGCTTGCTATCAAAAGTGATTGTTTGTGTCGAAACCCCTCCAGCAATTTCTTGGCGTACACGCCAGAATAAGAAAATAATGCATAGGGTCATCATAACGACGTAGGTAAGTATCCGCATATTTAAACCACTGAAAACAGGCAGACCAAGTAGTGGTTGTGCAACAGAAAGGGCATAAGGGTTTGTGATAGAAGCTAGATAACCTACTTTTACAGCAAGAGTTACAATGGCTAGACCAAGTATTCGGCTAAAACCTAAACGAGTTGTTAATGCAATTACCATAGGAATCACTAAGAGATATTCTTTAGCTAACCCCATAAAGGTACTACCAGCAGAGAAAATTAACATTAAGACAGGAATCAGGATATATATATTCCCTCTAGTTAGCCCTAATGCACGCTCCAACCCCGCCTCAATAGCACCACTCTTATTCAGAATACCAAACATTCCACCAATAAAAAGTACCATGAAAATCAGACCACTTTGCTTCGCTATTCCTTCAGGTATGGCTTCTAGCATTTCTGCGATACCAACAGGACTTGCTTGCTCTTTGGAGACTGTGGTGAATGTTGAAGAAATAATATTGCTAGCTTGTATGGGTTTATCAATTTGTGTGTAGCTACCAGGAACAACCAGTTTATCTTTCATTTGGTATTGACCAGATGGAAGTAAAAAGGTAAGTAGCGTGGCTAATATAACAATACTAAGCATCACAATCATAGGATTGGTTGTTTTTTTGCTTTTTTGGGGGACGACATCTGTCATGAAAATCTCCTACATTATGTGAGATACTGGCATTTTTAGGGATTCAGTCCACCTAGACGAATAAAACATTCGTTAGAGACTTCTTGTAAACGTTGTAAAATTTGTTGGATTCTTTCTTCAGGCATACGATTAATTGGTGCACTTAAACTTAGGCAAGCAATGCATTCTTTTTTCATATCATAGAGAGGAAGAGCAATGGCACAAACACCCTCTGTTAGTTCACCTTTAGACACATAAAAACCTTGATGTTTTATTTGTGTAATATGTTCCTTGAGTATGGCTACTTGTGTGGGTGTCTTTGTACTAAGAAATTCAAGTTGAATGGGAGTAGGTGCAAAAGCAAGAAGAATTTTCCCAGCAGCTCCAGCACCCAATAAACGGCGATTGCCAATTTCACTACGAACTTGCAAAGGTTGAGAGGAGACTCTTCTCCAAACTTGGACTATTTCTAAATTTTCACGAATACGGATTTGTAAATTTTCATTAAACTCGTTAACAAGAGGATCTATTACAGCTTCTGCAATTGTTAGCCAATGTGAATGTGATTTAGCGAGTTGGCCTAGTACAAGTAGCTCATGTCCTAATCGATATGAAAAGTCTGTTTGCTGTACAACATAATTATGCTCCTCAAGTGTACATAGCATACGATAGGCTCGTGACTTATTAAGCTGACTTAACCGAGCAAGTTCACTCAATCCTGTATTAGGATTCTCAGCAATGATTTGTAAGAGGTTTAATGCTTGTGCAAGGCTATCAATAGTATTTTTCATTGGTTTATTAGTCGAACCATTGGTTTGTTATTTAAAAATAATTCTAGAGTAATTTTTTTTTAAAAGGGTTAATTATTTTGTTTATTAGGGTAAATACCTAAGCTTAATGTTGAAACTAGTTTGATGGTTATGGTAGTAGATTTGATTGTAGTTATAATCGCTATAGTTCTAAACAAATAACAATGTTAATGCTTTTAATATGATGAGTAAGTGGATGAGATTAGTCCAAAATAATATGATGCGTTTTAAAGCTGATATTTTTTTGTCGATGTTCAATATATGTTTTTAAGGTCGCTTGAACGGTAGTAAACGCAATTTGTTGCCAAGGAATATCATCCATATCAAATAGGGCTACTTCTAATGATTCTTCACCCGGCTCAAATTCTAAGCTAGTTAGCTCTGCGAGATAATACATATGAACTTGGCTAACTCTAGGAACATCAATGACGGTAAAAAGCTGCCCTAATTGAATTTTTGCTCCTGCTTCTTCTAGTGTTTCGCGACAAGCACCTTGTGCGGTGGTTTCACTGAGCTCCATAAAACCAGCAGGTAACGTCCACTTATTGTATTGTGGCTCAATGGCACGTTTACATAACAAAATCTTATTTTGATAATAGGGAAGTGTTCCAGCAACAATTAAAGGATTGCGATAATGGACGGCACCGCAATTCTCACAACAATCACGCTCACGGTTATCCATAGGTGGACACATTCTCGTTAATTTACTGCCACATTGTGTACAAAATGATTGTTTAATGGGAGCAGGAAAATAGAAAGAGGCATCTTTTGCTGACATGGTTGGCTCTTAAAGTCTCATAATTTTAAATCTATATTATCCAACTATTGTAGCTGAAAGATAGCGGTGTATTTAAAAATCAATACCAAGAAATACAAAGCAGTTATATTTATAAGTGGTCGTTTAGGCTGTTTATGGTCTTGTTATTGCGTTTCTTAAATGAATCTATGGGAAAGAAGAAATTAGCAACTTATTAAAAATTGAATCAAGACTCTTTAAAAGCTTTTGTTGTCTCACTTTAATGTTGAGTTAGTTGTCTTGGTAAGGGCTAAATAAAAATAACAATTATTCTTGTCACATAAAATAATATTGAAATATATTAGCGATTATACTGGTCACTGCTATCTCATTTTTTAGGAGAAATGACGTCAGTAAACCTAATTTTATGAGGATTTGGAATCTCTTTCCTAATCATATGAAATATCCAACGATGAAGGATTTATTTACTTGGCAGGGTGGGACAAGTAAATAAATATTTATGCAAGAGGTTTTGGTCCAAACGGTAACACTTATGTCAGTCGATTGAGTATTGCCTTTAATACGCACTCAAAAAAGTATATTTTTGAGTTTAACTAGGGAAAAATCATGATTAAAAAAAACTATCATCACGCTTAATTTTGAGTCTCCCTTTAAGTGTCTGGGCACAACCTGAAGGGAGGAGCTATTGCTCA
>NZ_AYSV01000087.1 GCF_000506865.1 Pelistega indica
AATCAATTAGGTTAACTGTATAACATTGCTAAGAAAGCAATAGTCTTGTTTAGCGCCAAATGCTAAAATCCATTGTGCAACCATAATCCATAGGATTACACAAATCAGTACCACCACAGAGCGAAGAACTAAGCGTGGAAGGGCGAGCCGAAATAAGGTTTTATTTAGAAGTGAAATGTCTAATTTTTTTGAAGCTGATGGTGTCATAAGATAATGCCAGTAAGTATACGTCAAGGAATTACAGCCACTGTTAGTCAGCAACAGACACTGACCGTTCAACAGCAACAGTCTCTTAAGTTATTGCAATATTCAGGGGTTGAATTAGAAGCAGAATTAAATAAAATGCTGCTTGATAATCCCATGCTAGAACTTGATTTGAATAATGGATTTGATGAAACCAATCAAGGACAGGGAGAATCGGATTCTTTGCTCGAATATGCCAATACAGAGGCTGAAGATTTTTCAATGTATCAATCGACCTTTGATGAGGACGATTATACCCCTGAAATTATAGCAACTATTAGTTTACAAGATTATTTACTTGAACAGTTAAGCACGAGCGACGTGGATGATTTTCAAAAAAGTTTGGTTAGTTATCTAATCGGTGACTTGGATGATAACGGTTATTTAAGTAGTGATTTAGCAGAATTGACAACATTAGTATCAGAGGAGTTGGATAAGGATGTTTCATTGACAGAGCTCCAATATGCTTTAAGGATATTGCAAAGTTTTGAACCGTCTGGGATAGGGGCTCGTAATTTAGCGGAATGTTTGCTATTGCAGCTGGATGATGACATCTTGACACTTTCTTTGGATATTGATGAGGGGATTATTGAAAAAGCGAGACAGATATGTAAACGAGGTTTTGCAGGTCTAGAGGCCTTAGCTAAAGCGGATGTCCAACAATTGTTAACGTGGTTAGAAACTGATATAGAAAGTATAAGGCAAGTCCATCATCTGATTCAGCAGTTGAATCCAAAACCGGGACGCTTATATAGCAGTAAAGAAGCTGATTTTGCTATTCCTGACTTATTATGTCGCTATGTAGAGGGTAAGTGGGAACTTGTTTTAAATCCTCAGGTATTACCTAAATTACGTATTCAACCAGACTATGAACGTGTCATTAAGGTTATGGATAAAAAGCGTTTAGCTGAGAATGCTGCTATGAATGAACAGCTAAAACAAGCAAGGCTCTTTATGTTACAGCTGAATCAGCGGTTTGCAACGATTTTGATGGTTGGACAAGCTATTTTGCAGGAGCAATACGCTTTTTTTGAGCATGGTTTATCCGCCTTGAAACCATTGACTTTAAAGGTGATTGCTGATCAGTTATCGTTACATGAATCAACTATTTCTCGAGCAGTAAATCAGAAATTTATTGCTACTCCTCATGGTATTTTTGAGTTAAAACGATTTTTTACAAATGCGATTGCTACTCAAGAGGGAGAAGATGCATCAGCTGCCTCTGTACAGTTAAAAATTAAGCAACTTATTGAGCAAGAAAATAAAGCTAAGCCGCTATCGGATAGCAAGCTTGTTAATTTGCTGGAAAAACAAGGAATTGTTATTGCCAGACGAACAGTGGCCAAATATCGTGAGGGGATGAATATACCTGCTACATCTATACGTAAAGCGCAAGCATTATTGAGCGGTAGTGAATAAACTCAAACAATCTAGAAGGAACGTTTGTCATTAACATGTTGTCATTTTGCAGCAAAACAACAGACATTAAGGAGTTAATTGCAAACTGTATCATAAAACGAAATGAGAATGATTTTTGCTTGACTTTATCATTGAGCGGACTATAATCAACATTATGTCTTTTCAGAATATAATGAGGCAAACAAAATGTATGTCTGTGTATGCAATGCGATTAGTGAAAAAACAGTCAAAGAGGCTGTGGCTAATGGTGCCCGTACATTAGCTGATTTGCAAGCCCAGCTTGGTGTTGCTACCTGTTGTGGGTGCTGTGCGAGTTGTGCGGAGTCGTATTTACAAACGCCAACGGATTCATCTGCATTAGAAGTTAAAGACGTTACGGCTAAGTGGAAAGAGGTCGCTTAATTAAAATAGTGATTATAATCTATACGATAACTATTCTGTTTTAGGTTAAATTGTTTATTAAAGCCATTCTTAAGTTAATTTTAAATGCTTGAGAGTGGCTTTTTTGCGTGTTAGAATAGAGTAAACCACTCTTCAAGGAGCCTGTTATGAAAGCACCCAAAGAAGTTAATAAATTCTTAAATAAAATTTTAAAAACTGAATTAACTGCCATTAACCAATATTTCTTGCATGCAAGAATGTTAAAAAACTGGGGTGTGGAAAATTTAGGTAAGGCTGAATATAAAAAGTCAATCGAAGAAATGAAGCATGCAGATGAGATTATTGAGCGTGTTTTCTTATTAGAGGGATTACCAAACTTGCAAGATTTAGGCAAAATTCGTATTGGTGAAGATGTTGAGGATATTATTGCCTGTGATTTAGCCTTAGAAAAGGATTTCCATGCTGATCTTAAAGAGGCAATTCAGCATATGGAAGTAGTTAAGGATTATGTGACAAGAGAGTTATTAACCGATATACTCGATGATAATGAAGAGCAAATTGATTGGTTAGAAACTCAACAAGAATTAATCAAAGTAGTAGGCTTGCAAAATTACATTCAATCACAATCTCAGGGTGAATAGTTTTTATCCTGACTCCTAAAACGTATTTTTTGTTAAGTTACCCCCATGGGTGGCTTGAACAACCCCCATAAGTTCAAGTTCACCTATGGGGATAATTTTTACTAAAGAGTTATTTTTTTAATGGTGCTATAGAGAGGGCTAATTAGCGTGCAGGGCAATCACTAATCTTGCCCCAAGCGTTATTGGCGCCACAGTATTTCGCACGAACCGTACTAATACAAGAGGGTCTTTCAGAAAAGCCTAACTGACGACAAGTCGCCATTTCTTTGCGAAACGCTCCTTCCCATGCAAATCCAGCATTATTATTACTAGTATTATTATTACTAATTGGGCGAGTAGTAATATTTTGACTAACAGCACCCGCATTAATAACATTTTCTGTGCTTTTGAGCGGTGCACTATTTGAGAGACTAGAGCCAGAAGATGTTACTGTTTTACCATTCATTAGGTTAGATGATTTTACCTGCCAATCAACGGTGGGTAAGCTTTCTGCTACGCCCATTTTTCCGCTCATAAGTGGTTGTGGCGGTTGATTTAGAATAGGAATTCCATTGGCATCAACTTTTGGTGTAGGGTCGTTCTCATCAATATTAGGTAAATTAGCTTGCTTAGGGGCGTGATCAATTAACCAGTCGCCTGCATATAGACCACCAACGGTTGCTATACCAGCGAGCACTAATAAAGTAAAAAATAATAAACGCCAACTCATAGTAAGAAACCTTTAAAAGAATTAGTTATTGTCATGAAAGACTTGACCACCATGCTCGCGCATTGCATGGAATTTGATATCTGGATTTAATTCCTCGGCGACACGTAATTGTGCCATAGAGCTAATTAAAAACGCTGGTGCATCAACTACATCATAGGCAATATGCTGTGCATTACTCGTCATAAATTTGCGTAATGCCGCTGGGTTATCGCTTGTAAACCATCTTGCCATTGTATAACGAGATGGCATTAAACGTGCATCAACACCGTATTCTGTTTTTAAACGATGAACCACTACTTCAAATTGTAATTGACCAATGGCACCTAGTAATAAAGCGCCACCAGCAGCCTCTGGTCTAAAGACTTGAATAGCGCCTTCTTCTCCTAATTGTGTCAAGCCAGTGCGTAATTGTTTAGAACGCAGAGGATCTTTTACCTCTACAGCTTGGAATAATTCTGGTGCAAAGAAAGGTAGACCGGTAAAGTGTAATGTTTCACCTTCTGTCAGAACATCTCCAAGATGTAAAACACCATGGTTAGGAATACCAATGACATCGCCAGCATAAGCCTCATCAAGTAATTCTCGTCTCTGAGAGAGAAATGACACGACATTATTTGGACGAATCTCTTTATTGGTACGGCTAACTTTTAAACGCATCCCTCGCTCAAAACGCCCAGAGCTTACACGAACAAAGGCGACGCGATCTCGATGAGCGGGATCCATATTGGCTTGAACTTTGAACACAACACCAGTAAATTTTGGTTCGTCAGGTGATACGACACGCTCAAGAGCTTGTCTAGCGCCAGGCTTTGGTGCCCACTCGACAAGCGTATCAAGTACTTCTTGTACGCCAAAATTATTGACTGCGGAGCCAAAGAAAATAGGTGTTTGTTTACCTTCTAAAAAGGCTTGATGAGAAAAGTCTGGTGTTGCTTCTTTGATTAACTCAATTTCCTCAAGGGCTTTTTCATAATAAGCACCAAATTTTTCCTTAATTAAAGGATTATAAAGTCCCTCAATATAATCAGTTTTTTCATTCTAGTCTTTCTTGACCCGCTTTAAAGAGACGCATACGATCGTTGCGTAAGTCAAAAACACCCCCAAAGTGTTTCCCCATCCCAATAGGCCATGAAAAAGGAATCGCATCCATGCCAAGGTGTGATTCAATTTCATTTAATAAGTCTAAGGGTTCTTTAACCTCACGGTCAAGTTTGTTTACGAAGGTAATAATTGGTGTATTACGAGCTCGACAAACTTGTAGCAATCGAATTGTTTGTGGCTCAATACCATTAGCTGCATCAATCACCATAATAGCAGCATCTACAGCTGTTAATACACGATAGGTATCTTCAGAGAAGTCTTGGTGTCCTGGCGTGTCTAATAAGTTGATCACACAGTTTTTGTATTCCATTTGCATCACAGAAGATGCAACCGAAATACCTCTTTGTTTTTCAATTTCCATCCAGTCTGAGGCTGCATGACGACTTGCCTTACGGGCTTTAACACTTCCCGCAATTTGAATGGCTCCTGAAAATAATAGAAGCTTTTCGGTTAAGGTTGTTTTACCGGCGTCAGGGTGAGAAATAATCGCAAACGTTCGACGGCGGGCGACTTCTTGAGCAATGGATAAAGAGGACATCTCTAAATAATAATTTAGTCAACAAAGAGCTTATTTTAATCTGATTTAATGGATAAAACTTACTCTTATTGGCTTAAGTTGAAATGATTTTGCAATGTTTACAGTTATTGGCAATTTGGAGGAGCGATTATTTACGCAGTAATGCCATAAATATTGCCGCCATAATAAATAGAAAACCAAATACTTTATTGAGTCTTGCCGCATGGTGTGGTCGGTGCATAAATTTCATAATTTTTGCCGCTAAACCCGTATAACCAGCCATGATAGTCATATCAGCAATTACTAATGTTGCACAAATAATGATGTATTGTGGAATTACGGGAGCATTGACATTAAGAAACTGTGGAGTAATGGCAATCAGAAACACCGCGCCTTTAGGATTGGTTAAATTAACCAACATACCTTGATAGATTAGTTTTGTAGTAGAAAAGGTTTCTTCTGTAGTAGAAGATGCATCATCAATTCGGATAATGGCGACAGGTGAACGGATTTGTTTATAACCTAAGTAGAGTAAATACAACACACCAACCCATTTAACAATTTCGAAGGCGATGGGGGAGGTTGCAAGAATAGCGCCAACACCAATAATACTAATGAGGTATTGAGTAGCATAGCCAATGGCCAAGCCAACGGCATTCCAATAACCACGAGGGAAGCCATAACGTAATCCAGACGCCATAGATGAAACTGCGCCAGGGCCGGGTGATAGTGAAATAGCAAAGCATAGCAAAACAAAGATTAATCCAGACAGCCCAGGTCATAGTATGTAGTAGGAAATGCAAAAATTGTTAAAATAACAACGGGAAATTATTATATCTCTTATATAATAAGAGCGTCATTAATTTTCTTGTTATAAGGTTATCTCTTTTAATGAAAAAAATTCGTGCTTTTCTAGTTCTAATGGTTGCTACGCTGTTAGCGGGTTGTGGCTATAACGATATTCAAAAGCTTGATGAAAATGTTAAAGCAGCTTGGTCTGAAACACTTAACCAATATCAACGACGTGCAGACTTAGTCCCTCAAATCGTATCAAGCGTGAATGCTTACATGGTACATGAGCGTGAAGTTCTTACTCAAGTAACAGAGGCTCGCTCAAAAGTGGGCTCTATCCAAGTATCTGCCGATAAATTGCCTACTGAGTCAGAATTGGCTCAGTTCCAAGCAGCACAAGGTCAATTAACGTCTGCTTTATCTCGTTTAATTGCTGTAGCTGAGAACTATCCACAATTAAAGGCTGATACAGTATTTCGTGATTTAAATGTACAGCTAGAGGGGACTGAAAACCGTATTGCAACTGCGCGTGGACGTTATATTAAAGAGGTTCAATCTTATAACACGTTTATTCGTCAATTCCCTCAGTTAATCACAGCTAAAATTTTTGGTTATAGCGTAAAACCTAACTTTGGCGTAGATAACCAAGCTGAGATTATGAAAGTGCCTACTGTAAAATTTGATACACCAGCAAAAGCACAATAATGGCGATTTTTCGTTATTTCTTACAGCTTCTCCTTGTATTGCTAGTCAGTACAGGGGGAGTTTTGGCGCAAAATGAGCTGCTATCCCAGCATCAACAAATTATGCAATAGATCAAACAAATACGTTTAGTGCAACAGAATTAGCTTCATTAAATGCCAAGCTAAAAGCGTTTGATGAAGAGACTGGTTCACAAATTTTTGTTTTGATGATTCCTACTGTGCAACCAGAGACAATCGAAACCTATGCAGTACGTGTGTTTGAACAGTGGAAAGTAGGTCGCAAAGGGATTGATGACGGTGTTTTGTATGTCATTGCTAAAAACGACCGTCGACAACGGCTAGAGGTTGGATATGGTCTAGAGGGTGCTATTCCTGATATTCTCGCTTCACGCATCTTAAATGACACAGTAGCACCGTATTTCAAACAAAATCAATACGTCACAGGGATAGATAAGGGTGTGACGCAATTGATGTTATTGATAAAGAATGAAAATCTACCTAGCAAAACTAGTGGGGTAGAGGCAGACACTTTTGAAGAAAGTGATTTACTATCGATGCTTATCATTTTGGGTTATAGCATGTTTAATCGCTGTATTTGTGCATCCAGTCTTTGGTGCAGTTGTTTCAGCTCAATTAGTACTGGGTTTTGTTGACTCTGTTGGATTGGCTATTGGGTTAGCTATTGCTGTATTTGTGATTTCTAGCTTTTTAAGACTATTCTTTAAAAATAATATAAGTACAGCACGCAATCAATCTGCACGCCAAACACGTACACGTTCAAGAAATGATACGTGGGGAGGCTTTGGCGGCGGTGGTTTTGGTGGTGGAGGCTTCGGCGGAGGCGGTTTTGGTGGCGGCTTCGGCGGAGGTGGCGGCGGATCAAGTGGCGGTGGAGGTGCCTCAGGTGGCTGGTAATTTATTAACAAAAATAGGCTTAGGCCATTGGCACGGTAGTTATTTACATCGTAAGTATTTCACCACAGAAGTAGTGAATTCCTTGACTAAACGTATTGAAGCCAGTGAAGATCGTCACGCAGGTGAGCTTGTATTAGCTATTGAAACGCATGCGCCAGTAGCAGGCTTAGTCAGTTCTGAACGGGCATTAGAAATTTTTGGACGCCTGAAAGTATGGGATACTCCCTTTAGAACGGGAGTATTGTTATACATTAACTTATCCTTACATACCATTGAAATTATTGCTGATAATGGTGTGGTAGTTGATGATGCTGAGTGGCAAAAGGTATGTGCTAAGTTATCACAGTCTTTTAGTCAGAAACAGTTTGAACAAGGACTGTTAGCGGCTATTGATGAGATAGAGAGTCTATTAGCGATAAGCTGTGGAGATTTACCTATAAATGCCCAAAATGCGTTACCCAATGAGCCTGTGATATTCTAGTGACTTGTTTTTGGTTTGTATGAGAGTATTGTACGACCATAGCAAGTCACATCAAGGTAACAAATAAAAGACACTTATCGTTTCAATAAATATTGTGCTAAACCATGAATGGCTACATCACGAGCTGATTCCCTTTCATAGTTTTCCCCCATGGTTGACCATTCAGGGTTATAACGGGCTTGACGGATTTGCTCGGGTAAATCACCTTCTTGTAGTTGTTTAACTGATGATTCATTCAATGTAATAATATCTTGAGCAGCATGCCCTCGGTGCTCCAGAGCATCAATAAGTTGCAGACCTCTAATTGCTAACAATCGAATAACAGCATCATCAACACTGAGTTCGTGATAGCCTTGAATGCGTCCCATGATTCGTTTGCCTAGCTTGTCAGCACCTTGCCATACACTGCCAACAATGCCTCCCAGAAGAGCGGCTGTACCCAAACTTAGACCAGCAGTTAGAACATCAATAGCGGCACCAGCCATTGCTCCTGCTGCAAAGCCTTTGCTTAAATGAATACCCATATCAGCCATAGCATCAGGACTAAATAAATCCATCCCCCAACGCTCCCCTTCGATAGGTAGAGATTGGTTAGGATAGTCTTGCACCGAAAAGCGATAATGAGTGAGTAGATTACTGATAAATTTGTTTTCACGCTGTCGAATTTTATCTTGAATAGCTGCCCATTGTGTACTGACACTATGCTCATCCGTTTGACTAGTGACTTTTAATGAGGCCACATCAATTAATAATTCCGCTAGCATATTAAAGGCAACTGTTCTTCTAAGGGAGCGTTGCTGCTTAATGTCTTCAGCCAGCCCTATTAAAGCAGCAGAATGTTTATCTAAAACTAAAGCAAGTTTTTGATAAAGTTGTTCTTTTCCGTCAATAGCAGGAGCAACTGTATCAAATTCAATACTCATATGTAGGCCTAGACGAGCAAGAGTAGTACGCCATTCTTCTAAATAATTATTTTCACTATGGATAAAATTCAAAATGGCGATTAATGGTTTCCCACATCGAGCAAGAATGGCTAATTCATCCTTATGTTTTGCTAATACTGGATCACGAATATCGACTACATAAAGACCAGCATCACAGTCTAAGAGTTTGCGTAAAACACGAGCCTCTTGCTCAAAGCGTTTTGTGCTTTCTGGTGAGTCTAAGAACTGTGTAATGCTCTCAGGTCCATCTACACGAGATCCATAATGTTGTGCTAATTGATCTAAGTAATCATGTAGCCCAATACCATCTTCAAGTCCTGGCGTATCATATAATTCGATTAGTCCTTGCCCATGAACTTGGATGCGAGCGCCTTCAACATGACGTGTAGTACCAGCTGCATTTTTAACCTCACCAAAAGACCTATCTTCTAACAAAGTACGTAATAAAGAGGTTTTACCAGTATTAGTATGTCCAACAATAGCGAGCCTTAATAATTGGTTCATAGCTTACTCCGATATCCAATGAGAGATTTGGCTTGGTTTATTAAAAATATTGTTTATGTTTAAACCAATTGCAGTAAGCGTCTGTTGCCATAAAGCCATACGCTCATGATCGTCATTTTGCTCAATTAAATAAATTGAGGTACGTTCTGCATATCCAGCTACATCTTTAATAAAATAGGCAATACCTCTATCGGGCGTTTGACGACCATCGCAAACAAGTAATAATTCCTTGACAGGATGGTTAATTAGTTTGAGCATTAATTGATGACGTTGTTCACGAGATTCAATTTTACCAACGTCTGTGACAGATGGGTGTAAGATAAATGGAGGCCAAACTTGTTTGCTTGGTATCTCTAGACCTACAATTAAACGCTCAGTGGTCCAGTTAGTTGGTGTGGTTTTATCTATATTCGGTAGCTCATAATTTGGAGCTGAGGCGTCAATATCAATCTTTTCAGCACGCTGTTCAAGGCGTTTTATTAATGTAGAGTAACTTGGTAACGTAATATCAATAGTCGTTCTTTTTATGGTTAAACGAGCTTTGATAAACGAAAAAATAAAGCTGATTAAACGAGTTAGGATTCCCCATACGACTAACTGTCCTAATAGCCATATTGACCATGCTTTTTGCGCATCTATTTGAGAAGCAATATGATTACCACTGGCATGAATAATTTGTACATCTGGAATAGGGAAACCCAATAGTGAAGGAATAAAGCCAATTATTTGTGTAAAACCCACAAAGCCATTGCTTGATAAAATGGTGGTTTCCCAACCAAAAGTATAGCTTTTGGTGGATAGCAACAACAGCATTGTAATTAGGCAGGAAGTCAAACTAATTAGCCAAAAACCATGGCTAATACTACTTAAAATCCAGCGTAGACTTCCTTGTTGATTACTTGTATGAATAAACGATTGCATGGCAAGGGTTGCATCGGGACTACGAGCTAGTTTTTTGCTTAACCATAACCATACACGCCCTAGTAACGTTTGTGTATCCCAAGTCGCAAATAAGGTAAAGAGCCAAAAAATAAAGGTAATAGCATGCAAACCTAATAAAGCGACCAATGCCATAATAACGTTAATATGACTAGTGCTTAATGCACTATAAGCCATGCCTATACCAGATAGTATGGCGAGAAAAATAAATAGGATAAGTGCAAATTTTGACGCACTTATCCATTGATTTACTGTTTCTAATAAACCATCTCGGCGACTTAATAAAAGGGCACGTTGGATAACTTTATCAGCAAGAGAAATTGGTTGGGCACGAAGCTGTAAAACAACGGCATTATCTTCTATAGGTCCCCAGTGTTCCTCGCGCTGTCGTACAGCTTCTGTAACCCATATTTCTTTAAAATTAATTGTTGGCATGAATAAAGTGATAGAAAAACGGTTTACTTAATATCAATGATATTGTCGTTTAAATCATTGATTGGTTGCTTTTTAGAGAACCATTTTGCCATTTTTTCTTTCGCTTGTGCTTTAACTTCAGGGGTAATGTAATAAGAGACTGTTGCTAAAGCGGCTGCAATAACACTTAAATCATCCGTAAAACCGACACCCGGCAAGAGGTCAGGTATGGCATCAACAGGCAGTACTAGATAGGCTAGTGCGCCATAAATCACTTTTCTAGCCCATTTGGGAGTAGAGGGGTTCTTTAAACCATAGTAGAGGTATAGGGCTTTTTCAAGTAGTGGTTCTCCCAGACGTTTAGCGAGTTTACTTAATTGTCCCATTAGATTTTGGGTTTCTTTGACCGATGGATCCTTGTGATTCATTAGGAAAACCTCCAAGAAATAAAAAGCGTGCCATAAAGGCACGCTGTCAGAGGGAGAAAGTAAGCGTGCCTTACTTCTTACTTACGAGACCAAAAATAAATAGTAGGATTAATGCACCTACAACAGAAGCAATCCAACCTGCTTGGCTACCTGCTGGATACATACCAATAGCTTGACCTAAATAAGAGCCTACAAAAGAGCCTGCTACACCTAATAATGTTGTCATGATGAAGCCCATAGATTGAGTTCCCGGCATAATGGCACGTGCGATAAGACCAACGATAAAACCAATAATGATAGCACTAATAATAGACATAACAATCCTCGAACTAAAAAAATGAAAAATAGTTTATTGAAAACTACATAACTATCATTATAAGGATGAATTATGTCGTTTCAATGATTAAATGTTAATTTTTATGAGGATTGAGGGATAATTTAAAAAATTTAACGATTTTTAACCAGAAAACATTAATAATCAATGCCAACATTACTGTAATGACCCCGAACCACTGTATGACAGAAAGCTTTTCGTGGAATGCAATAGCATTAGAAATAATACCAACAATAGGAACCAGTAGTGTTAGTGGTGCAATCAAGTTAACAGGACGAGTGGCTAACAAACGTCCCCACAGGACATAACCCACGAGATTTGACATATAGGCGGAATAAGCAGCGGCTATATAAGCATTGATTGATGCATTGCTTAGACTAGAGGCAATCCGTTCCGGACCTTCAAAGATGTAGGAAGCTAGCATGAACATCGGTGTGGAAATCAGTCCACCCCAGACAACCAAACTGACCATATTTACTTCTCGCATCAATTTGATGGTGATATTACCACATGCCCAAGAAATTGCAGCGCCTACAACACAAATAAGTCCTAGAAAGGGAATGACTGTTTCAGTATTAGCGCCTTGAATCAATAGTGTTATGCCTAGGAATGCAATAAAAATGGCGATTAAGCTGCCCAAGGGAATTTTTTCTTTAAAATAAAGTGCTGCAAAAATGATGGTAAAGAAAGCTTGCATTTGCATTAATAAAGAGGTGAGTCCTCCTGATAGTCCAAAGGCTAAAGAACTTAGCATAAAGGCAAATTGCAAAAAGTTGATGGTAGTCCCATAGGCGATGATTAATTTCCACGGTGCTTTAGGAGGTTTTAAAAAAAATATGGCTGGAAAGGCAACCATGAATACACGAATACCTCCAAACAATAAAGGGGGGAGTTCTGCCAAACCAATTTTGCTAATTAAAAAATTAAGTCCCCATACAATAATGGTCAATAAAGCGGCTAGCCAGTCTCTTAAAGGCATGATGAAGCACCTAGAAAATTGTTAAGTCTTATTAAAATAGATAGACAATTTCAAATAATACACTAATATGACAGGTCGTTGTTTTATGATGAAAAAAGTGTGAAATCAACGTAAAAATTGCTTTACTTGTAGACTGTCACAATCATGAAATATCTGCTCGTTAAGCTACTCGCATCTTGATATAATTTTCGGAATTCTGTATTGGAGAATAGCATGTTTAATAAATTGCTGACTGCCTTAGGTTTGGCGGTATTGTCAGTAGGTGCACAGGCCCAACAACTTACCCTATATACGTCTCAACCTGTTGCTGATGCACAAATGACAGTAGAGGCTTTTGAAAAAGCTAATCCTGGTGTTAAGGTTGAGTGGGTGCGCGATGGTACAACAAAATTAATGACAAAGTTTCGTGCTGAAGTGGATGCTGGAGTGATCAAGCCAGACCTACTATTGATTGCGGACAGTGTTACCCTAGAGCAATTAAAGAAAGAAAATTTACTTGAAGCTTATGACTCAGCAGAAAAAAGTCATTACGATGCTTCTTTATACGATAATCAAGGTTTTTATTATGGTACTAAGCTGATTACAACAGGGATTGCGTATCATAAAGAGGCTAAAGATAAACCAACATCTTGGAATGATTTGTTAAAGCCTGAATATAAAGATTTGGCAGCAATGCCTAGCCCTCTTTATTCTGGTGCAGCATTAATTCATTTATCTGCACTAACGACCAACCCTGAGTTTGGTTGGAAATATTACGAGGGTCTTAAAGCTAATGGCATGAGCCCACAAAAAGGTAATGGTAGTGTATTGACAGCGATTACGTCGGGTGCAAAACCTTATGGCGTATTGGTGGATTATTTAGCAATTCGTGAAAAAGCTAAAGGAGCACCTGTTGAGTTTGTGTTCCCTACTGAAGGTGTCAGTATGGTGACTGAACCAATCGCTATTTTAAAATCTTCTAAAAACAAAGAATTAAGCTAAAAAATTCGTGGACTTTGTATTGTCTGAGGAAGGTCAAAAATTGGTATTAAGCCAAGGTTATCTACCGGCTCGTAATGGTATGCCTTCACCAGAAGGATTCCCTGATCGTAAAGAAATTAAATTATTACCATTTGATGCAAGCAAAGCCTTAGAAAACACTGAAAATGATAAGGCAGGTTTTAGTAAACTATTTGAATAGTTTAAGGTTGTTGATGAAGTGATTTAGTAAAGATATTGTCAGCAATTGTATGACTTTAACAAGCAAAAATAAACTTCCTAGCCCCCTATTATGGGGGTTAGTTTTGTTGATAACGATAATTAGTGTTTTACCGACCGTACGACTAGTGATGCAGGCATTGTCCGATATTAGTTGGCATCACCCCTCTAGTTTATCCAAAGTTATTTCTCAAAAAAATACTTGGTTAGCCTTTAATCACAGTATTTATACCTCTTTCATGGCGATGTGGGTATCGTTATTTCTTGGTGGGGCACTCGCTTTTTTCGTTGTTTTAAGTGATATTAGATGGAAGTCATTATGGGTATTTTTATTTATGTTACCTATGATGATTCCTCCACAAGTCACAGCGCTAAGTTGGTTGCAGCTAATGGGTCCAAGTAGCGTTTTATTAAAAACGTTAGGTATGGCACCAGCCTTAGGTAGTAAACAGCCGTTATATTCTGCTTGGGGTATTATTCTATTGATGGGAATTCAGCATACTTCATTGGTCTTTCTAATATTAAGGAGCAATTTACTCTATATTCCTAAGGAATTGATTGAGGCGGCTCGTTTAAATGGAGCTAGCCAGCAACGTGTTTTTATAGATATTATTTTTCCTTTATGTCGTAATGGGTTAGTGGCTGGAGCGGCCGTTGCTTTTATTTCTGGACTAGGAAATTTTGGGATCCCTGCTATGTTGGGAATTCCTGTCTCTTACTATGTACTTCCTACCTTGATTTATCAAAAAATGGCTGATTTTGGTCCCACGATGATTAGTGAATTATCAAGTTTATCGTTGATTATTGCTGTTCTAGCAGTTGTCGCCGTTTGGGTACAGCATCATTTTCAAAATAAGATGACCTTAATGAGCGCACAAGGAAAACCTTTTAAATTTGAATTAAATCAATGGCGTCTTGTTGTAGAAATAAGCTTGGCAGTGGTTTTGTTAGTCTATTTTAGTTATTCCCTTGCTCGCTTTATTGAGTAGCTCTTTTGTCGCTGCGCAAGGTATACCATTGAGTTGGGAGACTTTTAGTTGGCAAGGGTATATTAATATTTTTAAACCACAAAGTAGTGTTTGGCGAGCATTTACTAATAGTTTTTTCTTATCCTTAATGGCAGCAGTTATTATTGTTTTGATTAGTATCCCATTAGCCTATTGGGGGCAACGAGATTCATCAAGTAAGCTTTATTATGTAAGTAAAGTAATGATGGACATTCCCTATGCTTTACCCGGGGTGGTATTATCAATAGCGTGTATTCTTATCTTTGTGAAGCCTTTGCCGATAGTGAATGTAAGTCTTTATGGTACGTTATGGATTATTTTGTTTGCTTATTTGGCAAGATTTTTAACTGTAGGATTTAAACCCATCCAAAGTAGTATGTTGCAAATGGACGTAGCTTTAGAAGAGGCGGCTCAGCTGTGTGGAGCAAACTTTACCCAGCGATTAAGGGATATTCTTATTCCTTTACTTGCGCCTTCGGTATTTGCAGGAATTATTTTGGTATTCTTGATTGCCTTTAATGAATTAACTGTTTCAGCATTATTGTGGAGCGCTGGGAAAGAAACAGTAGGAGTGATTATTTTTAATATGGACGAAAGTGGCGATGCTATTATGGCTTCTGCTGTATCTGTGGTAGTCGTGCTATTGGTAATCGTATTGATGCTGATATTGAGTTTGTTAGGAAAACGTTTACCTAAAGGAGTAATTCCATGGCAAAGCTAGTCTTAGAAAATGTCTCTAAAGTATTTGCAGATCAAAAGGTAGTGGATTCGGTATCATTAACAGTTGAGTCAGGAACATTTTTGGCCTTGCTAGGCCCATCTGGTTGTGGGAAAACGACTGTTTTACGTATGATTGCTGGTTTTGAGCCTGTCTCGGAAGGACGTATTTTATTAGACGATAAAGAAATCTCTACCTCTCATACCAATATACCTCCAGAACAACGAGAAATGAGTATGGTATTTCAGTCATATGCATTATGGCCACATATGAATGTAATGGATAATGTAGGTTATGCCTTAAAGATTAAAGGGGTTAAAGGCGAGGCTTATTTAGCGGAAGTGAATGACGCTTTAATAGCTGTCAATATGGCACATTTAGCCAAAAGAATGCCTAATGAATTAAGTGGAGGGCAACGTCAGCGGGTAGCATTAGCAAGATGTTTGGTTTCTCATCCTAAAATTGTCCTATTAGATGAGCCTCTAGCGAATTTAGACCAATATTTACGAGCGTCTATGGAAGACACATTTCGCGAATTCCAAGCCAAAACTAATGCTACTTTTATTTATGTCACGCATGATCAAGCAGAAGCTATGGCACTAGCCGATAAAATTGCGGTGATGAAGCAAGGTGTTATTGAACAATTCGATTCTCCCCAAAGCCTTTATCAAACACCATGCTCTGAGTGGGTGGCACGCTTTATTGGACAGGGATCTATTTTGAAAAGTAGTGCGAGATCACCGGAGAAGGGTAAACAACTGTCTAAACAAACAATTGAAACATTATTAGCCCCGGGAACTTTCTCTGCTAACCAACTACAGACTTTTTTGGTTCGTCCTCAGCATATTCATTTAGCGCAAGAGGGTCAGGGGTTACAGGCGTTAATTTTTAATCGCGTCTTTAAAGGGGAACGTTATGCTTACAAAGCACGCCTGCACAATGATCAAGAGATATTGTTTTTTTCAGAATCTTATTTGCCATTAAATAAAACCATATACTTAACCATTGAACAAGGATATTTATTAGGGGACTAAGGAATTAAACTGATTAAAAAACCTAACCAAAAAGGAGCAATCACACTAAGGGCAACGCCAACATAAATTGCTTGGGCGATATATTGGTTACCTGCAGTTTTTTTGATGATAGGTAAGGTTGTATCCATTGCTGTTGCGCCAGCAACGGCTATAGCGGAATCTGGATATCTAGCACCAATAAAAAATAGAGCAACAATTGATAGTAATTCTCTGAATAGGTCTGTTAGTGAGGCAGTGGCACCGTAGAACTCACCTAAATGAGCAGTAACTAGAACGGCAGAAAGAGAAAACCAACCATGACCACCAGATAAGACCAAACCATATCGATAATCTATACCCATTAGCCATGAAAGAAACACGCTGCCAATAGTTGATGCAATGAGAATCCAAACTGGCATGAATACAATGCGTCGATTAATGCTTTTTAGGCTTACAGGTGCATTAATCAAATCAACCCCAATAATAAATAACAAAATATAAAGAAAAACCTCACTTGATGGCATAAAATCCGTACGCAAGCTGAAATGCAGTAAGCTTTGAGCAAATAATCCACCTAGAATAATAGAAAGAAATGCCAGGGCACATTCTTTTAGCACATGAGCAATGCCTAAGTCATGTGCTGATTTGTGAGCTGTTAAGCGAGTTTTTCGACCATAAAGTAGATAAAGAATGAGTGCGACAAAAATGCTCAAGCCTATGGAATAGACAGAGGCAAGTGTTAGTATGTCCGTGACGTGAGTAATGTTTTCTAGTGCTAGACCAAATTTATAACCAATGGCAAAGAGTAGGATCCAAATAAAAGGAGTAATGCTTCTAGCAATACGCTGAGTGATTGTTGCCGGCAAAAAGTGTCCTGCCATCATCCCAACCACAATCGCTAGACAGATGGGTAAAAGTGAAGTTAATGTATCCATTGTTTTTATTAGGTAGGCGTATTTTGGATTTTAGAGAGTAAACGTTGTTTATGTTCAGGCCATTCTTTACGTGCCATACTAAATATCACTGAATCACGAACGGTACCATTTCTTCTGAGTTTATCACCGCGAATTACCCCATCTCTTTTAGCTCCAATGCGCTCAATGGCTGCCAATGAGGGCTCATTCAGGTTGTCTGCACGCCAACCAACCATATTAGCTTTTAAACTTTCGAAAGCATAAAAAAGCATGAGGTATTTACATGCCGTATTGACAAAGGTACGTTGATGGGATTGAGCATACCATGTATAGCCAATCTCTAAACGAGCGCATTCTGGGATGATGTTGTAGTAGCGAGTAGTACCGATGATGGCTTTGGTTTTTGCATGTGTGACGGTGAAAATGAGACATTCACCCTTTGCTTGTTGCTCGAGAGCATTTGTCACATAGAGTTCCATTTCGTCAGGTGTAGGGACTGAAGAATACACGGGAGTCCATAGTTCTCCATCACTAGCCGCCAGAGCTAAACTGGGTACATGACCTAAAGTAGTAGGTAGTAAGACTAGACCATTTCCTTCTAATTGGACAGGATGAAGGGGCATAAAAAATGGTTCGACTGTTGTCATGATAATAACTTATACTAAAAAAATATCTCAATTATAGTTTATGCTAATTGCTCTTTTGAGCATTCGCTATATAATTCAGTGTATTTTATTAATTTTGATTACTTTAAACGGAGGAGACAATCCATGCGATCTCTACTTTTAGCTTTAAGTTTAGCCATTGGTGTTGTTGGTACGACAAGCGCGCAAAATTTAACTGAAATTAAATTTGGTACAGAATCTGCTTATGCCCCTTTTGAATATCGTAACGAAAAAGGTGAATTAGTTGGTTTCGATATTGATGTAGGTAATGCGATTTGTGAGAAATTAAATGCCAAATGTGTATGGGTAGAGCAACCATTTGACTCATTAATTGCAGGCTTGCAAGCTCGAAAATTCGATATTATTCATGCTAGCTTGACACACAATGAAGCACGTGAGAAGGTAATTCTGTTCACAGATAATGTTTATGCTATTCCTACACAATTATTGGCTAAGAAGGGTAGTGGTATTTTACCAACAGTTGATTCTTTAAAAGGCAAAAAAGTAGGTGCTTTACAAGGAAGTGCACAAGAGGCTTATGCTAAAAAAGTTTGGGGTAAGGCTGGAATCAAGGTGGTTTCTTATCTAGAGCAAGATCAAACATTTGTGGATTTGAACGCAGGTCGTATTGATGTGGCTATTTTAGAAAAACCAAATGGCGTAGCTGGCTTCTTAAGTAAACCTGAAGGTAAAGACTGGGAATTTGTCGGTGAACCTTTAGTTGATCCATTATTAGCAAATGAAATCGGAATGGGTCTTCGTAAACAAGATACGAAACTAAAAGAGGCTGTAGACGGTGCTATTAAGGCAATTCGTGAAGATGGCACATTAGCAAAAATTGCTAGCAAATACTTCCAAGAAGGTGAGTTGAATTTGCTTGATAAAAAATAATTTTTTTGTTAAGAGTGAGTGCATTTACGCTCCATACGTAAGTGTACTCATTATTTTTTATACCCTTAATGTTGTAAAAAAGGGGACTTTATGTTCTTAGATGGTTACGGCGAGCAAGTGTTAATGGGAACGTGGGAGACCATTAAACTAGCTTTGTGTTCATTGTTGGTTGCTTTTATTCTTGGCCTATTAGGTGCATTGGGTAAATTATTTGGTAACCGTTTTTTCTACTTATGGGCTCAAGCTTATACGACTTTAATTCGTAGTATTCCAGACCTAGTCTTGATGTTATTGATTTTTTTTGGCATTCAACAATTGCTAAATAGCATTACGGACTGTCTTGGTTTGGCACAGTTTGATTTAGATCCGTTTATTACTGGTGTATTAACGATTGGTTTTATTTATGGTGCTTATTTTGCTGAAACTTTCCGTGGTGCGTTTTTGGCGGTACCAAAAGGTCAGTTAGAAGCTGGTAAGGCTTACGGATTTACGCCAAAGCGTATATTTAGTCGCATTTTGTTTCCACAAATGATGCGATATGCATTGCCTGGTATCGGTAATAATTGGTTAGTGGTTCTAAAGGCGACGGCTCTTGTCTCTATTATTGGCTTAAGTGATTTGGTTCAAATTACGCAATCAGCAGGTAGGGCATCAGGCAGAATGTTCTTTTTTATCTTAATCGCAGGGATGGTTTATTTAGCCCTCACAACCATATCGAATGTGATTTTATGGTGGTTGGAGAAGAAATACTCAGTAGGTGTACGTGAGGCTAATATATGATTGAAGCGTTTGATAATTTTCTCAGCATTCTGAATGAATATTGGAAACCGTTTATTTTTTGGGATGGCACAGAGTTTTCTGGTCTAGCAGTGACTCTTTGGATTTTAGTGCTATCGTTATTAATAGGATTTATTCTTGCCCTACCACTAGCTATTGCACGAGTATCTAAGAATCGCTGGATTAGTGGTCCAGTATGGTTATTTACTTATATATTTCGTGGCACGCCACTATATGTACAACTTTTGCTTATTTATAGTGGTCTAATAAGTCTAGATTTTATTAAAAATAATGATACGCTAAATTCTTTCTTTATGAGTGGGTATAATTGCGTTGTGCTTGCACTAATGCTGAATACTTTGGCTTATACAATTGAGATTTTTGCAGGTTTTATTAAATCAATGCCACATGGTGAAGTAGAGGCAGCGTATGCGTATGGAATGTCAAAGGCTAAAATATATCGACGGATTATTTTGCCATCAGCTTTGCGCCGTTCTTTACCAGCTTATAGTAATGAAGTCATTTTAATGTTGCATTCGACTTCATTGGCATTTACCGCAACGGTACCAGATATTTTAAAAGTGGCGCGTGATGCCAATTCAGCAACATATTTAACATTTGCTTCATATGGGACAGCGGCGTTAATTTATATGGTGGTATCGTTTAGTATTGTGGCGTTGTTCCGTATGGTTGAGCGCCGTGCATTAGCGTTCTTGGCTTACGAAAAGAAATAGGAAGATTATGTTTAAGCTCGATGTGAAAGATATTCATAAATCATACGGTCAGAATGAAGTATTGAAAGGTGTATCCTTACAAGCAAAGGCTGGTGATGTTATTGCCATTATTGGTTCTAGTGGCTCAGGAAAAAGTACGTTCTTACGCTGTATTAATTTTTTAGAGTTCCCAGACAGTGGTTCAATTACTGTATTAGGTGAAACTATTGCGTTAGAAAAAGATAAACGTGGTCGTACACGAGTGAGTGATGAGAAAAAGCTTCAATCATTCCGTACGAAATTGGCAATGGTATTTCAACATTTTAATCTTTGGGCGCATATGACAGCGCTAGAGAATATTATTGAAGCACCTATTCATGTACTTGGTTTGAGTAAAGATGAAGCACTAAAGCGTGCTCGCCATTACTTGCAAAAAGTAGGTTTACCAGAAACAGTTGAAAATCAATACCCTTCGCAGATGTCTGGTGGTCAACAACAGCGTGTAGCAATTGCCAGAGCTTTAGCGATGGAGCCAGAAGTAATGCTTTTTGATGAACCTACTTCAGCGTTAGACCCAGAGTTGGTGGGTGAGGTATTAAAAGTAATGCAAAAGCTTGCTGAAGAAGGGCGTACCATGATTGTAGTGACTCACGAAATGGGTTTTGCGCGTAATATTGCTACACAAGTGATGTTCTTGCACAAAGGCTGTGTAGAAGAACAAGGCACTCCTGATGAAGTGTTTAATCATACGAAGAGCCAACGTCTTCAACAGTTTTTGTCAGGTAATCTTAAGTAATAATTATTCATGGTTAAGGTTGTTTTATGACCATCACTACAGTCGCTCTCTTTCTACTCTTAGGTTGTTTTAGCGGTTTTTTTGCTGGACTATTAGGTGTAGGAGGGGGGATGATTATTGTGCCTTTTCTTACGGCCATTTTTTCTCTCTACCATCTTGTTCCTCCAGAGTATATTGTACATATTGCGATTGCTACAGCGATGGGGACAATCGTTTTTACGTCACTCTCTAGTATGCGTGCTCACCATAAGCGAGGTGGTGTAATTTGGTCTATCGTACTACAAATTACGCCAGGTATTCTTATAGGTGGCTTATTGTCAGGATCAGTGATTTTTCAGTGGTTAAATACAGCTTGGTTATCTTTTGTGTTTTCCTTGTTTGTGTTTTACTCTGGGTTTAATATGCTACGGAACAAGAAGCCTAAACCCTCACGTCAGTTGCCTGGCATGATTGGAATGACATCGGTTGGTATCATCATTGGCCTGATTTCTGGATTGGTGGGGGCTGGCGGAGGTTTCTTATCTGTGCCTTTTATGGTATGGTCAAATGTACCGCTTAAAAAGGCGGTGTCTACATCAGCAGCAATAGGTTTTCCGATTGCTGTTGCCAATAGTATTGGATATATTATTGGAGGCATTCAAACACTGGGTATTCATGGTCATTTATTTGGCTATATTTATTGGCCTGGTTTATTGGTGCTTATACTGATGAGTATTCTATTTGCTCCGATGGGTGCCAAATATGCTCATATTCTTCCTGTCGATAAACTCAAGAAAATTTTTGCTTGCTTGTTGTTTTTGATTTCAATTCTTATGATGCACAAAGCCTTAGTTGAATTTGGACTATTAAATTAATTGAGTGAATAGCTTGCCACGCAAAATTAAAAAAAAGGCTTGTGAACGATCTTAGGCTAGTGACTACTTCTCTAGCCTTTTTTATTTGGCTGATGCTTAGGATGCCTAAAAACCGTAGAGTCTGCATAGAAGTACTCATCTTGGCTCTCCATCCAATTAGGAATACCAAAAATTTGAATAGGAATATAGGGCTTTTCAGATAAGGTTTCTGGTTGTAAAAATGAGGTTAAATACTTATCAATTTGTTTAATGTCTGCAAGTGTGAAACGTTTGGGTGAGTATCCTTGAGTGATGGTTGAAAGCGCTATATTTTCCGAAGATGTCTGTTGAGCAATTGTAGAGGGAATGCGTATCGCGTGTGCAGTTATGCTTTTATAAGGGGTAACGAGCTTTTCTAATAGAGCATGACCAAAAACCATTACTTTGGTTTCAGCCCACAACGGGCGTAATTCACAAAAGGCTTTTTGCCATTCTTTCGCTTTGAGTGCAGTCCAGAGTTCATCAGGGCATTGAATTAAAAAACCATTTTCATCAAACACGGTAAGTGTATCGCGTACAGCGCCCCGAACACGAGTCCCTAAATGCTCAATTTGTTGCTGATGTAAGTAGTTAAAATGGGCTTTGGTTTTTGGAAAATGAAACCAGCATAGAGCATTAAAAAAATCATGTAAACCATCTCTTGTTGGAATTTGATGGTATTGATAGATAAAGGATTCGTAACTTATATCCGTTGGTAAACAGGCTTGAGGCACAAAGCTATGACTATTAGAAAAGTGTGCTGGACGAATAGTATTTAAGTAATTAGCGACAGCTCCTTCACTTGAAACAAGGGTAGGAATAGTATGCAAAAAAGACTCCCACCCTTGCCAGTAAGCATCCTTTAATTGGATGTTTTTTAATGAAGATAAAGGCATTATTTGCGATTAAACTCCACCATTGGTGGTTGGTTTCCCCAAGGCATTAAAGGTACTGTAGAAATACTGTTATAAGGTGAGCCGTCAATGATTTTTTCACTGATAACTAAGTAAACTAACGCATTATTTGCTGGATCAGCAACTCGTGTTACATTTAAATCCTTAAACAAGAGGCTCATACGTTGCGTGAATATTTTTTCTTTAATGGGTGGTATTCCTTTAGACGCTTTTAATGGACCAACTTGCGCACAAGAGATTGAAAAACGAGAAGGGTTTTCTGCAACGCCTAAGGCACCTGATACACCACCCGTTTTAGCGTGAGAAAGATGACAAATAACACCGTCAATATCTGGATCTTTGAATGATTTGATACAGACCTTATCGTTATTAACAACTCGCCATGTTGTGCTGATACAGCCAACTTCTTCAGCATGAACAGTTTGTATAAATCCACCACTGATAAAGCATAGTAATGACAATAGTATTTTTTTCATAGTAAAAGTCCTTTTAGGTTTTTTACCCTATATAATCTCCAATTATTTTAGCAAAACCTAGCGAAAATTAACATTTTGAGACTGTTGATTGCTTGAAATTAGCCGTAATATATATACCGATTAAAATTGCATTAATCTTCAAAAAATCCTGTATAGTAGCGCTGAATGAGTACGTTAGATAAATTACGAATTGATAAATGGCTATGGGCTGCACGGTTTTATAAGACTAGGTCCTTAGCCGTAGATGAAATATTAAAAACCAGAGTATTGGTTAATGGGCAAGCTTGTAAGCCTGCTCGAGAGGTCAAGGTAGGTGACAAGATAAGTATAAAGCAAGGCAATTGTGAAAAAGAGGTTATTGTCAACGCATTAAGTTCAGTTAGAGGGCCAGCTCCAGTGGCACAGCTTCTATATGAAGAAACACCAGATAGTGTCATGAAAAGGGAGATGGAGAAAGAACGCAAACGTTTTGCGAGTGAGCCAGCTGAAAGTTATACACATGGTCGCCCGACAAAACGAGACAGACGCCAATTAGAAAACTGGCGCAACATGTTTTAAGCTAAAAATTTATATTTATAGAAGGAGTAAATTAAATGATGAAATCTAAGCAAATTTTAGTAGCAACTATGGTGGGTATTGCTATGGTAGCAAGTGGTTCAGCTATGGCGGCGACTGGAAAGGCTAAGAAAGTCGCAAAGACTAATGATGAAGTGCAAAAAATTATTTATACTTGCAAAGGCAATAAAAATCTGGATGTTGTATATATCAATACAGCAAAAAGCTCTTATGCCATGATCACTCAATCTGATGAAATTATTCCCTTAGAAATTTTCCCAATGGCATCTGGTGCAAACTATAAATCTATGGATAAAAACTATACTTATCAATTACTCACAAAAGGTAAATCTGCAACGTTAGAAGCAGATGGTAAGGCGATTTATGAGGATTGTACAATCGCTAACTAGTTATATCAGTACGATATAGATGATTTATTCTTAGAAACTAAGAATAGACAAACGCCAACTTTAAAGATTACAATTTTTAAAGTTGGCTTTTTTATGTCTTGAAGGTTTTTATGCGTGAATTACGTTTTTCTTACCCATTAACGGTACTACTATTTACTGTATTACCAGCTCTCTTAGGCTTTATTGTAGGAGCCTTTTTCTTTATTTATCATCTTTTCACGCATATGGGGGGAGACTTAAAAATAGGTTTAGCCTTTCAAACATGGATGCTGACCATTATGCATGGAATAGTAATGTACGGTATTCCTGCACTAGTATTGGGTATTATTAGTGTGTTTCTACTTGATAAGGGGATGTCTAAGAAGGCAATAGTACTATTTAGTGTTATCACGATGATAGTGATGGTATTGTGGGCATTATTTACCGTAGAATTTACAGGAAATACATTACTAGTAGCGCTACTAGCTCTATTTGGGAGTTATCAATGGATGTATTTCTTATCGGTACCACATACTCAAAGAGTAGTGCCTAAATTATTTAATGATGCAGAATAATGATGTATTTATAAGGCATCATTGATGCTTAACGATTAACAATAATATTGTATGTGTGGTACCTATGTTCTCCGACTTTCTTGATGCGTTAGTGTTTGGTTTATCCGTTACTTTACCAAGCATGTTGTTATTGTTCCTTGGTTGGTATGTAAACAAGAGCCATCAAGTAGATGCAAAGTTTTGTGATCAAGCATCTAAAATAGTCTTTCGCTATTCAATGCCTGCCTTATTATTTTTTAGCATTTATAGCAACCATTCTCCTTTTTTAGAACAATTGAATTTAATTTTTTCGGGGATAGTGGCGAGCTTGATTTTGTTTATTGGAGCAGAATTTTTTGCAAGACGTTATGTGGCTAATCCAAAAGATAGAGGCGTATTTGTCCAGGGTGTATTTCGTAGCAATACCATGATTATGGGGCTAGCATTTGTGTCTAGTGCTTATGGTGCCCAAGGGGTGGCTATAGGTGCAATTTTTGGCGGGGCGATGACGTTGTTATTCAATGTGTTAGCTGTCTTAACATTAAGTCGTTCTGACGGAAATAATCAACGGCTTAGTGCTAGTTTTGTGATGAAGCAAATTTTGAAAAATCCATTAATTCTAGCGATTTTGGCTGCATTGTTATGTAAAACCATACCGATACCGATATCTCCTTTATTAGAGGAAACAGGAAGTTATTTATCGCGATTAGCGTTACCACTCGCATTAATCTGTGCAGGTGCCACATTAGATGTTAGAAGTATGTTTAAAATGGTTGACATAGCACTATGGGCAAGCATAGGGCGATTGTTGTTTGCACCTTTGGTAACAGTGTTAGTAGCGTTTTTCTTTGGTTTAGAAGGCGTATCCATGGGCGTAATCTTTCTTATGACAGCAACACCTGTGGCGGCGGCGAGTTATGTCATGGCTAAGGCAATGGGCGCAAATGATGTGGCAGCGGCAAATATTATCGGTATTACAACCGTAGGTGCTATGCCGGTTGCAGCCCTTGGAGTCGTTGCTTTACGTATGATGGGTTGGATGTAAGCTTGAGAAGCAATATTGCTTCAAAAAAGTGCATTTCTGTGGAAAATTTGTGCAAAAAGTCCTGGTTTTTATTAGGTATTACCCTAGTTTTGGGGGGATTAGGGTATTTTTTAGTTGTTTCAATGCTTTTCAAAAAAGAAATAGTTTGTATAATCACGATAAGGATTGGCTATTGAGAGGCCTTTAATCTATGAGTTTTTACAATCAATTCTATTGGAGTAACCATGGAAGCTTTTAACAACTTTATCAATGTGATAAACGGTATTGTATGGGGGCCATATATGCTGTTTTTCCTCGTTGGAACGGGTGTTTTATTATCTATCCGTCTGGCATTTTTACAATTTAGAATGTTGCCGTTTGCATTAAAACAAGCTTTTAGCAGACACCCGAACAGTCATGAGCATGAAGGGGATGTTTCTCAATTTGGTGCACTTATGACTGCGTTATCAGCCACGATTGGTACTGGTAATATTGCAGGTGTAGCCACTGCTGTTGTGGTAGGTGGAGCGGGTGCAGTATTCTGGATGTGGATTACGGCTATTTTTGGTATGGCAACAAAATACGCCGAAGCGATTCTAGCGGTGAAATATCGTGTGGTAAATGCCAAAGGTGAAATGAATGGTGGCCCAATGTACTACCTTGAGAAAGGTTGTAACATGAAATGGTTAGGTCTTATTTTCGCCTTCTTAGGGACGATTGCTTCTTTTGGTATTGGTAGCTCAGTACAGTCAAACTCTGTGGCTGATTCAGTACGTACAAGCCTTGGAATTGATCCATGGATTACAGGTGTCGTTCTAACAGTGTTTACGGCTATTGTAATTTTGGGTGGTATCAAAAGTATTGCTCGGGCAGCTTCATTCATTGTGCCAATTATGGCAATCGTTTATGTAATTGGTGGGTTGATTATTATTTTTGCTAATATTGATTTAGTTGGTCCAGCTATTAGTAAAATTTTCAGTACAGCATTCTCTGGTGATGCGCTTATCGGTGGTGGTATTGGGGTAGCTATTCGCTATGGTGTCGCTCGTGGAGTCTTCTCTAATGAGGCCGGTATGGGTTCTGCGCCAATTGCAGCAGCGGCAGCAAAAACTGACCACCCTGGCCGTCAAGCGTTAATTTCAATGACTGGTACATTCCTTGATACTATCGTGGTATGTAGTATTACTGGTATTGTTTTAGTGATGGGCGATCTTTATGCTGGTGGTGATAAAGGTGCTGCCTTAACAGTATTAACTTTCAATAAAATGTTACCTGGTATAGGTGGAGCAATTGTGACCTTTGGTCTTATTTTCTTTGCTTACTCAACTATTTTAGGTTGGTGTTACTATGGCGAGAAATGTGCTTCTTACGTATTCGGTGAGGGTTTTGTGCCTATTTATCGTATTATTTATGTGGCGTCGGTAATGGCAGGTACAGTACTTAGCTTGGATTTAGTATGGAACTTAGCGGATACTTTCAATGGATTAATGGCTATTCCTAACTTAATCGGTTTAGTGTTGTTATCTGGTGTTGTGGTTAAAGAAACCAAAGATTTTATTGAAAAACGTAAATCTGGTGAGCTTCCATAAGCCTTAAACTCATGTCTTTCTAGATTTCTAGAAAATAACTAGGTTAACCCGATTAAGTATATCTATATGCTTGGTCGGGTCTATTTTTAAAGGCTATTAATCATTCAAAAGTTAACGCAATAGATAAATAGATATATCAGCAAAAGCCCTAGTATTATTGCAATGCAGAAAATGATTAAATAACCATTGTTGTAAGTTTTTTTATTGTTAGTTTGATGAAGGTTTTTCATTATGTTTAAAAAATCATTACTTATTTCTAGTTTACTGATGACGGTTATGGCTAGTACACAAGCGCTTGCTAGTACAAAATGGGATTTGCCGTCAGCTTATCCAGAAAGTAATTTTCATACTCAAAACTTAAAAGCATTTGCCGACAATGTAGCTAAATTAAGTAATAACGAGCTAACAATTACGCTGCATCCTAATGCTTCTTTGTTCAAAGCGCCAGAAATTAAGCGTGCTGTCCAAGGTAATCAAGCACAAATTGGTGAAATTATTTTGACTAACTTTGCTAATGAGGATGCTATTTTTGAATTAGATGGTGTGCCATTTGTTGCATCTGGGTATGATGCTGCGTGGAAACTATATCAAGCACAAAAACCATTCCTTGAGAAAAAATTAGAATCTCAAGGTATGAAATTATTGTATACAGTAGCTTGGCCACCACAAGGTATCTTTGTGAACAAAGAGCTTAACTCTGTCGCTGATCTAAAAGGTCTTAAATGGCGTGCGTATAGCCCTGTAACTGCTAAGATCGCTCAGTTAGTGGGTGCGCAGCCAGTGACTATCCAGCAAGCCGAATTGACTCAAGCATTAGCAACAGGTGTCGTAAACTCATTAATGACATCCAGTGCAACAGGCTATGATATTAAAATTAATGAATATATCAAGTACTTCTATGACAATGAAGCATGGTTACCTAAAAATGCTGTGATTGTGAATAAAAAAGCCTTTGATCAGTTAAATCCAGCTCAGCAAAAAGCATTGCTAGAGGCGGGAGCTCAAGCTGAGAAAGATGGCTGGGCGCTATCTCGTGAAAAAACAGATTTCTTTAAGTCTGAGCTAACTAAAGCTGGTTTGAAAATCATACAACCATCAGAAGCCTTACAAAAGGAATTTGTAGAAACAACTAAAGTTATGCTTGATGATTGGGTAAAACGTGCCGGCGATGATGGCAAAAAATTACTCGAGACATATCAACAAAAATAAGCCATGTTAAGGAAGTTTTTGAATGGTTTATATAATGCGGCTGCGTATGCAGCTGCATTATTTATGGTTGGTATTTTAGTCTGTGTGTTATTACTGGTTATTGGTCGCCAGATCGATTGGCATTTGTCAGGCTAAATGCCTATTCAGGTTATTCAATGGCAGCAGCAGGGTTCCTTTCGTTAGCTTATACGTTCCGACATAATGAGCATATTAGAGTGACTTTGCTATTAAATGCGGTATCTCCAAAATGGCGAAATAGTTTAAATTTAATTTCGCTATTGATTGCTACTTTACTTGCTATTTGCATTGCTTACTTTAGCGTCAATTTAGTGGTGCAATCTTATCAGTTTAATGACTTATCTGTAGAAGAAGATGCTACCCCTCTATGGATACCTCAATTAGGTATGGCAATTGGATGTGTAATATTTGCTATAGCACTTATTGAAGAGTTTGTTCTTACCTTATTTAACAAGGGTGATTTGGATCCACTACATGCGGTATCCTCTCACTAATCACAATGACTGAAAGTTTTGTAATTCTAGTTTTATTAGTCTCTATATTAGGCTTTTTAGCTAGTGGAGTATGGGTTGGTTTGGCGTTATCGGGCAGTGCTTGGATAGTGATGGAGTTTTTTTCTGCTAGACCAGCTGGTGATGCTATGGCTATTTCTATTTGGGGGGCATCATCTAGCTGGACGTTAACGGCATTGCCTTTGTTCTTATGGATGGGAGAGATTCTGTTTCGCACCAGATTGTCTAGTGATTTGTTCAAAGGTGTATCTCCTTGGTTGGATGCTATTCCGGGCCGTCTGTTACATACCAACATTGTAGGTTGTGCTATTTTTGCTGCTGTTTCTGGGTCATCAGCAGCAACTTGTGCCACTATTGGTAAGATGACAATTCCTGAACTACGTCAAAGAGGTTATCCAGATAAAATGATTTTGGGTACCTTAGCAGGCGCAGGGACATTGGGCTTATTAATTCCTCCGTCAATCATTATGATTGTGTATGGCGTATCGGCCAATGTGTCTATTTCTAAATTATTTATGGCAGGGGTATTTCCAGGAATATTATTAGCTCTCTTGTTTATGAGCTATATTTTTATCTGGGGCTTACGTCATCCTGACCAAAATCCTAAGGCAAGTATTAAGTTAAGTTTTTTCGAGAAAATTAAAGCATCAGGTAGTTTAATCCCTGTGGTAGTGCTCATTTTAGCCGTGCTAGGATCTATTTATACGGGAATTGCTACTGCCACAGAGGCGGCGGCTGTTGGCGTTGTTGGTGCGCTTTTGATTGCTACATTACAAGGTGATATGAGTCGCAAAGTGTTTATGGAGTCCTTGATGGGGGCTACACGAATGTTTTGTATGATTTCTTTGATTCTTTGTGGTGCACAGTTTCTGACCTTAGCAATGGGGTATATTGGATTACCTAATGCCTTAGCTCAATGGATTGCGTCATTAGGTTTATCACAACTAGGGTTAGTTATCGTTTTAATGATCTTTTTCATTATTATGGGATGCTTCCTAGATGGAATTTCTTTGGTTGTATTGACGATGGGCGTATTATTACCAACTGTTGAGGCAGCCGGCATTGATTTGATCTGGTTTGGTATTTTCTTAATTTTTGTGATTGAGATGGCGCAAATTACACCTCCTGTAGGGTTTAACTTATTTGTTTTATCAGGAATGGCAAAAAAAGAAATTACTTATATCGCTAAGGTATCAGTCCCTATGTTTTTGATTATGATTGTGGCGGTATTTGCTATTTATTATTTCCCGCAAATAGTACTTTGGTTACCACAGAATATTAATTAGTTAGCCATCTGCATAGACAAAAATTAGTAAAAACAAACGATTTATCATTCTCCTACAGAATAAAACAGTTACAATCACTGAGTTTATTTGTAGGAGGTTTTTTAATGAACTCAACTCAGTTTGTTAAGGCTTTTTTAAACGGTAGTTTAGTTAAGCAAATCATCATTGCCTTGGTTCTAGGCATATTTTTAGGGGCTGTAGCGCCAGAAGTGGCTCTCAAGTTTGAAATCCTTGGATCCTTATTTGTAGGTGCTTTAAAGTCGGTTGCACCGATTCTTGTATTTATTTTGGTGTTGGCTGCCATTGCCCGTCAAGATATTGGTGCATCAGCCAATATGCGTCCTATCATTATGCTTTACATTATTGGGACATTAGCGGCTTCATTAGTCGCCGTGGTGATAAGTTTTCTCTCGCCTGTGACATTGGTATTGCCAAATCCGGAGCAGGTATCTAGTGCGCCAAGTGGTATTCTTGAAGTATTAAAAACGCTAGTATTTAAAATCGTAGATAATCCAATCAATGCCTTAAGTACGGCAAATTATATTGGTATCTTAACGTGGGCTATTCTTATCGGTGCTGCATTGCGTATTGCTGTTCCTCATACGAAAGTAGTGGTAGCAGATATTGCTACAGCAATTACTAAAGTAGTGCAATGGGTAATTCGTTTAGCTCCTTTTGGCGTTTTTGGTATTGTAGCTCATACTGTAGCGACTACTGGTTTGTCGGGATTAGTAAGTTATGCTCATTTACTAATCGTCTTAGTTGGCGCAATGTTCATTGTTGCGTTAGTCGTAAATCCTATTATCGTATGGTTTAAAATCCGCCGTAATCCGTACCCACTTGTTTGGATGTGTTTAAAAGAAAGTGGCATGATGGCTTTCTTTACACGTAGCTCTGCTGCTAATATTCCAGTAAATATGAATTTGGCTAAGAAACTTGGTTTATCTGAAGAAACTTATTCAGTATCAATTCCTTTAGGGGCGACTATCAATATGGCAGGAGCAGCTATTACGATTGCTGTGTTAGCTTTGGCGGCTGCTCATACCTCAGGTATACAAGTTTCTATGATAGAAGCCTTATTATTATGTGTATTGGCTACGTTAGGAGCTTGCGGTGCATCGGGTGTGCCAGGTGGTTCATTATTGTTAATCCCAATGGCTTGCAGTCTTTTCGGAATTAGTAACGAAGTAGCAGCTCAAGTAGTGGCTGTTGGTTTTGTGATTGGTGTGATTCAAGACTCGTGCGAAACAGCGCTTAATTCATCAACAGATGTATTGTTTACAGCGGCATCGGATATGGCTATCCGTGAGCGTGCCTCTAGCTAGAGCATAAGTCTAGGTAAATTATGCTTTTTTAGTAGAGAAGATGGCTTTATGCAGTGAGTTGCTAGTTAACTTGCGCTTAGTGGCCAATTTTCTTAGTGCTGAATGAGGTGCTTCCAAATTACTCCCTATAAGTCGGATGCTTATGGGGAGTAATTCATTTATAGTACTTAATTTAGATCACCACTGATAAAGTTGATTTAAATGACGGTGATACTTTTAGTTTTTTATTAGAGGTTAAAAAAATGTCTAAAACTGAATACATCCTAAAATAGCCGCTAGGATTAATAGTAAGCCAGTATGTATATTAGCCTTAAACAAGGCATGACTTTTTTCAGGTTTATTTAAATCAAAACTTTTGAGTTGCCAATAAAGATGAATAGCGACCAATGCAATGGCAGGATAATAGCCAATTTCCATAGGCATTAATATGCCCGCTACTAGCCATAAGATAATACTAGCCGCATAAAAACCACTTAACCAATATAGACCTTTATCGCCAAACTTGCGTGCAGTTGAGCGTAGTCCTAATTTGGCATCATCTTGAATATCTGTGTAAGCATATAGCGTGTCATAACCAATTTGCCAAGTCACCGCACCCAACCACATAAGTACAGCGCCTAAGGGTAGAGAGTTGATGGTATCTGTCCATGCCATTAACATGCCCCAGTTAAATGCTGCTCCTAAGACTGCTTGAGGCCAATAGGTAAAGCGTTTACATAGTGGATAGATAATAACTAGAGGAACGAGTGCTAGGGCAAGCCAACGGCTATAAGGGTTGATAAAAAATAGTAATAGTGCTGAAAGAGCAAATTGGACAATTAGAAAAATAACGGCTTTTTTTAAACTGATTTGTCCACTAGTTAAGGGTCTAAAGCGAGTACGCTCAACGTGTTTATCAAAATCACGATCCCAGATATCATTGATCGTAGAGCCTGCACTGCGCATTAATAGGGCACCAATAGAAAAAACAATAAGTCTCCACCAATTAGGCATTCCATGATCGGCTTGAATCAGAGCGGCAATACATGGGAGTAAAGTTAACCATGTACCCACCGGTCGATCTAGACGCGCTAAGCGGGCATATGGCCCCCAAGACTTTGGCAGATAGTTAGCTACCCAATCATTATGATAAATATCGCTTAAATCTGGTGTTGTTTGGTTCATGTGTATTTTATAGTTGGACAGTTATTTAGTAACAATGAGTAAGCACTATTGTACCTATTCTTAGTTTTGTTTATTTGAAGAAGATAAGTTATTTAATCTAAAAAAAATATCAATGTTAGAATAAAAAACTATGACAACAGAATAAATAAGAGGATATACGAGTAGTATTCTCTGAACAATAAGGATAAAGTATGTTTGTAATTGAACAATTTGATACAACACTTAGTAAACAAAAACAATATGAGCAATTAGTTGAACAACTTCGCTATTTGCTAGAAGGTGAACATAATTTAATTGCAAATGCGGCCAATATGAGTGCATTGGTTTACCATCAGTTGCCTGACTTGAATTGGAGTGGTTTTTATTTATTTGATGGTAGTGAGCTTGTTTTGGGACCTTTTCAAGGAAAGGTGGCATGTGTACGTATCGCCTTGAGTCGAGGAGTGTGTGGTGCAGCAGCGAGTACTAGAGAAACTCAATTAGTGCCAGATGTCCATGCTTTTCCTGGTCATATCGCTTGTGATTCTGCGTCACAGTCGGAAATTGTGGTGCCTTTGATTAAGGATGGGCAATTGATTGGCGTCTGGGATGTGGATAGCCCTGTGCTTAATCGATTTGATGAGGAAGATAAAAAAGGTATGCAAGCACTGTGTGAGGTGTTTGTGAATTCATTAAGATAATTTTGCAAAGAGTAAGGAGGGTTTAATGTCTAATACCATTGAAATTATTGCTACGGTGTTATTTGTTTTAGCAATTATTCATACATTCTCTGTGCCAGTTTTTGCAAAATTAGCCCATAAAGGAGGTTCACACTCAGGTATTTGGCATTTAATGTCAGAAGTGGAGGCTGTGTTTGGTGTATGGGCTACAGTGCTAATTGTATTTATGGCACTTGCTCAAGGGGTAGACTCTGCTGTTCATTATATGGACTCACGTAATTTTACTGAACCGCTGTTTGTGTTCGTTATTATGGTGATTGCAGGTAGCAGACCAATCATTGAATTAGTTAAATCAATTGTTAAAATTTTGGCTAAGGTAGTCCCATTTCATACCGGTGTGAGTTCTTTTTTTATTACATTAAGTCTCGTTCCTTTAGCTGGCTCATTTATCACTGAACCAGCAGCAATGACGTTGGCTGCCTTAATGCTAAAAGAGTCTTTTTTCAAACGTAGTAAGAATCTTAAATATAAATACTTAGTGGTTGGGGTGTTGTTTGTGAATATCTCTGATTGGGGGGGTATTGACTTCTTATGCTGCTCCTCCGGTATTAATGGTGGCTCAGACCTTTGGTTGGGATAGTAGTTTTATGGCGGAGCATTTTGGATGGCGAGCTGTTATTGCTATTCTTATTAATAGTGCAATCGCAACAATTATTTGTAAACAAGAAGTAATGATGACAACTGATTTTCACAACATGGAAAAGCAGAATAATGCCTCTCAACAAACCCAGAAAAGAGAGCCTGTACCATTTACCTTTATG
This sequence comes from Pelistega indica, assembly GCF_000506865.1. Classification (GTDB taxonomy): domain Bacteria; phylum Pseudomonadota; class Gammaproteobacteria; order Burkholderiales; family Burkholderiaceae_B; genus Taylorella; species Taylorella indica. Next base: position 34,504 of record NZ_AYSV01000087.1, read on the forward strand.
CTTATTCATGCGTTATTCTTGCTTGGCGTGGTGGTATTTGCTCATCATACACCTATATTTCTCGGTATTTTGATGTTATTTATTGGATTCTGTGGTGCTTATGCTCGTCATCAAAATCCATTAATGATTAAAGAGGGCTTAATGGTAGGTTTCTTCCTGGCGGGGTTAATTATTTTGGGTGGTTTACAAAAATGGTGGCTACAGGACTTATTAGCAGGCCTATCACCTATGGCCTTATTTTGGGGGACGACAGCACTAACAGCTGTAACAGATAATGCCGCCTTGACTTACTTAGGTTCTTTGGTAGATGGGACCACAGAATTATGGCGTTATATGCTTGTAGCTGGTGCCGTGACTGGTGGTGGTTTAACAGTGATTGCGAATGCGCCAAACCCAGCAGGTTTTGCTATTTTAAGAAAATCTTTCCCTTCTGAGGCTATTTCTCCAAGAAATCTTATTTTGGCAGCGTTGGGACCGACTCTAATTTCAGCATGTTTATTTTTATTGCCAGTTTAATAAACAAATAAAACAAAGCGTTGTAAAAGAGTTAAAATAGGCGGTTAAGTTTTTATTTTTACAAGGTTTCTGATTATTAGAAACTGTGTATTATTTTAAAAGAGAGTTTTTAACGTGCCTATTTACGCTTATCGTTGCTCAAATTGTGGTTATACCAGAGATGTTTTACAAAAAATGTCTGATGCACCACTGACAAAATGCCCTGAATGCCAAAAAGAAACATTCACTAAACAAGTGACAGCTGCTGGCTTCCAGTTAAAGGGTACTGGTTGGTATGTGACGGATTTCCGTGGTGGAAATACTAATGGCAACAATAATGGGGGCGACAAATAGCATTTTGTCAGGGAAATAATCATTGGTATTTCCTTTTAAAGCATAACAACATTAGCACAGGCTAGTGTCAGAATATTAAAAAATTTTCGGAGTATTTTCATGACTCGTACGTGTTATACAGGTGATGTAAACCTAGAACATTTAGATCAAACAGTCACGTTATATGGTTGGTGTCATCGTCGTCGTGACCATGGTGGTGTTATTTTTGTTGACTTAAGAGATCGCGAAGGATTGGCACAAATAGTATTTGATCCAGATAACCAAGATGCCTTTAAAATTGCTGAGAGTATTCGTAATGAATATTGCTTACGTATTACTGGTTTAGTACGTCGTCGCCCAGAAGGTACGACTAATAATGATATTAAATCGGGTCAAATTGAAGTGTTATGCCGTACGGTAGAAGTACTGAATCCGTCAGTAACGCCTCCATTCCAATTAGATGAGGATAATTTATCGGAAACTATCCGTTTAACTCATCGTATTATTGATTTGCGTCGCCCTGTAATGCAAAACAACTTGAAATTACGTTATCGAGTGTCTATTGAAGCGCGTAAGTACCTAGATTCCTTAGGCTTTATTGATATTGAAACACCTATGTTGACGCGTTCAACACCAGAAGGAGCACGTGACTATCTTGTACCATCACGAGTACATGACGGTCAGTTTTTTGCACTTCCACAATCACCTCAGTTATTCAAACAGATGTTAATGGTGGCGGGGTTTGATCGCTATTACCAAATTACTAAATGCTTCCGTGATGAGGACTTGCGTGCCGATCGTCAGCCTGAATTTACACAGATTGACTGTGAAACTTCATTCTTAAATGAAGAGCAAATTCGTGAAATTTTTGAAGGTATGATGCGTCATATTTTCAAGGAAGTAAAAGGTATTGATTTACCAAATCCTTTCCCTATCATGTCTTGGGATGAAGCGATGGCGCGTTTTGGTTCAGATAAACCAGATATGCGTATTAATTTAGAATTCACAGACTTTACTGAGTTAATGCGTGATGTAGAGTTTAAAGTGTTTAATAGTGCAGCGAATATGGCTGGTGGTCGCGTAGTAGCTTTACGTATTCCTCAAGGTGGCGAAATGTCACGTAAAGAAATTGATGACTACACACAATTTGTAGCTATCTATGGCGCAAAAGGCTTGGCTTATATCAAAGTTAATGAAAAAGCCAAAGGCCGCGATGGTTTACAGTCACCAATCGTAAAAAATATTAATGATGCTGCGTTAGAAGAAATTTTAGCGAAAACAGGTGCTCAAGATGGTGACATTATTTTCTTTGGCGCTGATAAAGCTAAAGTAGTTAATGATTCAATGGGGGCTTTACGCGTTAAGATTGGTTTAAGTGAGTTTGCTAAAGCAAAAGGTTTATTCACGCCAGAATGGAAACCATTGTGGGTAATCGATTTCCCAATGTTTGAATATGATGAGGGAGAAGGTCGTTACTTCGCAGCACATCATCCATTTACTAGTCCAAAAGATGGTCATGAGGATCTATTAGAAACTAATCCAGAAAAAGCGTATGCTAAAGCTTACGACATGGTATTAAATGGTTGGGAAGTTGGTGGTGGCTCTGTGCGTATCCATAGAGAAGAAGTACAAAGCAAAGTATTCCGTGCATTAAACATTGATGCTGAAGAGGCTCGTGCTAAATTTGGTTTCCTATTGGACGCCTTACAATATGGTGCACCTCCACACGGTGGTTTAGCATTTGGTTTAGATCGTTTAGTAACATTGATGACAGGTTCAGACTCTATCCGTGATGTCATTGCGTTCCCTAAAACACAACGTGCTCAAGACTTGTTAGTTCAAGCACCATCACCAGTAGATGAAAAACAATTACGAGAATTACATATTCGCTTACGTAACCCAATCGAAGTGAAATAATTCAGTCAATTGTGATTATTCAGTGAGTAATGAATTAAAGCCCACTTTTACGTGGGCTTTAATTATTTGAAGATGAGTTTTCGGCGTGCAGGGTTTCATGTAGTCCTCGTAATTTATGATTTTTGTTAGATGTGATGAAAGCCTGCACGTCAAAAATAAAAAAAGAGGAGATTTTAACGTGGTGTTTTCGGCGTGCAGGGTTTCACACGTAGAAATTTTTACGGTTTAGGCGAAAGCCTGCATGTCAAAATTTACGCCAATTCTTTACGGACAATCTCTGCACCAGCACTTAATGCATATAATTTTTCTCTTGCTACCTGACGTGATAGGGGAGCCATGCCACAGTTAGTACAAGGATACAGTTTGTCAGCATCAACAAATTGCAATGCTTTTCGAATTGTGTTTGCCACTTCTTCAGGGGTTTCAATAGTATTAGTGGCTACATCAATCGCACCAACCATTACTTTCTTACCTCGAATGAGTTCAATTAAATCCATTGGAACATGAGAGTTATGACATTCTAGAGAGATGATATCTATCTTCGATTGTTGTAATTTTGGGAATGATTCCTCATATTGACGCCATTCGGAGCCAAGCGTTTTTTTCCAATCCGTATTTGCTTTAATGCCATAGCCATAGCAAATATGTACAGCAGTTTCGCATTTTAAGCCTTCAATAGCTCTTTCAAGAGTGGCGACACCCCAGTCATTTACTTCATCAAAGAAAACATTAAATGCGGGTTCATCAAATTGAATAATATCTACACCAGCTGCTTCTAACTCCTTGGCTTCTTCATTTAGAATTTTCGCAAATTCCCAAGCTAGTTTTTCACGACTCTTATAATGAGCATCATAAAGCGTATCAATCATTGTCATCGGTCCTGGTAAAGCCCATTTGATCGGCTGTTTCGTATGTTGACGAAGAAATTTGGCATCATCCACAAAAACAGGCTTAACACGTGCAACGGCATCATAGACAGTGGGAACGCTAGCATCATAACGATTACGAATTCTGACCGTCTCTCGTTTTTCAAAATCTACACCACTTAAGTGTTCAATAAAGGTAGTAACAAAGTGTTGGCGTGTTTGCTCTCCATCACTAATGATGTCAATACCTGCTGTTTCTTGTTCTTTTAAAGCGACTAATAACGCATCTCTCTTTTGCCTCTAGAAGAGCATCACCTTCCAGTTTCCATGGCGACCATAATTTTTCTGGCTCTGCTAACCAAGAGGGTTTAGGTAAGCTTCCTGCTGTTGACGTAGGAAATAATTTTTTCATAGCAAATAACCTTTTAAATTTAAAGTGAATAATTAGCAGCCCATTGAGTCAGAATGGTTTGATAGGGTTTAATGAAATATGTTTCGGTAAATTTACCTTGATTAATGGCTAATTGAGAGCGCTCCACGCGGTCATACTCAACTTGTACGGAAGAGTAATCCTGATTGGTTAAGCTAGGTTGATAGATTTTTCCCGCTGCCGTATTGGCGTTATAAATCTCAGGGCGATAAATTTTTTGGAAACTTTCCATGGTACTGATGGTAGCGATTAATTCTATATTTGAATAATCATTTAACAAGTCTCCAGAGAAATAAAATGCTAGAGGAGCAACACTATTTTTAGGCATAAAATAGCGAACATGTAATCCCATTTTGGCAAAGTAATCATCGGTCAATGAATATTCATCTTGTTCATACTCAATACCTAGAATAGGGTGGTGATTTTGGGTTCGTTTATAAACTTTACTACTAGAAACGCTTAAACAAATCACGGGTTGTTTTGTAAAGTTTTCTTTATAAACATCAGAATTTAAAAATGCTTTGAAAAGTTTGCCATGTAATTCACCATAAGCATCAGGTAAAGAAAATTCTTTTTTGTTTTTATTATGTTCTAATAGCACCACGCTAAAATCGTAGTCACGAACATAGGAAGAAAAACTATTACCAACAATACCTTCATAGCGCTTATTATATTTGCTATCAACTACGGTCGTTTTTAGTACCTCAATGATGGGAAAATAATTATTATTCTTTTCAATATCCACATCTACAGAAATAATTTCTAATTCCACTGCATAACGATCACCAGTTGGATTATCCCAATCAGCAAGATTATTGAAGCGATTATTGATCATATCAATGGCTTTACGTAAATTGCTTTGTCTGCTTTCTCCGCGAGCTAAATTAGCAAAGTTTGTAGTTAGACGAGTATTAGTAGAAGGCTCATAGTTTTCATCAAAAGGCGTTCGCTTGAGTTTAAATACCAATTCATTAGACATAGTGTTCTTCCTTTATACGATATTTTAAGTGCACAGTGTTTTGCCGTCAGTAAAGAGGGCTATGGCACTATTAGAAATAGAAGATGTGGATAAGCTTGTTACAGCGATAGGAAAATAGTGTAATCTACTATATTTATGAAGTAAAATGATATTTTTTAAATTAAATATGAATTTAATTCATAAAAAAAACATATAGGATAAAATAAAACGTATAGGGTAAAAAATAAGGTAGCAATGAGAAAATAGAATGAAATTATCTCAGTTAGTGGTAATAGTTACACATTGCTATGGCTAATATAGGTAGCGTTAGTTTAAGAAAATGAGTTGACTATGTATCAGAGGTAATTAAATCAACATGAAGAATATATGGATATGTCTAACCAGTCGTATAAAAAGGATAGGTTTCGTAAAAAAACCTATCCAATAAACTATAAAGAATGACCTAGAGGAATATGACTGTTCCAATCTACCGGTATTATGAGGGTGCTTTATTATCTCTATATACTCTGACTAAGTTGCTCCATTACTTGTGGGTTTTCGAGAGTAGAGGTATCTTGAGTCACTTCTTCCCCTTTAGCTAAAGAACGTAATAATCGGCGCATAATTTTACCCGAGCGAGTTTTTGGTAGATTTTCACCAAAACGAATATCATCGGGTTGAGCAATTTTACCAATTTCTTTTGCTACCCATGCTTTTAGTTCAGCCGCTATTTTTTGAGCCTCTTCACCGACAGGGCGATCACCTTTTAACATCACAAAAGCAACGACAGCTTCACCTTTTATATCATGCGGCTTGCCTACCACAGCGGCTTCAGCAACTAGCGGATGAGCTACAAGGGCAGATTCAATTTCCATTGTGCCTAGGCGGTGACCTGAAACATTAAGGACATCGTCAATACGCCCCATGATGCGAATATAGCCATCTTCATCACGTGCTGCCGAGTCACCTGCTAAGTATAGTTTATGACCAAACTCTTCAGGGAAGTAGGTTGATACAAATCGATTGTCATCGTTATAGACTGTGCGTAATAGCGATGGGAATGCACAGCGAATGACCAATGAGCCTCCTTGACCATTTGGTACAGAATTACCCGTTTCATCGACGATATCGACCATAATGCCCGGTAATGGTAACGTGCAAGAGCCTGGTTTGGTAGGGAATGCACCAGGGATAGGAGCAATCATATTAGAGCCAGTTTCTGTTTGCCACCATGTATCTACGATAGGGCAACGAGAACCTCCCACTTTTTCGTAATACCACATTCCATGCTTCAGGATTGATAGGCTCACCTACAGAGCCTAATAACCGTAGAGAAGATAAATCAAATTTTTCAGGTAAGTCAGCCCCTAATTTAATTAGTGAACGAATGGCGGTAGGCGCTGTGTAGAATGTGGTTACTTTGTGTTTTTCAATCATTTGCCAAAAACGAGAGGCATCAGGATAAGTGGGCACACCTTCAAATACAATTTGTGTTGCTCCTACCGCTAGAGGACCATAACAAATATAGGTATGACCAGTAATCCAACCCACATCAGCAGTACACCAATAGACATCGCTTGGTTTGTAGTCAAAAACCCAATTCATAGATAGAATGGCACCAAGTAGATAACCACCAATATGGTGCTCTACACCTTTGGGTTTACCTGTAGAACCAGAAGTGTAAAGGATAAAGAGAGTATCCTCAGCATTCATTACTTCTGGCTCGCACACAGTACTTTGTCCTTTAATAATGTCATGCCACCATACATCACGATTGTCGGTCCATGCTACCTCAGTATCTGTGCGTTTGAATACAATAACTTTTTCAATGGACGGACAATCACCATTAGCAAGAGCTTCGTCTACAGTTGCTTTTAATGGTGTACGCTTGCCACCACGAACACTCTCATTGGCTGTAATAATAACTTTGGCTGCCGCATCTTTAATACGGTCTTTTACTGCGCCAGCAGAGAAACCACCGAATACAACAGAGTGAATTGCGCCAATACGTGCGCAAGCTTGCATAGCGATAACTGCCTCGGTAATCATAGGCATATAGATAATTACACGATCCCCTTTTTGAACATCTAAGCTTTTTAGGGCATTGGCAAATTCGCAAACCTTATCGTGTAGCTGTTGGTAGGTTATTTTTTCACTTGTGCCGTCATCCTTTTCAAAAATAATAGCGGTTTTATCGGCTTTATCTTTGAGGTGGCGATCAATGCAGTTATAAGAAATGTTTAGTTCGCCATCTGCGAACCATTTAAAGAAAGGAGCTTTGCTTTCGTCTAGTACTTGAGTAAAAGGCTTGTGCCAAGAAATATGTTCATTGGCTAGGTCGCGCCAAAAACCTTCGTAATCTTGTTCTGCTTTTGCACATAATGCCTTGTACGCTTCCATTCCACTGATATTTGCCTGTTTAACAAATTCTTCGCTTGGAGGGAAAACACGATCCTCTTTTAAGACAGTCTCAATAGCTGACATAAAGCACTCCTTTAATTTCTTGAATCAATTGTCTTTATTTCTATTGTCTATTGTGCAAAGTTTATGGCTTGAGGTAAATGAGTAAAAACGCTAATTTCTGCAAAGTAGATAGCACATATTTCGTAGAAAAGAGTATGATTATAGGAGTAAATTTAACCGTTGGAGAATAACAATGACAACAGAAATACAAACATCTTTAAAAGGAAAAGTCGCTTTAGTAACAGGTGCCGCTAGTGGCTTAGGAAAAGAAATTGCTGAAACATATGCTAAAGCGGGTGCAGCGGTAGGTGTGGCTGATTTGAATATTGAGGGTGCGAATGCAGTAGCTGCACAGATTCGAGAAGCTGGTGGTAAGGCGATTGGTTTAGCTATGGATGTGGCAGATGAGGACCAAGTAAATAAAGGAGTAGCTGATTTAGTTGCTGAATTTGGTGGTATTGATATTTTAGTATCTAATGCAGGCGTTCAGATTATTGACCCTATTCATAAGTTTGAATTTGCTAAATGGAAAAAAATGTTAGCTATTCACCTAGACGGTGCATTTCTTACAACTAAAGCGGCTCTTGAGCATATGTATAAAGATGATAAAGGTGGTGTTGTTATTTATATGGGCTCTGTACATTCACATTTAGCTTCTAAATTAAAAGCACCATATGTTACCGCCAAACACGGTTTATTAGGATTAGCACGAACATTGGCTAAAGAGGGGGCTCCTCACAATGTACGCTCTCATGTTATTTGCCCTGGTTTTGTAAAAACTCCTTTGGTTGAGAAACAAATTGCTGAGCAAGCAAAAGAATTGAATATTAGTGAAGAAGATGTAGTGAAAAAAGTAATGTTGGGTGACACTGTTGATGGTGAGTTTACGACTGCTCAGGATATTGCTCAAACAGCCTTATTCCTTGCTGCATTCCCTAACAAAGCATTAACAGGACAATCTGTTGTCGTTAGTCACGGGTGGTATGTTCACTAATGCAGAGTCGTTTAAAAGATTATGATAGTATTGCTCTCGTTCTTCAGGGTGGGGGTGCTTTAGGTTCCTATCAGGCTGGCGTTTTCGAAGGGCTGAGTGCACAAAATATTCAGCCTGATTTTATTGCGGGTATTTCAATTGGAGCATTAAATGCTGCAATTATTGCAGGAAATCCGCCAGAAACTCGCATTGAACAACTCAGAAAATTCTGGGATAGGATCTGTACTCCTTACAAGGGCTGGTCTTTACTACCTTGGTTAGAGGGAAATGCTTTATTAAATAACAATAATTTAAGTCGTTGGGGATATTCGCATCTTGGTGGTTTGGGGGCGTTGATGGAGGGGCAAAAAGGTTTTTTTAAGCCCCGCCGATGGGATCAACTTGCTTGGTTAGACAGCTCCCCTGAAACAGTAAGTTTTTACGATACATCTGATTTAAAACAGACATTACTTGATTATTGTGATTTTGACCGGATTAACAGCAAACACTCAAAAATTCATATAGCGGTTGGTGCTGTACAGGTAAGAACGGGTAATTTTGTTTATTTTGATAATCGAAAAGAAGAGTTAAAGCCTGAGCATTTTATGGCTTCTGGTGCACTACCTCCTGCTTTTGCTCCCGTAGAAATTAATGGTGAGTTTTATTGGGATGGTGGCGTAGTTTCTAATACGCCTCTGGATTATGTTTTGAATGAAAGCAAGAAGCGTAATCATCTAGTATTTCAAGTGGATTTATGGAGTGCCAGAGGTGAAGTGCCACGAAATCTTTGGATGGTTGCGAATAGGGAACAGGAGATTCGTTACTCCAGTCGAACTCGTTTTGCAACAAATCAGTGGAAATACAAGCAAAAAATAGCCCATTTGCTGGCTGAACTCTTAAAAGATATTCCGGAGGAGCATCGTAAATCGCGTGTTTATAAAACGGCATTAGCGATGGCGGATATTAAAAAAACGAATGTCGTGCAATTGATTTATCGTAATAAATCTTACGAAGTCAATAATAAAGAATTTCAATTTAGTGAAGCAACAATGCGTATGCGTTGGGAAAGTGGTTTGGAAGATATTCAGAAAGTATTTGATCATCCAGAGCTGATGGATTTCCCTACTGATGAAGAGATTTTTACTTCGCATGACACCCACCATATAGTAGAAAATACGCTTTCAGAGTAAACTACTGCAACGTAATTTGATAAGGAACCCAAAATGCGCTTAGATGATTGGCAACAGAGTAGAAATATTGAGGATAGACGTAACTCCTCAATGGGTGGTGGGCGTCCCTCTTTTGGTGGTGGACGAAAATTAGGCCTAGGTACTATAGTGTTGGCACTTGCCGCATGGTACTTTTTAGGTATTAATCCCATGTCTATTATTGGTGGTGGTGATATCTTAAGCCAGATGACAGGTGACTCAGGCTATTCGGCTCAATATGAGACATCAGGTACGGTAGGTCAGGAAATGACGGATGCTGAAGGGCAGTTTGTGTCTAAAGTATTAGGGACGACAGAAGCTGTTTGGACAAAGATTTTTCAACAGAATGGCTGGGGGACATACCCAAAACCGAAACTAGTGCTCTATAGTGGAGCTACACGTAGTGGTTGTGGTGTTGGTCAGGCACAGATGGGACCATTCTACTGTCCAGCAGACCAAAAAGTTTATTTGGATTTATCCTTTTTCCGTGATACAGGTCGTCGTTTAGGCGTCAAAGGTGATTTTGCACAAGGTTATGTGATTGCACATGAGATTGGTCACCATGTGCAAAATCAATTAGGTATTCTCAATCAATTAGAGCAAGCAAAACGTTCTAATTCTCGTCAAGCTAACATGATTTCCGTATTATCAGAGTTACAGGCAGATTGTTTTGCGGGTATCTGGGCTAATGCGTTGGCACAATCGGGTAATGTGATTGAGTCAGGTGATATTGAAGAGGCGATGACTGCAGCTGAAGCTGTTGGGGATGATAGAATCCAGAAAAGCCAACAAGGCTACGCTGTTCCTGATTCATTTACCCACGGAACTTCTGCACAAAGGGTGAACTGGTTTACACGTGGTTTGAAATCAGGAGATGTTCATCAGTGTGATACGTTGAAATCGTAATTAGCCAACTACTCTGTAACCTCGGTTGGATAGGCATTGTTGAATAATATGTTTTTGTTTCTCATTGCCACTTAATCCTCCGGAGGTACCCCCAGTAATCGCACCGATAGCCGCACCTTGCCCAACAGTACTGCTATTGCCGACAATAGCACCGATGGCGGCACCAATAGCAGCACTAATACCCGCACTAGCTATCGTAGTGCCAGCAGTGTCTACCTGTTTAGCGAGTTCTTGACATTGACGTAAGTCTTCTTCATAGCGACTCATATCTTGACCATAAGTATCTACGATGGGGCGATAGCTAGAACCAGCACAAGCGGTGAGCGTCATGATTAAGCTAATGTTTATGACTGAAAGAGTAACCTTTTTCATGTTTGTTTGCCTTTAGAAGTAATTCAATATCATTTTATAATGCTATTAATACCAATAAGTTACAATGTTTGTGTTTGTTTTTCCATTACTTAACATTTCAATATGTCACTAGACCAGATTCTTTATTATTTTAGTGTGTATATTCCGCCACTATTGTTTGCGATTACCTTGCATGAGGCATCGCATGGTTATGCTGCAAGATATTTTGGTGATAATACGGCTTATGTACTGGGAAGGGTGAGTTTAAATCCTATTAATCATATAGACCTAATAGGTACTGTAGTACTACCAGGTGTACTGATTTTAATGGGATCTGGTTTTATCTTCGGTTGGGCAAAGCCTGTTCCTGTGTCTATCGGTAATTTACGACGCCCTAAGCAAGATATGATTTATGTTGCATTAGCAGGGCCATTAGCTAATTTAGTGATGGCAACTCTTTGGGCTATTGTCTTGAAAGTTTGGGTGAGTGCTGAGATCTCTTCTGATGTACTTATCCATATGGCTTTATTTGGTATTAAGATTAATATTATATTAATGCTCTTTAATTTGATACCCATATTACCTTTGGATGGGGGACGAATTTTAGAAGGGTTGCTACCAACACGCTTATCCATGTCTTACGCCAAAATTGAGCCTTATGGCATGATGATTGTAGTGGCTTTGCTAGTATTCGGTGGCATTAATCGATTTCTTGTTGCAGGAGTCAATCTAATGGCTCAGCTCTTATTAGGGTTGGTAGGACTTTAATTTCGTTAAAATAGTGGGCTTATTAAATTGTAGGATTATTGTTGATGACTACTAAAATTTTGATTGTACGATCATCTTCGTTAGGTGACTTGATTTTTATGTTGCCAGCTATTTCAGATATTGCCAAACACGTTCCTGATGCGGAGATTGATTGGGTAGTCGAGGATGTTTTTAAGGAAATCCCACAGTGGCATCCAGCAATACATACTGTGATTCCGATTGCGCATCGAAAATGGCGCAAGTCATGGTGGTCAGCAGAAAATAGACGGGCACGGCAATTGTTTAAAAAAGAACTGGCTAACACACAATACGATATTGTGCTAGATATGCAAGCATTAATGAAGTCAGCGTGGGTAGTGCGGCATGCCAAAGGGAAAAAACATGGATTAGACTGGTCGTCAGCTAGAGAATCGTTTGCTTCTTTATTTTATGATATAAAACATAAGATTGATTTTTGGCAACCGGCTGTTAAACGCCAACGAGATTTAGCAAGTTTAGTATTTGGTTATCACTATGATGGCCCCCCTGATTTTGGTTTACAAAGATTTACTGACGGTGTAGAAACTCAAGATTATGCGGTGATTATGCCATCAGCAAGTCGGGATGATAAGTTATGGCCAGAGGATAACTGGCATGCTGTGTTTGATGTACTAAGTCAAAAAGGTTTGCGTCTAAAATTGTTGGCGGGCAATGAAAAAGAAAGTCAACGAGCTCAGGCTTTAATTAATGGCTATCCAAATGCAGAAGTGCTACCAAGAATGAGTCTAACAGACGTAGCAAAAGTTTTAGCACCAGCGCGTATCATGGTAGGGTTGGATAGTGGATTAACACATTTGTCGGCGGCATTGGGACGTGACACTATTGGTATTTATTCTGCATCTACACCTATTCGTACGCCATTAGTAGGCAGTGGTTTTACAGCAAGTTTGGGCGACAGAGGTGTGCCACCTAATCGTGATATGGTCATTAGTAAAATAGAACAGGCTCTTTCTTAATGAATCAGTTTTTATATACACTTTTATTGAGGCTAGCAAAGCCGATTATTCTAAACATCCTAGAGAAGAAAGCGAAGAAAGCGGGAGGTTTATGGGATATTCGTGGTAATGAAAGGTTCGGTATTTATCCTAAAAAGGAAAATATTAAACCAGTCTCAGAGCAAAGTGATTTTGACGTACGTGGACATCAATTTGAATTCAAAAATCCTATCTGGGTACATGCGGTTAGCCTAGGTGAAACAAGGGCAGCACAACCATTTGTCCGTATTTTGTTAGATCAAGGACATCCTGTTTTATTAACACACACGACAAGCACAGGTCGAGCACAAGGTGCGCGTCAATTCTCAGAAGATATTGGTGAGGGTCGGTTGGTACAGGCGTGGATGCCTTATGATCTACCAGAAGCTGTAGATGGTTTTTTGACACATTGGATGCCACGTTGTGGCATCCTCATTGAGCGAGAGGTATGGCCAAATATGGTACTATCTGCTGCATGTCAAAAAATACCAATGATTCTTGCGAGTGCTCGTTTTTCTGAAAGTTCCGCCAAGCAGGTTAAGCTTCTTGGAGGAGTATTATTAGAGGCTTATAAAAAGTTAAGTCTTATTTTGGCTCAAACCCAGCAAGATGCTGAACGCTTAGAGTCTATTGGTTTACCTATGCCAAAAGTTATAGGAAATTTGAAATTTGACGTAGATATTTCTATGCAACAAGTCGATTTGGGTGCTATGTTAAGGCAAAGTATAAATCGGCATGTTGTCGTCATTGCCAGCACCAGAGAGGGTGAAGAGCAAGTGTTTATTCAGGGAATTAGCCAGCTTAAGGCGGCTAATGCAAATGTAACAAACGAGGCTGACAAGCAATTGCTTCCACTGTATGTCATCATTCCTCGACACCCACAACGCTTTGCACAAGTGGAAGAAATCCTTAAAAAATCATCATTGACTTATGTTAGACGAACAGATAATCCTTCTGACAAAGATATACGACAAGCAGATGTTTTGTTTGGGGATTCTTTAGGCGAGATGTTTTATTATTATGGTTTGGCTGATGTAGCTATTATTGGAGGGAGTTTTGGTGATTTTGGAGGTCAAAATCATATTGAGGCATGTGCCGTTGGCGTACCTGTTATTGTAGGACCACATACAAAGAATTTTGAGAAAGCAGTTAATGATGCACTTATAGAGGGTGCTGCACGTAGAACAGATAGTGAGCATAATGCATTGTTGTTAGCGAATGCTTTATTAAATGATGATGAACAAAGAAAACAAATGGGGAAGGCAGGTAAACAATGGCTTACCCTGCATCAAGGTGTTAGTCAACGCCTTTACTCTATATTACACGCTTATTTAAATTAAATAATAAATGAATACAGTCTTTCTACCTAGTCCAGAGTTGATGCAAGAAAGTTTGCGTCAAAGCTTAGTTGAATTTGCCAGTGTTGAGTGGTTAAGCCAAATTAACTCAACGAATATTTTTTTATTACAAGCTGCTAAAGATGAGGATCAAGAAAGCTTTCGTCCAGCGTTAGTCGGTGCTCATTACCAGTCTTCTGGTAAAGGTAGATTAGGGAGAAAATGGGCTGGTGAGGCAGGGGCAACATTAATGTTTTCTTGTGCCTATGATGTTTTTTTGCCCGATAATAAATTGCCGATGTTAGCACCCATCGCCGGCATTGTTGCATGTGAAGAGTTACGTAAAACAGTAGGGGAAAAATTTCAATCTAGATTAACGATGAAATGGCCTAATGATATCCAGTATCAAGAGGCTAAATTATCTGGATTGTTGGTTGAAACGATTAGACCGAGCATTGCAAGGCAAACGCATAATCATCGTGTTGTAGTGGTAGGCATGGGAATGAATTTATTGCATGCCAAAGAATTAAGTGTCTCCTTGGGACGTAAAGTAGCAGATTGGACTTCTGTTATTCAAGATATGCATAAAAATGACACTGAAATTAATCAGTCAATTGCCATGTTAGTGGCACGTATTGCTAGGGCATGGCAAGAGGCATTTCAGCAATATGAAAAAGAAGGGTTTGATCCATTTGTAGCGCGTCATGCTAAATTAGATGCATTAGCTGGGCGAGTCATTGATGTTTGGCAAGATGATAAGTTTATTATGCAGGGTATTGCAAGAGGTTTGAATCACGAGGCGCATTTGTTAATAGAAATGAGTAATGGGCAAATATTTCCATTGTTGACGGGAGATATTACCGTCAGAGCCCATGAAACACAAGGCTGAGGCAAATAAATATGCAACAGAGTAAAGCGTTTGTACTACTCATTGATAGTGGCAATTCACGTATAAAATGCCGTGTGTTACGAGTGACAGTACAAGGCCTAGATACAGAAAATTATGTAGATGAATTTGTGCTGAATAATGATCAATATCATCTTTTTGAGCGAGAGTTAAAAAAGTTGCAACGTGTGTTTGGCAGAGCACTGGGTATCTTTGCTATTTCCGTTGCCTCTTTATCCTTGCGTACTAATCTAGACGAAATGTGTATCAAGGTTTTTAATCGATCAATAGAGTGGTTAAGAGTTGAGAAAAGTAGTTTATATTTAAATAATCATTATGATGTTCAGCAATTGGGTGTAGATAGATGGTATGGCGTTTTAGGAGCCTATCAACATTATTCGAGTATGTATCAACAGATGGTAGCAAATGATAAAACAGCTTTTCTATACATTAGTTTTGGTACTGCAACGACTATAGATGCTGTGGTTGGTAATGACTATCTGGGAGGAGTAATTCTGCCTGGTGTGCGGTTGATGCAAAAGAGCTTATATCATGGAACAGCACAATTACCAGATGTTCATGATCTAGTAATCTCTAAGGATATTTTTCCTAGAAATACACAAGAAGCAATTGAAACGGGTATCGTGAGAGCGCAAGCAGGTGCCGTGTTAAGGCAGATTCAAACTATACAACAATTTCATTGTTTGCCCCTACTTTATATAAGTGGTGGAGCAAGAAACAGTGTCATTACCGAAATCCAATCAGTGTTTTCAAATCAAGCTGATATTCCAAAAGTGATTGAACTAGAGGCACCTGTCTTAGATGGGCTCATGGCTTATATTGCGAGTCGTAATTTTTCTTGAATAATATTCTTGAGCATAACGAGCTTTCCGTGGAAGAAATGCCCTGCTGCAGGTATGATAGTTATAGGAACTTCCTTGTTTTCTAGCCAACGATAAGTATCTGTTAGAGGAATAACATCATCTTTTTCCCCATGAACCAATAATGCGTTACTAGGTAATTTTGTGTCACGATAGCTAAATCGCCATACGCCAGTCCCTAATAAAATCAGTTGTGTTGGTAACAATAAACCAGCATCTTCAATTTCAGCGTGAAGTTGAGCCGCTACAGCGCTTCCAAAGGAAAAACCACCTAAGACCCATGGCTGGATAAAGATATCAGGATATTTTTGTTGAATTTGTTGAACCATAGTAAGCATATCTAAGGTTTCACCATGAGCTTTATCAAATTGCCCCTCAGATTTGCCTACACCACGAAAATTTGGACGAAAAGCGACTAAACCATGAGCAACACAAGCTCTTGCTAATGTAGTCACTACTTTATTGGTGTTTGTGCCGTCAAATAGAGGATGAGGGTGAAGACATAGAGCCCACCCCTTGATAGGCGTATCAGCATCTGGCCAATCAATAGCGCATTCAATTGAACCAGCTTTTCCATCAAAAAAAATCGTTTCAGTACGCATTATTTATCTTTAATCAGTTGAATGTTTTGAGGTCTATATTCAATCGGTAAGCGATTATTTTGTGTAATCTTTGTTTCACTCGGCGTAAAACCAAACCAATTAGCACCTAATCCATACAAGATAACATTGAGAAGAATAAGGCTAAGTAAAAATTTAATCACGTTAATAACTTCCAATAATTCTTTTTTATTATTGTACAAGGTAAAAAGCTAAACAGTTTGTAAAATATTAATAACTTGATGAACATCATTAATAAGACGCACTATAATACTGAAATTGCTTATTTCTTTCTTTACTAGCATATGTTTACTTCTAACAAACCCAAAAAAAATAAATTACCCTTGATTCTTTTACTGCTTGTCCTTATCTTAGGTGGTGGATATGCTGTATTTAATTATTTATCAGACAAACAAGCATCCCAAGCTCAAGGTAGTAATAGCGGGCAGATTTCTAATGCCACTACAGTGACTCAGCCATTAGCTAATACCAACAACACACAAACAGGAACTACTGTTGCAATGGCTAATGATGGGCTTAAAGTGACATCATCAATCGTGCCGACGACACCACAAACACCAACCGTACAAAGTTTCTCTAATGTGGCTGTACCAACAGTAGATTCTTCAGCGTGGATGGTATTAGATGTGGATAGTGGTCAAATTATCGCCCAGCATAATGCGGACGAGAAATTAGCACCTGCCTCGTTGACTAAGTTATTGACGGCTAGTTTGACTTTTACGGCATTAGATAATCAACAACTCAATCTGGATCAACAAGTTGTAGTCTCTGAGCGTGCTTGGAAAACAGGTGGTTCACGTACATTTATTAAAGTAGACACGCAGGTGGCTATTAGTGATTTGTTACAAGGTATGATTGTACAGTCAGGTAATGATGCAACTATCCAATTGGCAGAAGTCGTAGGAGGTAGCGTTGAAGCGTTTGTTGAGAAAATGAATAAAGAGGCTAAAGCCTTTGGTATGGTTAATTCTAGTTTTGCTGACCCAACTGGTTTACCTTCTCCACAAACTTACACAACTGTGCGTGATTTGTCGCTATTGGCGCAACATATTATTAAAGATCATCCCAAGTATTTTCACTATTTCAGCCAACAGGAATTTACTTATAACAAAATTCGCCAACCAAACCGTAATGGTTTGTTGAGTAAAAATATCGGTGTAGATGGTCTAAAAACTGGACATACAGATGATGCTGGCTATTGCTTGATTTCTACAGCATTACGCGATGGTCGCCGAGTTCTTACTATTGTTATGGGCACAAAAAGTATGCGTGAAAGAGAGCGAATCAGCCAACAATTACTTGACTGGGCATATATGAATTTCGCTAACCATGTTGTTGCTCCAGCAGGTCTTCCTGTTGTTAGTCCTAGAGTGTATGAAGGCAAGGAGAAAACTGTTAACTTAGGTGCTAAGCAGGGTGTTGCGGTGACATTGCCACGTGGTCAAGAGCAAAATGTGCAGATGCTTACGCAATTAAGTCGAGAGTTAGTTGCCCCAATTAAAAAAGGTGATACTGTTGGGACAGTGCAATTTATTCTTAATGGTAAGGTATTAAAACAAGATACCTTAGTCGCACTTAATGATGTTGAGCAAGCAGGTTTCTTTGGACGTATGTGGGATAAACTTGTTAAGATGTTTTAAGGTTAAAAAATTTTAAGTAGCATAAAATGAACGATTTTTTTATACAAGGTATTACTCAGGATAGTAACGTTTATCTAAATGGTGAGTTTTTACCATTGAGTCAAGCCAAGATTTCAGTGCTTGACCGAGGTTTTATTTTTGGTGACGGTGTTTATGAAGTCGTACCTGGTTATAACCGTAAGCCATTTCGCCTAAAAGAGCATGTTGCTCGTTTAATGCGTAGTTTAGATAAAATTGAAATCCATACAGGTAAAGATGCGGCTTTTTGGGAAAAACTGATGTCAGATATGATTGCTGAGTCAGCTTGGGACGATAATTATGTGTACCTACAGGTAACTCGTGGTGTAGCAAAACGTGATCATCCGTTCCCTAATCCTGAGGTAACACCGACCATTTTTGCCATGACATCGCCGTTTAAGCGCTTAACAGAAGAAGAACGCAAGGTAGGTATCAAAGCGTTGAGTTTTTTAGACCAGCGTTGGTTACATTGTGATATTAAATCGATTTCTTTATTGGGTAATGTATTGGCGAAGCAATATGCTGTTTCTCATGGTGTACAGGATGTGGTACAGTTTAGAGATGGTTTAATGACAGAAGGTGCCTCAGCAAATATCTGGTTAGTGAAAAACGGTGATGTTGTGTGCGCCAAAACGAGATAACAGAATTTTAGAGGGTATCCGTTATAGTTTGCTTCAAGAGTTAGCGCAAAAAGTAGGCGTGCCTTTTGAAGAAAGAGACATTACTCAGTCAGAAGTAGAGCAGGCAGATGAATTGTTGTTGACCGCAGCGATGAGAGAAGTAGTCGCTATTACGACATATGATAATAAACCTGTTGGTGCAGGGGTGCCTGGACCAATTTTCCAAAAATTACGAAAAGCTTACGATGAGGTATTGGCAGCTTTATGAGTTCAATTAAAACACTAACGGCAGAGCAACTAGCAGAATTAACCAAGGGTGTTGATGTAAATAACCCATTCGCTTTAAAAGAAATTCCACCAGAAGAGTCCTTAATTGAGTATCCTTCTGACTTTCCTATTAAAGTAATGGCACATACGCACCCAGATTTAATTGATTTGTTGACAGCGTTAGTACTTGAGCATGATCCAGAGTTTGATAGGGAAACCATTGAAATACGCCCGAGTTCAAAAGGAAATTACACAGGGTTAACGTTTATTGTACGAGCTGTTTCACGTGAACAGTTAGATACAATTTATCAGAAATTACATGGACATGAACTCGTAAAAATTGTGTTATAGTGAGTGCTTTCCGTGCAAGTTAAACATTTCCCTGGCTTATCTGCTTATGAACCTCTGTTTGAGGAGATGCGACGGTTTACTGAGCAACGTCACGATGATACGGAAGATCAAATCTGGCAGGTGGAGCATCTGCCAGTTTATACCTTAGGCCAGGCAGGAAAGCCAGAGCATATCTTAAACGCTAATAATATTCCCGTTATTCGCACTAATCGTGGTGGTCAGGTTACCTATCATGGACCAGGGCAGGTTGTTTTATATCCCTTAATAAATTTACATCGAGCTCATTTATTTGTACGAGAATACGTTAATGTGCTAGAAGAGGCGATTATTCAAACATTAACACAGTTTGGAATAACGACGGCTCAGCGTAAAGAGGGGGCTCCTGGTGTATATGTTCCTATGCCAGAGGGTGATTTAGCTAAGATTGCCGCCTTAGGTGTTAAAGTATCTAATGGTTGCACTTATCATGGGTTAGCACTAAATGTCGCCATGGATTTGTCACCTTTTTATGGCATTAATCCATGTGGCTATGCCGGTTTACGAACCGTAGATATGAGAACGATGGGTGTTCAAGCTGAGTGGCAAGAAGTGGCTGATGTATTAACACAAAAATTAATGCTAATCCTTCCACAACACCATAGCAATTAGAAGCAGAATTTCTTATCAAGGAAATTCAATGAAAATGTCACAATATACCGACAGCCAAGTCATGGTGATTCTTAAACAAGCCCAAACTGATATGCCTGTCTGTGTCAGATTTGTGCCGAGTATGTTGGAGCAAATCATTGAATGGCGAGGGGCGAGGCAAGTCTACGCGCTTACGGTATGATATTAGTTAAGGCAAAAGTAATTTACGAAACGTTGGTTCAGCCAATACCTTAATGCAAGCAAGGCTACGTATCTTAGTGCCTTGATGACTCATCAGATTTGATTTAGCTAAATAATCCACTAAATACTCATTAATCGCTTCATAGACCTCAATTTCATAAGACTGTCGCTCTAATAAAGCTGATGCTGTCAGATACCAATCATCTTGTAATGCTGTCTGACCCGCATCTTTGCTAACCATACCAGCACAGCGTGCAATTGTCCAATATTCTAGGTCTTGGGGGACTAGATTGTGCGTATTAGCTATAGCTCCAAAACTTAAGCACAAAGAAAAAGCACAGACAATTAGCGTACTTTTAATACAATTAAATAAACTCATGGTAACTCCCATAAGTATGCTTCTTCAGGAACAAAACTACCATTGTCAGGACTTTCACTTAAATGACATGAGTCTGAACACTTCGTACCATTCCACAAAGTAATATGACCTTGAGCATCACCCCAACCTGTTCCTTTAACCACAAGAATACCTTTTTTATCTTTAAAATCGGTGTAACTGGGAGCCCCTTTTATAATTACCTCTGGTCGACCAAAAGTACTCTGAAAATATTCTATTGTTCCTACGACTCGATAAAGATACCACTGCCCATCGCGACCACTACTCATAGCAATATTCTGCTTTTTTGTTATCTGAAATCCTGTTTGATTCAAAACATGGCTAATACGAATAGGACAAGCATTATTAAATATTCCACTATCAATATTTGATTTTACTTTGCCCCCTATTAAATCCCCTACCATTTTTACAGGAACATTTACTGTTTCAAATGCCTGCCATGCTTCTCTAAACTTAGGTCTATTTACCATTTAATCCTCAATAATTTTAAAACGTAAATTATTGCTTATTAAGCGTTTTGAGAAATGTAGCAATAATGTATTAGATTATTTTTACAGAATTATTATATTTTTATTACTTATAATATATTTAATCTTGAGACCTATTGCACCACAGAATAATAAGCCTCCCCCATAGCGTATTCGGATGATCCGTCATTGCTCCAATAAATTTATTGACTTTTTAATAACTTAGCGGCTTCAATGGCAAAATAAGTCAATATACCGTCAGCACCAGCACGTTTAAATGCTAATAAAGACTCCATCATCACTTTGTCATGGTCTAACCAGCCATTTTGAGAGGCGGCTTTAATCATGGCATATTCGCCGCTGACTTGATAAGCGTAAGTAGGCATTTTGAAGTGATCTTTCACTTCACGCAGAATGTCCAAATAGGGCATGCCGGGCTTCACCATGACTAAATCAGCACCTTCTTTGATATCAGCAGCCACTTCTCTTAGGGCCTCATAACGATTTGCTGGATCGATTTGGTAAGTCATTTTGTTAGATTTACCTAAATTGCTAGCAGAGCCTACCGCATCTCTAAAAGGACCATAAAAGGCACTGGCGTATTTCGCTGAATAGGCCATGATGCGAGTATAGATAAAATTATTACTTTCTAAGGCATGACGGATAGCACCAATGCGACCGTCCATCATATCACTGGGCGCAACATAATCGGCACCAGCTTCTGCTTGTGTAAGGGCTTGTTGACATAATACTCTGACAGTTTCGTCATTTAATACATAGCCCTCATCATTTAAAATACCGTCTTGACCATGGCTAGTATATGGGTCAAGAGCCACATCACAAAGAATACCTAGCTCAGGAAATTCTTTTTTTAGTGCGCGTACGGTGCGAGGAATTAGCCCATCTGGATTTGTCGCTTCGATGCCGTCAGGTGTTTTTAAGCTATTTTCAATTGATGGAAATAAGGCTAATACAGGGATGCCGAGTTTCACACATTCTTCTGCAACGGGCAACAAAGTATCAATTGAGTAGCGTACAATGCCTGGCATTGATGGAATATCTTGCAAGCTACCCGTGCCTTCTTGCACAAATACGGGATAAATAAAATCATCTGTGCTTAATGTTGTTTCACGTACTAAGCGTCTAGAGAAATCATCCTTACGATTACGACGAGGACGACTGTATGGGAAATCAGGGGTAATAATACTCATTATTCTGCCTTTGGTTGTATCCAATTGATAATTTGCTCAGCAGTTTCATCAATACCAATACGGTTAGTTGCTGAGAAAGGAATAACTTTTAATGCGCCTATCTTTTGCAAATCCTTGGTCACGGCAAATACTGCACGCATGCGTTGCCCATAAGGAAGCTTATCGGCTTTGGTTAGCAGTACGAGCGTCGGAATACCTGAGGGTGCAATCCATTCTGCTAAACGTCGGTCTAATTCTGTCACCCCACGGCGAATATCAATCAACAAGACGATACCTGCGAGGGAGCGGCGATCTCTCAAATAAGCACCAAGAACATCGGCCCATTCTTCACGCGTATTTTGAGCAACAGAAGCATAGCCATAACCAGGTAAATCGACCAAAAAACCCATAGCGTGTTCAGGGCTATCTGGATTTGGAATGCCGAACATATTAATCAGACGGGTTCTACCAGGTGTTTTACTTGAAAAAGCGAGTTTTTTTTGATTTGCTAGTATATTGATCGCTGATGATTTGCCAACATTAGAGCGCCCGACAAAACAAACCTCGGGAACAGAGGCGTCAGGTAATTGATTCAGTTTTGCTGCTGAAACAAAGAACTTAGTTTGATGTAAAATTGACACAAGAGTCCTAACGTTAGTCAGTTATAAACCATTATTGTATAATATCCAGCATAAAAGTAAGTAAAATTACAGTAATCAGTTTATACTCATGTATTAAATGCTTATTTTTGGCTAAAATAAGTGGATATATTTGTATAGTAGTGTCAAAAATTTAAAGATGGATCGTTAATCGAGGGTCTAAATGAAACAGGTTTTTACTAAAGTTTTACTAGCAAGTGGTCTAGTAATGGGTTTAACAGCAGGTGCTGCACAAGCACAAAACGCGACTACACCAGATATTAAGCGTGGTGAAACTTTATTTACTCAGGGTGATGTACAACGTGGTATCTTGGCCTGTGTAGCCTGTCACGGACAAGCTGGTACGAGTGCCATAGCTATGTATCCACACTTAGCAGGTATGCCAGCGGGTTATATCGTTAGCCAACTCAAAAATTTCCAAGTCGCTGAGGGTGCAGATCGCAGTGCACGTATGAATATTGACGGTTCACCAACGGCAATGGCTCCTATCGTGGCTAAAATGACTGAGCAAGATATGAACGATTTAGCGGCATATATTTCTAAACAGAAATTATCTAAACCAGCTTTTGCTCAACATGCTGCTGATATAGAGTTTGTTCATCGTGGTCGTGAAATTTGGCGTGCAGGTATTCCTGAGCGCCATGTGCCTGCTTGTGCTTCCTGTCATGGTGCCGAAGGGCAAGGTATGCCAGAGCAATTCCCATTCTTGTCTGGTCAACATCCTGAATACATTCTTTCTCAATTGCATTCATTTGCAGAAGGTGCTCGTACACATGGTGGTGCCGAGAATATGATGGGTACAATTGCTAACCGTATGAGCAATGCCGATATGAAAGCTGTTGCAGATTATGCAGCAGGTATTCGCTAATTTTTTTAGATTTACAAAATAAAAGTTATCATGCTTTAAGTGGCATGATGGAGGGGATGCCGTCACGGTATCCCTTTGTTTTATGAAAATTTTATTGTAACAATGCAAAAATATAAACGTCGTTGGGGGGCAGAGCTGTTAGAACTATTTGGTTCAATGCGCTTTGCGATCTATTTGCTGATGATTATCTGTATTGCAAGTGCAATAGGCACTTTGTTAGAGCAGAATCGTGAAGAAATTTTTTATATAGACCGCTTCGGTACGTATTGGTACCAAGTATTTAGTAAATTTAGCGTTAGCCAGATTTATAATACTTGGTGGTTTCTTGTTGTCATGGCATTTTTGGTTATTTCGACTAGCTTATGTTTGATACGTAATGTTCCTAAGTTTGTTAAAGAAATGCGCTCTTTTAAAGAGTATGTTCGCCAAAGTAGTCTAAAAGCCTTTCCTCATAAAATTGATATCCAAACACCTTACACTGCTGACCAAGCAGTGAATATGTCCAAAGTCTGGCTTAAAAAACAAGGTTATGCCTTTAAAGAGAAAGTAGAAGGTGAGACAGTTCTCTTGGCCTCTAGAAAAGGTAGTTCGAATCGTCTAGGTTATATTTTTGCGCATTTAGCAATTGTAGTTATTTGTATTGGTGGCTTACTAGATAGTGAGCTACCTAATCGATTGCAAATTTGGTTTGAGCATAAACAGCCCATCCCGGCAGAGGCAAAATTTGTATCAGACTTGTCACCTGCCTCAAAATTTGGTGTGCATAATTTATCATTCCGTGGGAATGTTTCTATCAGTGAGGGTGATAGTTCTAATTATGCTTTATTGGCTCTAGGCGAAGACACTTTCTTGCAAAACTTGCCCTTCGATATCAAATTAAATAAATTTATTATCGAATATTACCAAATGAATGGTATGCCTAAGCGATTTGCAAGTGATGTAACTATTACCGACCATGAAACAGGTAAATCAGAGAACCAGATTATTGAAGTTAATCACCCCTACCAATTACATGGAGTCACCTTATATCAATCCAGTTTTAATGACGGTGGTTCAAAATTAACCTTAAAAACATATGCGTTGAAAGAAGACAAAGATCCGAACCTAGAGCTTAAAACGAGAGTGGGTCAAACTTCGGCGATTACAACTATGGTGGATGGAAAGCCACAAACATATCAATTAAGAGTGGATGACTTTAGACCAATTAATGTTGAAAATCTAAGTACACCTGAATCATTAGCAAAACCTAAAAATTTCCAAGAGCAAATTTTGGCTGTGACAGGAAGTGCAGCAAGTAAACATAATGCTAATTTGCATAATGTTGGGCCCTTGGTTAAATATACGCTGACTGATGATAAAAATCAGTCCGTACAATATCAAAACTATATGTTACCAGTGGAGTTAGATGGTAAGTTGGTATTTTTGATTGGTTTAAAATTACCTACAGATGCTGGGTTTAGTTATATTCGGATTCCTGCTGATGAAAAAACTTCTATGGATGAATTTTTTGCTTTAAAAGAGGCGCTAGAAAACCCAGAGATGCGTCTTAAAGCGGCACAAGCTTATGCTGCTAGAGTAGATGATCCAAGAATTGACCGTAAGAATATTGTCGCTTTGGCAGATAGGGCGTTAGGAATATTTGCTAAAAGTGGTTTTAAGGGTATTGATGATTATGTAGATGGCGTGGGTGTACCAGAAGCAGAACGAGTGCCTGCTAATATCCGTGAACCAATGAAAGGTATTTTACGTGATTACCTAGTGTTCTCTGCAATTGATTTACGTAATATGGCACGTGAAAAAATAGGCTTACCTGTGTTAAATTACGTTAATCAGGCCGATGCAGAAAAACAAGCGATGTGGTTTGACACAGCTATTCGTGCGTTATCAGATATTTCATTTTACCCTGCACCTGTGGTATTACAGTTAAAGACTTTCGAGCATATTCAAGGCACTGTTCTACAAGCAACACGCTCCCCTGGTAAATATGTTGTGTATTTAGGCT
Source organism: Pelistega indica (assembly GCF_000506865.1). Taxonomy (GTDB): domain Bacteria; phylum Pseudomonadota; class Gammaproteobacteria; order Burkholderiales; family Burkholderiaceae_B; genus Taylorella; species Taylorella indica. Next base: position 60,216 of record NZ_AYSV01000087.1, read on the forward strand.
GTTTGTTTCTGATACTAGGTGTTTTTCAAATGTTTTATGTCAGGGAACGACGCTTATGGTTGTGGGTGGTACCTAGTGAGCACGGTAGTGAAATCAAGGCAGCTATGTCATCACAAAAACGAACAATGGATTTCTTGAAAGAGTTTGAGAAGTTCAAACAAGATTTTTCTGAGTTAGAAAGGAAATAATATGTCAGGACAAGTATTGGATCAACAAGGGGCTACTATGTATCCGTCAGATAAATGGATAGAGAAAGTCAATGGTGATAAGAATCTAGAAAAGACGATTAGATTGGACTGATGCTGTGTTTTTTGCTGTGCTTGTGGCGGCTGTGGGATATATTTTCTCTCAATGGTCACAAAAAATGGATATCTACGAGCAGGGTATTCTTGCTGTTGTACCAGTAATCTTAGTGTGGTTAGGCTGGTTATGGCGTCCATTAAGAACATTATTCCTAGGTGTATTTGTTATCACGTTATTTTCATTATGGTTATATGACGGTGATTTAGCAAATGCACAAAAAAAATTCTTACTCAAATATTTGATTTCTTCCCAGTCCGCTATTTTATGGATGTCTGCTTTGTTTTTTATGGCAACAGTGGCGTATTGGATTTCTTATTTTAGTCCTAAATTTGATTGGATGGGTAGTATCTTTACCTGGGCTGCAGTCGTATTAGGCTTTGTTGGATTATTAGTCCGTTGGCGTGAAGGGCATTTAATTGCTGCTGATATGGGACACATTCCTGTTAGTAACTTATATGAGGTATTTGTTTTATTCTGTTTAATTACAGCAATGTTCTACCTGTACTATGAAAAACGCTATAACACGAGGGCGTTGGGAGCATTCGTATTATTGGTGATTTCGTCTGCGGTGATTTTCTTGATGTGGTATACCTTTGAACGCGATGCGGCTACTATTGGACCGTTGAATAATGCGCTAAACAGTTGGTGGATGAAACTTCATGTTCCTGCTAATTTTATCGGCTATGGTACTTTTGCATTGTCAGCTATGGTAGGATTTGCATATTTAGTTAAGCATTACGCCAATACAAACTCATGGGCGAGTATGATCCCTTTGCTAATTATTGGTGCTGGTCTAATTGCTGAAGTATTTATTTTTGGTGATCGAGGTGGTGTATCGGTTTTCTGGGTAGTTTATTTTGGTATTAGTTTGGTGATTGTTGCTTTAATTTTGATGCTAAGAAAAAGAATTGCCGCACGCTTACCTTCGTTTGAAATACTAGATGATATTATGTATCGTGCGATTGCTGTTGGTTTTGCATTCTTTACCGTTGCAACTGTGTTAGGTGCATTCTGGGCGGCTGATGCGTGGGGGACATATTGGCAATGGGACCCTAAAGAGACTTGGGCATTGGTGGTATGGCTTAATTATGCCGCATGGTTGCATTTACGTCTAATGAAAGGGATGCGTGGTGTTGCTGCCGCTTATTGGGCATTAGCTGGCTTAGTGATTACAACCTTTGCATTTATTGGGGTAAATATTTTCTTATCTGGATTACATTCTTATGGTCAGCTGTAAGAAATAGTTGAAAAAGGAGCTCAGTGAGCTCCTTTTTTTCGAGGGTCCAAGCAAGTTAGATAACGAACCGTTGTTACCTATATATTGATATTACTCTACGGCTTAGACTTTTAAGGAATGAAGTCAAGGCAGAATAGATAAGATTTAAATCTGAACAGTTAATGATTTGCCTGTTAAACCAGAGCAGAGTTCAGCTATTTGCTCACCAAGATTGGCGCCTTCTTCACGTGTGTTAACCCAATTTTCACCTTCTAAGCGGTAGTGAAAGGCTCCACTAGGAGCAGCTAACCACATTTCTTGTAAAGGAGTTTGTGCATTGATGACGACATGGTGTTTATTATTAAAGATTAGGGTTAGAACATAGCCTTCTTTTTTGGCATCAACATCAATATCTAGGTTTTCAAACCAGTCATCAGCTTGGCGTTGAATATTATTTATAATCTTATCAGCACGGACAAGAAATTCTGTTTCTGTCATAATTAAACTCTCTAGATAATCATTTTTTTAGGAAGTAAGCGATGGTAATCAATACCATAACGCATCGTAAAAAACTTATTGTAACCCTCATTTTAGTATGTGTGGGTGTTTCTGCGTGTGGATTTAAGGCTCCACTCTATTATCCAACTCCTGCACAACGTGCGGAGCTAGAAGCTAAAGAAAAGCGTATTCAGGCTCGAAAAGAAGCACGAAGAGCGCAAGAACGAGCAGAAAGAGAAGCTCGTAAAGCACAAGCAGAAAAAGAGGCTCAACAGGCCTCTGAACATACTCGTCAATCCGATAGTAACTCAAATTAAGCCGTATGAATACATTACCCACACCTGTAGGAAGCCCTTTTTTTCATTACCAAGATAATCAATTATTTGTAGAAAATTGTTCTGTTAACGATATAGCAAAAGAGTTTGGAACACCATTATATGTTTACTCTAAAGCTGCACTGAAAGCACACTGGCAGTTGTATCAACAGATAATAGATACGTATAAAAAGGTTTTGGTTTGTTATGCGGTTAAAGCTAACTCTAATCTAGCCATTCTACATCAGTTTGCACAATTGGGATCTGGCTTTGATATTGTTTCAGGGGGAGAGCTGGCGAGAGCGCTCAAAGCAGGTGCAGACCCACAAAAAATTATTTTTTCTGGGGTCGGTAAACAGACATGGGAAATTGAGGCGGCTTTAAATGCAGGGATTAAATGCTTTAATATTGAATCAATTCCTGAACTAGACTTACTGGCTATGGTAGCACAGCAGTTGAATAAAACAGCGGCTATTTCGTTACGTGTAAATCCTGATGTTGATGCAAAAACACATCCCTATATCTCGACTGGTTTGAAAGAAAATAAATTTGGTGTCGATATTAATGTCGCCGTCAGTATTTATAAAAAAGCACAATCATTAGCTAATATTGAGATTGTTGGAGTTGATTGTCATATTGGTTCGCAAATTACAAAAATTTCACCTTTTGCGGATACTGCTGATAAGCTCATTGCTTTATTGGATGCTCTTAAAGCTGAGGGGATTGTGCTAAAACATGTGGATATTGGTGGAGGGTTAGGAATCACTTATACGGATGAGAGACCAGCTAAGCCAGTAGAAATGGTTAATATTGTGATGCAGAAATTAATTCAAGCAGGTTATGGTGATGTAGAGTTAATTTTGGAGCCTGGTCGATCCTTAGTTGGCAATATAGGAATTTTGGTGGCTCAAGTGCAGTTTGTCAAAGATACTGAGGCCAAGAATTTTGCGATTGTAGATGCGGCGATGAATGATTTAATTCGCCCAACGCTTTATGATGCTTATCACGGTGTATTAGCTGTGCAAGAAGGGAAGGATAAAGCTAAACAAACGGTTGATATCGTCGGTCCTATTTGTGAGTCAGGTGATTGGTTAGCCAAAGATCGCCAACTCGCTGTAGAGCGTGGTGACTATTTAGTCATTGAGTCTGCTGGTGCATATGGTTTTACGATGTCAAGTCAATATAATACACGTCCAAGAGCTGCAGAAATATTAGTGGATGGTGATCAATGTCATGTGATTCGAGAGCGTGAAACAATTGAACAATTATTAGCATTAGAGCATATTGTAGATTAAGCTTTTACAATCATAATAACGTATCTTTCATTGAGTCTTCGAATAAGAAACCCGTTACAGCAAATGCAAGTAACGGGTTTTTATTTATATCAATGATTAGAAGCGGATAGGAGGTCCACCAGTAGGGTTAAAGGATTGGATTAGATTTCCAATAGGGTCACTGGAAGGACTGCTGGGCTTATATGGATTATATGCTTTGCCTGTCTCTGAACTTGGTGCAGCGGAGATATTGCCGATGGTTGCCACAGCTTTGCCTTGAGGGAATTCCTTAAAGTAAAAATTTTCCCCTGATTTAACGAGACCATCAGGCATTTTACCTACAGGTACGACAGGAACGTTAACTAAGGCTTTGCGCATAAAATCTAACCAAATAGGTAATGCTGCACCACCACCTGTTTCACGATCGCCTAAGGAGGTTGGTTGGTCAAAACCTAGCCAAGTTGCAGCCACAAGTTTAGGTGTATAGCCTACAAACCATGCATCTACTGAACGATTGGTGGTCCCTGTTTTGCCTGCTACATCTGGACGCCCTAATGAAGAGGCCGCTCTCGCTGTACCTGAACGCACGATCCCACGTAAAATGTCATTCATTACATAAGCTGTGCGAGGATCCATAACACGATTCTTTTCATCACCAGCTTTGGCAGGTGAGGTTTTCATAATCACAATTGGTTTTTGACCATTAGGTACATTAATATCTTCAACATAGTCAATTAAGTAAGGGTTGATACGATACCCACCATTAGCAAAAATAGAATACGCTGTTGCCATTTGAAGAGGCGTTACGCTACCAGCGCCTAATGCCATCGTTAAGTAAGCACCTTTGGGTGGTTGACGGTCCATATCAAAGCCTAAACGGCTGACAAAGCTAGAAGCAAAATCTGGACCAACAGCCTCTAATACGCGAATAGACACCATGTTTTTAGATTTATAAAGACCTTGCCTAAATGTTTGGCTGGCTGTGTAAGAGTTGCCGGCATTTTTAGGTGTCCAAGGTTTGCTACCAGTTTGACGGGCTGATAAAAAGAAAGGTTGGTCAGAAATCTGTGTTTCTGGGGTAATGCCTCTTTCCAAACCAGCAGCATAGATAAATGGTTTAAAAGTAGACCCAGGTTGACGCCATGCTTGAGTTACTCGATTAAAGTCGCCTAAGTTAAAGTCAAAACCACCAATCATTGCCTTGATTGCTCCATCTTCTGGGCTAATGGCAACAAGGGCGGATTGAACAATAGGTATATTAATAATGCCCCATGCGCCACTCCGTAATTTCTCAAGATAGACGACAGATCCGCGTTTGATAATACGAGAAGCAGATGCCTTGCTTGATAATGAACGTTTGGCATAATTTAATGACTCACCTGTCAAGTCAATGGGTTCACCAGGGTTTCGCATCACAACAACTTTATTAGGTGAGGCAGAAAGAACGACAGCTGAAAGAAGATCTCCACTATCTGGATGCTTTTCATGCATAGATTGTAAGAACTCACTCATTTTAAGACTATCATTTTCTAAGCCAGCAGGTAGATCAAGTTGTGCTGCAGGACCTGTATAAGCTCTCTTACGAGTGTAGTTTAATAAACCACGTCTTACCGCATCGTAAGCCGCTTTTTGTTCATCAGAATGAACAGTCGTGTAAACTCTTAAACCTCGACCATAAAGATTATTTCCATATTGTGTATGCATTAATTGGCGCGCCAATTCTGCTACATATTGACCATGTAAAGCAACTTTTTCTTGTTGTTCATCTTGAGCCATATTACGAACAACTAATTTTTCAGCCATCGCTTGATCATATTGTGCTTTAGTAATGTAATTGAGTTGCAGCATACGATTGAGAACGTAGTGCTGACGCACGATAGTCGCTTTGAGGTTACTACGAGGGTTAGTGCGTGACGGTGATTTTGGTACACTGGCTAGTGCTGCTGCCTCGGCAAGAGTAATCTCAGATAATGGCTTGCCAAAGTAAGTTCTAGATGCGGCAGCAAATCCATAAGAGCGATGACCTAAATAAATTTGGTTCATATAAAGCTCAAGAATTTGGTCTTTGGTTAGATTCTTCTCAATTTTATAGGTCAGCAATAATTCATAAAATTTACGAGTAAATTTCTTTTCAGAAGATAGATAGAAATTACGCGCTAATTGCATCGTGATAGTACTTGCCCCTTGAGTTTTAGCGCCTGTTGTTAAGTTGGCAAGCACAGCACGACCTACGCCCATCCAATCAACACCACCATGTTGATAGAAGCTGTCATCCTCAGCGGATAATAGGGCATGACGCATAACTTCAGGGATTTCACGTAAATTTAAAACGTTGCGACGTTCATCACCATATTCAGCTAATAAAACCTTATCGGCAGAATAAATAAAGACAGGTAAACGTGGACGATATTCGGTCATCGCCTTTAGGTCAGGTAAGGATGTCCAAGTTAATTGAACGGCTAAAATACCTAATAATAGAAAAGCAAAAGCGATACCTGCTAGAAAAACTAGAGGTTTAAGAATAAAACGGCTAACAAAAGAGCCCTTTGGTGGTGATGTTGATTCAGTATTCATGCCCGGTTATGCTATCCGAAAAGAATTAAGATAGTTGATTTTATCACTTGTCATGGTAAACCTGCTTTTTGAAACACCTTAAATAGCAGATTAAAGGGAAAAATTAACACTAATTTTCAGATTGTTGACAAACAGTTATGTTTAAATTTGATGTGTAGGTTTATTACTGAAGAACAAAAAAATCAATAATGTCTGATTGATGATGAAAATCCGTACACTGAAAATGCTATTTTATCGATAGCCTGAAAATTAATAATAATTTTGTTATAAAAGCAAGAAATTCGTTGGCTAATGTTAATATTCAATCAGTATAAAATATTTTTCACGACGATGAGTAAAAAACAGGAAAATAACAAGAACCTATCACCATGTGTTATTTTGATTGGCATGATGGGTGCAGGTAAAACAACCATAGGACGGGCGTTGGCTCGTGAGTTAGGCGTTGAGTTTGTGGATTTAGACCATGAAATTGTGCGTCGTTGTGGTGTCGAAATTCCTATTATTTTTGATATTGAGGGAGAAGAAGGCTTTCGTAAAAGAGAAACAGCCGTATTGTCGGAGTTAGTTACACAGCCTAATATTGTATTGGCTACTGGGGGGGGAGCTATTATGGCAGCGTGTAACCAAGAATTATTGAAGAAGGGCAAAGTTATTTATTTGAAAGCTAGTTTAGATGAATTATTTGCACGTATCTCTAAAGATACAGGACGCCCTTTATTACAAACAGAGAATCCCAAGCAAAAGCTTGAGCAATTATTGACTCTACGTATGCCGATTTATGAACGTTTAGCCAATATTACGATGGAAACTTCAACAGGCAATATCCATACAACAGTCAAGCAACTAAAGAAAGCACTTTTAGATGAAGGAGTAATTAGTCATGAGCATTGTTAATGTAAATGTTGCAGGAGGGAGCTATCCCATCCATATTGCACCTAATATCCTACAACAATTAGCTACATCGGTTCCGGAGAATGCGAGCAGCATAGTTCTTATCACTAATAGTACGGTAATGCCTTTATATGGAGATAGTCGCTAAAAAAAGCCTAGCTGTTTGTGCCAAACCTTTACATGTATTGGAATTACATGACGGTGAAGCATTTAAAACCCAAGAAACCTTAAATACTATTTATACCTTTTTACTATCGAAAAAAGTTGATCGCAAAGCAATTATTGTTGCTCTCGGCGGTGGGGTTATTGGTGATATTAGTGGCTATGCTGCCGCAACTTATATGCGAGGTGTTCGCTTTATTCAGGTACCAACCACCTTGTTAGCTCAAGTGGATTCTTCAGTCGGTGGCAAAACAGCAGTAAATCATCCCCTAGGGAAAAATATGATTGGTGCGTTTTACCAGCCTATTGCTGTAGATATTGATGTTAATGTACTCAAAACCTTACCTCCACGAGAAATTTCTGCTGGATTGGCTGAAGTGATTAAATATGGCATGATTTTAGATGCTGATTTTTTCACATGGTGTGAGGAAAATGTGGAAAAATTAAAGGCACTTGATGCTGAAGCAATTTCCTATGCCATTCACCGCTCTTGTGAGTTAAAAGCGTATGTGGTGGGGGAGGATGAAAAAGAAACAGGGCTACGAGCTATTTTAAATTTAGGTCATACATTTGGACACGCTATTGAAACCGCACTAGGCTATGGTGAATGGTTGCATGGTGAGGCTGTGGGGTGTGGCATGGTGCAAGCGGCAGAATTATCAGCACAAACCTTAGGCTTACCTAGGGAGGATGTCGAACGTATTAGAAACTTGGTGAAAGCCATCGGTTGTCCAACGCAAGCTCCTAATTTAGGGACGAATAAATGGATTGAGTTAATGCAGATTGATAAAAAAGCGGAAGGTGGAAAAATCAAATTTGTGTTACTACCAAAAATAGGTGAGGCTATTGTGCGAACAGTGCCTTCTGAAGATTTAGGTATAGCATTGAGCAAAACCGTAAAAGCATAAGGAATAAGGGTAATAAAACACATGACACTAGCTAGCTATGCAAGTCTTGAGAGCCAAACAAAAGGAAGATTGCATCCAGAACAGGAGGATCCTAGACGTAGTCCCTATCAACGTGATCGCGATAGGATTATTCACTGTGGTGCTTTTCGTCGCCTTGAATACAAAACACAAGTGTTTGTTAATCATGAGGGCGATTTATTTCGGACACGTTTAACGCATAGCTTAGAAGTGGCACAAATTGGTCGAGCCATTGCTCGTAATCTTTCGCTAAATGAAGACTTAGTAGAGGCGATAGCATTGGCTCATGATTTAGGACATACGCCCTTTGGTCATGCTGGTCAAGATGCATTGAATGACTGTATGCGAGAGTTTGCGCCAGAGATTGGTGGCTTTGAACATAATTTGCAAAGTTTGCGCATTGTAGACGAATTAGAAGAACGCTATGCCAGTTTTAATGGGTTGAATCTGAGCTTTGAAACAAGAGCAGGTATTTTGAAGCATTGCTCTGCGAGAAATGCACGCGAATTAGGTGCTGTTGCACAACGATTTTTAGACAGGACACAGCCTAGTTTAGAGGCACAATTAACCAATCTAGCTGACGGTATTGCTTATAACAATCATGATATTGATGATGGTATTCGTTCTGGTTTACTAACATTGGAGCAAATGCGGGAAGTTCCTATTTTTAATGAACATTACGAGCGAGTGATGTGGACTTATCCAGATGTTAAAAAAGGACGGCGTGTTATTTCTGAGACCATTAGAAGCATGATTAATACGCTTATTGTAGATTTAACACAAACGACATTATCGAATATTAGTAAACATCAGATTAAAACCATTGAAGATGTGCATCATGCACCTATGTTGGTATCTTTTTCTCCAGCTATTGCAGAACAAGAAATTGAGTTAAAAAAATTCTTGATGGAAAATCTCTATCGGCATTATAAAGTGATGCGAATGACAGCTAAAGCTACTATGATCATTCAAGAGTTGTTCAAAGCATTTTTGCTCAATCCTAAACTATTGCCTGTTGATTATCAGCGAGAAGATAAGATTGAGCAGCAACGAGCTATTGCCGATTATATTGCAGGCATGACGGATAGGTATGCTATGCGCGAATATCGTCAATTATTTGAGGTGTAAACTAATTAACTGTTTCTTTCCTGTAAATGTTTAGCCAAAAATTGTCCTGTTAGACTATTTTTGGCTTTGCAAATATCCTGTGGTGTACCCGTAGCGATAATCTGACCACCATTTTGTCCCCCTTCGGGACCTAAATCAATAATCCAATCAGCGGTTTTAATGACATCTAAATTATGCTCAATGATGACTACTGAGTTACCTGCATCAACTAATTTATTAATCACTGTTAGTAGTAATTGAATATCGGCAAAGTGTAGACCAGTCGTTGGTTCATCTAAGATATAAAGTGTTTTTCCCGTACTCCGTTTAGAGAGTTCTAATGATAGTTTAATTCGTTGTGCTTCACCGCCAGATAGGGTGGTAGCACTTTGACCCAAGCGGATATAACCAAGCCCTACATCCACTAAGGTTTGTAATTTTCTAGCAATGCTAGGAACTGCTGAAAAATAATCCAAGGCATTTGTCACGGTCATATCAAGTACATCACTAATTGTATGCCCACGATAATGAATATCTAGGGTTTCACGGTTGTAACGTTTGCCCTCACACGCATCACATGGTACATAAACATCGGGTAGGAAATGCATTTCTACTTTGAGTACCCCATCACCTTGACAGACTTCACAACGCCCACCTTTAACATTAAAAGAAAAACGTCCTGCATCATAGCCCCTTGCTCTAGCTTCAGGCGTACCAGCAAATAATTCACGAATAGGCGTAAATAAGCCTGTATAGGTAGCAGGGTTGCTGCGAGGGGTTCGACCAATAGGACTTTGATCCACATTAATAATTTTGTCGAGAAACTCTACGCCATGAATACTTTCATAGGGTGCCGGCTCTGCATGGGCTCTATTAAGGTCACGCATTAAGATAGCCGCTAAGGTTTCATTAATCAAAGTTGATTTACCAGAGCCAGAAACGCCAGTGATGCAGACTAATTTACCTAGAGGAATATCAAGGGTTACGTTTTTGAGGTTATTGCCTGTGCAACCAACTAATTTAAGCCAAGAGGTTTCTTCGGTAATTGGGCGAGCATTCTCTGCAGTAATTTTTTTGCGACCACTTAGATAGTCGCCTGTTAATGAGAGAGGATTTTGTTTTAATGATTCAGCCTCTCCTTCAGCTACTACTTCGCCGCCTCGTTCACCTGCTCCAGGCCCCATATCAATGACCCAGTCTGCTGCACGAATCATATCTTCGTCATGCTCAACCACAATCACACTATTACCTAAATCGCGTAAATGTTTAAGAGTATAGATAAGGCGATCGTTATCTCGTTGATGTAGACCAATAGAGGGCTCATCTAAAACATACATCACCCCAGTTAATCCAGATCCAATTTGAGAAGCAAGACGAATGCGTTGAGCTTCTCCTCCAGAAATGGTATCGGCACTGCGATCTAAAGATAAATAAGCTAATCCAACATCATTAAGAAAATGTAGACGTGACTGAATTTCTTTAATAATGCGTTCGGCAATTTCTTGTTTAGCACCAGTGAGTTGTAATTGCTTAAACCAAGCTAAGCTCTCAGCAAGGGAGAGAGCTTCTAATTCATAAATCGCTAAACCCTGACGTTTATCACCCTCACGTTTATCTTGTCCAATAAGTACGTGGCGGGCCTCTTCTCTTAACCGAGAGCCATGACAAGTAGGGCAAGGGACGGTGGAGCGTAATTTATTGAGTTCCTCTTTGATATGGGTAGACTCTGTTTCTTTCCAACGTCTTTCTAAATTAGGGATGATGCCCTCAAAGGGGTGACGTTTAATATTCGTTCTGCCCTTGTCATTAAGATAGAGGAAATCAATTTCTTCTTCACCCGAACCATATAACAAAATATGTTGTATGGCTGGGTCAAGAACATTAAATGGTGTTGAGGTATCAAAGCCATAATGTAGTGCTAGACTATTGATAAGTGTCATTGTGAAATTATTACGAGCATCCCAGCCTTGGATAGCACCACTGGCAAGACTTAACTCAGGAAAGGCAACAATCCGCTGAGGATCGAAAAGTTGAGTTTGCCCTAAACCATCGCATGCGGGACAAGCGCCTAGTGGACTATTAAAACTAAATAATCGAGGTTCAAGTTCAGTTAAACTATAAGCACAAATAGGGCAAGCGTACTGAGTGGAAAAGGCTTTTTCTTCTGTCGTATCCATGTTTAATAAGATGACCCGACCATTACTCAGTTTCAGTGCTGTTTCAATACTATCGGCTAGTCGCTGTTGATTGTCTGCTTTGACTTTAAGTCTATCAATGATGACATCAATATCATGTTTATCATTTTTTTGTAGGGCAGGAGCACTATCTAACTCGTAAGTTTCACCATCAATTCGTACACGAATAAAACCTTGCGCTTGGAATTGTAAAAATTTCTCTTCAAAACTACCTTTTTGTCCACGAGCCACTGGAGATAAAATACTGATACGAGTATTTTCGGGAAGGGCCAGAATATTATCAACGATTTGTGACACATTTTGTGCTTGTAATGGCTCACCGTGAATAGGGCAGTGTGGTGTACCTACACGGGCATATAATAGGCGTAAATAATCATGAATTTCTGTAATTGTGCCTACGGTTGATCGTGGATTATGTCCAGCCGTTTTTTGTTCTATGGCAATGGCGGGTGATAAACCCTCAATTAAATCAACATCAGGCTTATCCATTAATTGCAGGAATTGACGGGCATAAGCAGATAAACTTTCGACGTAACGTCGTTGACCTTCAGCATAAAGGGTATCAAAAGCTAATGATGATTTTCCGGATCCTGATAGACCTGTAATAACCACAAGTTTGTGACGTGGTAAGTCCACAGAAATATTTTTTTAAATTATGGGTGCGAGCACCTCTGATGCGAATTACTTCTTGCAGAGAAAGAGAGGTGTCATTGCTTGATGATTTCATAAATTATGCTACGCTGACTGTTACCAGCAGAAAATATTTAAATAACCTATTACTATAACTTAGCTTGTAACTTAGGTAAAATACAATTTTGTTTCCTATGCATTTTGTTGAATCAATACATACATGGTAAATCCCAATCTGCTGTTAAAGAAAATATTATGAACGCTTCTGAAAAAATCAAAAAAAATCGTATTTCACTCACTACCCAAGAGAAAAAAGTAAGTGCTAATTTAGCCTTACTTTTTGCCGTTAGAATGCTAGGTCTTTTTTTGCTGACGCCTGTATTTGCTGATGCTGCCAAGCAATTGGCAGGAGGAGATAACCTGGCTTTGGTTGGATTTGCGATTGGTGCATATGGGCTAACACAGGCTATTATGCAGATTCCTTTTGGGATGTTGTCGGATAAATTTGGACGGCGTCCAATTATTGTCGTTGGGATGGCCTTATTTATTATTGGTGGGATAGTATGTGCATTGTCCAATTCAGTTACTGGTGTGTTGATTGGTCGTGCCATTCAAGGCTTTGGTGCCGTATCAGCGGCAATTACCGCATGGATTGCCGATTCTACTCGCCCAGAAGTAAGAACCAGAGCGATGTCTATGGTAGGTGCCTCTATTGGCTTATCTTTTGCAGTTTCTCTAGTCTTATCTCCTTTGCTAGTGGAATGGGTTGGTCTAAGTGGTCTATTTTGGGTAATTAGTTTATTGGGCTTTGTGTGTTTACTGTTGGCCACGCTATTAGTACCTGTTGTGCCTATGCATGATCAGGCGATCGCTAATGTGAGCGTTAAGGAAGTCTTAAAAAATGATAGTTTATTGAGATTAAATTTTGGTGTGTTTTGTCTGCATTTTTCTTTAATGGCACTGTTTGTTGTATTACCGTCATTATTCATTCATTTAGGTGGTATTACCATAGGAGAGCTATGGAAAGTATATTTGCCTGTTATTGTGGTGGCGTTAATCGTGATGATTCCTGCCGTATTTTTTATTGAAACACGTCATTATCATAAAAAAGCATTAGAAATTTGTGTAGCCGTATTAGCAGGCTTATTGTTACTATGGTCTGTTATGAGCTTATCGTTTTGGGCATCTGTTGCCGCTTTATTAGTATTCTTTGTTGTATTTAATGTGTTAGAAGCACTACAACCGTCTATGGTTTCACGTGTAACACCGCCACAACACAAAGGATTGGCACTAGGTTTATACAATATGTTCCAAGCTTTTGGAGTGGCTGCTGGTGGTGCAGTAGGGGGATTACTGGCTCAACATGCTTCTATCTATGTGGTATTTATCTTGGCAGCACTACTTGCAGCGACATGGTTTTTAGTAGCCAAACATATGCAAGCCTTACCTAAAGCGAATTAAGTTGGGAGTGATAGGAGAATAGGGCAATAGGTGAGTTTTTCGCTAGGATAAATTACTCATCCTACTAGGCAATGTATCAAAATTAGATAACAATAAGCTATTGTTTCAGATTGCCGGTAAAAATCCTTTGCTTGTGGTTTCGGTGTGCAGGGTTGCGTCATTGAGTAAACATTCTTGGTGGTTGCGAATTAAGTGAAAGCCTGCACGTTAAAATTAATAAAAGAGTTAAGAGTGGTCTGGAACAATAAAATAGATATTGTTTAAAAAGGAGATAATAAATGGCATCAGTCAATAAAGTAATTTTAGTGGGGAATTTAGGTAGAGATCCTGAGGTGCGTTATAACCCTAATGGATTTAGTGTAGCCAATTTTAGCATTGCTACTACAAATACATGGACCGACAAGCAAAGTGGTCAGCGTCGTGAAGAAACGGAATGGCATCGTATCGTTGCCTTTGGCCCATTAACTGATGTTATTGAGAAGTATCTTAAAAAAGGTAGTCCTGTTTATGTGGAAGGACGCTTAAAAACACGTAAGTGGCAAGATAAAAGTGGCAAGGATCAGTATACGACTGAGATCGTGGTTGAGGATTTGCAATTATTAGGCAAGCAAACTATTGATGAGGAAGATGATGATCCTCCTATAGATGACATCAACGATGATGATAATCCTTTTTAGTGAATGAGAAGAGTGTAATTTTTCATTAATTAAATAGCTCATCCTAGCGTCATGAGGCAGTTAGAAATATTCTCTCCGTCGTGGCGTAGAAGAGCTTTCAATGCCATTGTTGCATCACTTTATCCTTTACGCTAGGAATAAGAATAGCTAATGGCCATTACTGAGGGGTTAAGTGCCTTTTTGATGGGAGTAATCCCTAAAAAAGGCTTTTTTATGCAGTTAAGAAGGTAGATTGTTATAATGATTCACATTGTTATACGATTGAAAGATCGTTTTAGTATCAATAGGAATAAGATTAATGGCTTCAGTAAATAAAGTAATTTTAGTGGGTAATTTGGGTGCTGATCCTACCTTACGTAGTATGCCTGACGGAGGGCAAGTGGCTAACATTAGCGTGGCGACTACATCTACTTGGAATGATAGAAATACAGGAGAGCGCCGCGAAGAAACTGAGTGGCATAGAGTCGTGTTTTACAGTCGTTTAGCAGAAATTGTTGGTCAATATTTGCGTAAAGGTAGTGGTATATATGTAGAGGGTCGCTTAAGAACACGTAAGTATATCGATCAAAATAATGTAGAGCGTTATACCACAGAGATTATTGCAGATAATATGCAAATGTTGGGTAAAGCGGGTGTGGACACAACACCTCCTGGCCCAGTGGGGACTGGTCCTACTGGTGGTGGCTATAGTACGCCTATATCTAACAGAGCCCAGACTACGACGACGAGTACGTTTACTAATGATTTTGATCAGCAAGGCACACCACCGAGAAAGAGTAATGCTACTCAGCAAAGACCTCAATCCCCAGCCGTATCACCTAGTGATGCAGGGGTAGGTAATTTGGATGATGATATTCCATTCTAAGGCTTGTGAGACTGTAGAATAGCTTTTCATGGTTCGTTCTTGACTGACTCAGATAGTCAGTCAGAGATTAATAGAATGGCATTTACGGGTATGTCAATCAAGATAGTAACGACGACTGATTTCTTGTTTTGTAGAGGAATCAGTCTTTCTTTTTATGGTAACTGTAAGCGTTTGGTAGTGATCCCTAGCAAAAAACTATCGCGAGTACACTAACATCTTAGAACTCTAAGATGTTAGTGTAAATAGCATCTTGATAGAGAAAAGTACTTCTTTAGTAGTGCCTATAACTATTGTTGAGTAATAGAGCCAAATTTCCCTTGTCGCACATCTTGGAATGCTTGGACAATTTCTTGTTGAGTATTCATCACAAAAGGACCATAACCGACAACAGGCTCGTTAAGTGGCTCTCCACTTAGCAATAAAAATTTACTTGCTGTATGGTGGCTAGCTACTTTAATTTGAGAGCCTCCTGGTGCGAAGTTGGCAAGTTCTGTCGCATGAACAGAGGTTTCATCATTAATCACGATCTCACCATCTAGCACTAATAGAATCAAATTGTGCGAATCGGGTAACTCAAAAATAGACTGGCTATCCTGATTAAGTGTGATATCCCACATATTAATCGGGGTAAAGGTGGATGCTGTACCTTTAGTACCTTCAAAATCACCAGCAATAATACGAGCTTGACCAGCGTTATTTTCAAATGTCACAACGGGAATCTGTTGAGTACTGATGGCTTGGTATTTAGGCTGAGTCATTTTATCTTTGGCAGGTAGATTGACCCATAATTGCACCATGGAAAATAGCCCACCTTGCTTTGAGAAATTGTCAGAATGATACTCTTGATGCATAAGCCCACTACCTGCCGTCATCCACTGTACATCTCCCTCAAGAATAGTACCTCCGCCACCAAAAGAGTCTTTATGAGTGACTTCGCCGTTATAGGCAATAGTGACTGTTTCAAAACCTCGATGGGGATGCTCACCAACACCATGATACTGTCGGCTTAGGTTTGGCTCAAAATGACGTGGAGGGGCATAGTCCAATAATAAAAAAGGGCTAAGTAGTTTAGCGTCATCATTATAGCTAAACATAGTGTGTACATGAAAACCATCACCTACCAGTGTTTTGGGGGGGCTTTATAAATATGAGCAAGTTTTTTCATCTTTGTACCTTTGCTATAGGATAGCGTTAAAACGAGATGTAATTATTATATTTTTAGATTATTAGGAAATAAATATAGAAATATTAAAAATATTGTTTCCTTATATGAAAAGAAAATGTTTGGGTTGTTGATAAAGTAACGCTTTCGGCGTGCAGGTTTTGACAGTGAAGCTTTATTTATTGTTTTTTTTAGATAGTTAAACGTAGAAAAACCTGCACGTCAAAATTAACATAAAGTTAGATAAACATAAAAGCCCCTAGAAAATCCTAGAGGCTTTGTAAGCAAATAAAGCTAATTAGTGATTAGTGTGATGCTAAGTAAGCTTCCAACTCTTCACTACCACCAATGTATTTACCACCGATAAATACTTGTGGTGCTGTTGTTTTACCTGTAATAGCACGTACAGAAACGATGCTTGCATCTTTACCCAATACGATTTCTTCAAAAGATAAGCCTTTTTCTTTTAAAGCGGCTTTTGCTTTAGCGCAAAATGGGCAACCTGGTTTTGTGAACACAGCGATAGATTCTTGTGGTTTCCAGTTAGCATTCACATATTTCAACATAGTGTCAGCATCAGACACTTCAAACGGATCGCCTTCTTTCTCCGGTTCGATGAACATTTTTTCTACTTTGCCATCATTGACAAGCATAGAGTAGCGCCAAGAGCGTTTACCAAAGCCAAGATTATCTTTATTAACAAGCATACCCATACCTTCAGTAAACTCGCCATTACCGTCAGGAATCATTTTGATATTGTCAGATTCCTCAGCGGCTGCCCAAGCATTCATCACGAATGTATCATTTACAGAAACACATAAAACATCATCAATACCATTAGCTTTAAAGGCTGGTACTAACTCGTTATAGCGAGGTAGGTGGCTTGATGAGCAAGTTGGAGTGAATGCGCCGGGTAATGAGAATACAACGACTTTTTTACCTTTAAATAACTCATCTGTCGTAACGTCTTTCCATGTATCGCCAACGCGAGTACGGAATGTGCAGCTAGGGACTTGTTGTCCAGTATAATCAACTAAAGCCATTTTTTTCTCCTATTTATGTCTGGAATGTTATTGATATACGATAAATATTCATAGGATTAATGATGAATACTCATTCGTTTAACTATAAAACTTGTTTAATCACCTAAATAGTTGTTCTTACAACACTTAAGAGATAGTAATGATAATGAGGTAATCCTTAATGTATTATATCCCTTTATGAATGACCAAATCTTTACAATCAGAATGAGTCAATACGATGTGTTACTAATTGTGCTGATGGGTATTCCCATTTTAGCCACAATCTTACCGTTTATTCGCCATGACCACTGGGTTTTCAGGGTATTTGATTTTCCTCGTTTGCAAATTGCTATTCTGAGTTTACTGTGTTTCATCTTGAATTTAATTTTTATTCAAGATGATAAAACAGGGGTATTTCTAGTAGTTGAGTGCATCAACTTAGTTTGTTTTGTTTATCAATTAAAAGAAATCTCTGCCTATACATTCATGGTAAAGCCTGAAGTGTTAGCGTATAAGGATAAACCAACTAATCGGACTATTTCATTGCTAATCAGTAATGTGCTTACGTCTAATCGTCGTAGTGATTTGCTACTTGCTCAGATTAATAAATGGCAGCCAGATATTGTATTGACCTTGGAAAGCGATAAGTGGTGGGAAATTGCCTTAGAACCATTAGAAAAAGTGTACCCCAATAGTATCAAAATTCCGTTAGACAATTTGTATGGTATGCATTTGTATAGTCGTTTACCTTTGAGACATACTGAAGTTCGTCACTGGGTGGAGGAGGATATTCCCTCAATAGTAACTCAGGTGCAGTTACGGTCAGGTGAGTGGATAGATATATATTGTTTGCATCCTCAACCTCCTAGCCCGGCAGAAGCGGATACCTCAACCGCTAGGGATGCTGAGTTATTATTAGTTGGTAGAGAAATTGCGAAAAAACAAAGACCATCATTAGTCTTTGGTGATTTGAATGATGTGGCATGGTCACGCACCACTCGTTTATTTCAGCGAATTAGTGGTTTGTTAGACCCACGTATAGGAAGAGGCTTATATAGTACATTCAACGCTAATTATAGATTTTTACGCTGGCCATTAGATCATATCTTCCATAGCAATGATTTTATGGTTATAGATATAAAGGTTTTGCCCTTTGTAGGATCAGATCATTTTCCTATTTATGGTCGTTTCCAATATGCTCCTAGTGTGGGAACTATTCAAGAATTAGAAGAAGCCACACCAGAAGACAATAAAGAGGCTAGTCACAAAATTGCTGAGGCAGAACCAATTAAAGAGGTGATAGATACAGATAATTAGCTAACTCTTACTTTCTTTCATAAGCATTAAAAAAATAGTGACGAGATAAGCTATTAACGTTTAACCAATTAACCAGAATGTCCATAGCATTTGTTAAGGATATTAGGCTTTATTTTCACTTGGCATAGGGCGAATAGTTAGGATTTGCTCACTACGACCGAATGGCCCATGAATATCATGTAGGACTGAACTTGTTAAACCAACTCCATCACTACCGTATTGCTGAATGGTTTCCAGACCAAGCCAAGCTCCTTGAGGTAAACGGTGCATATGTACTTGCAAATCTAAATTTGGGAATGCCCATTTAAACTCACCCTCTTGACGAGGAACAATACCATTAGCGGTGTCAACAAGTCCAATAATATGTGCGAGGTCAGTGGTGGATTCGCCTTCCACCATTTCTACGCCTGTATTTACCCAGACAATCCCTTTTCCTGGTCTATGATTAGGACCGATGCGGACATCAATAGATTGGATATAGCCACCACTCCAACGGAGCATACCATTCCATGCAGGAAGTAAATCAGGGGTGCTAACATGATCATCTTCTAAACCATGAACACTGGAGGTGTCATGTATCATCATACGCCACGCACGTGCCACAATACATATTTTCCCTTGAGATTTCATGGTTGATTCAATTAATTCAATTGTTTTACCGGGGCGAATAGTACGTGTTTCAATCGTAAAGCGATCAAAGGAGATTAAGCCGAAGATATCAAAACTAATTCGACCAATGCGTAAATGCTCATTGGGATTAAATGCTTCGAGTTCTCGAGTGATAATACCACTTGCGGGTGCCATATGTTGCTCATGAGGATTCCATGCCCCTTGAGCATGGATATTTGGTTCATAAGTGGCAATAACTGTTTTGCCGTCCTCACTTTGTTCGCGCAGAATACAACGATAAAAAGCAGGCATTAACGTCTCCTTGTAAGAATAATAGCTATTACTTTACGTAAACGTCAATTAAATTGCAAGCAAATTATTTTTGTTTGATTTTATCTTTCCATTCACCATACCCTTCTTTATCTAAATCAGCATAAGGGATAAAGCGTAAACTGGCACCATTAATACAATAACGTAAACCACCACGATCAGCCGGACCGTCAGGGAATACATGTCCAAGATGAGAGTCTGCGGCTTGGCTGCGTACTTCAATTCTGTACATATTATGGCTAAAATCTTTGTGCTCTGTGACAACTGTTTTTTCAATAGGTTGAGTAAAGCTTGGCCATCCACAATGCGAGTTAAATTTGTCATCAGAGCTAAAAAGAGGTTGTCCACTCACAATATCAACATATAAGCCGGGGGCAAATAATTCATCATATTCGTGGCTGAATGCGTATTCAGTTCCACTTTCTTGAGTGACACGATATTGTTCTGGTGTTAAACGTTGACGTAACTCTGACTGCGATGGTTTTTTGTACTCTTTCATATTAAAGCCTTTTGGTGAGGGGGTACTTAATGGCTCATCTGCCTTATTTAAATCAATATGACAATAACCATTTGGATTTTTTAATAAATAGTCTTGGTGATATTCTTCAGCAGGATAAAAATTGGCTAAAGGTTTATTTTCAACTACTATTGGTTTTTTATATTTTGTCTGTTCTTTCTTAATTGCTTCAGCGATTAAAGGCTGATAGTCCGCTTTGGTATAGTAAATACCAGTTCGATACTGTGTTCCCTTATCGTTGCCTTGTTGATTTAAGCTAGTAGGATCAATGACCCTAAAATAATACTCTAAAATATCAGCAAAGCTAAGCTTATCAATATCATACGTTACTTTGACTGTTTCAGCATGACCGGTATGGCGATAAACTACATCTTCATAACTAGGGTTTTGAGTATTGCCATTTGCATAACCTGACACGGCATCAATAACACCTGGAATGCGTTGAAAATATCCTTCTAGTCCCCAAAAGCAACCACCTGCTAGATAAATCGTTTCAGTACGGATAGGTTTTTTGTGTTCACTATTGGTATCGGCTTTGTAGAAAGTAGTCGATGCTTTTTGGATAGGAGCGTCTGGGTTTTTAATTACGCCAAGTAATTGTTCTTTGGATAGTGTGCCTTTTACTACTTTTACGAGTTGCCCATTACTGTCTAATAAGACCCATGAAGGGTAGACACGAATATTGAGTGATTTTGCAATTGTTTGTTCGGTATCGATAAGGATTGGTAGCTTTTTATAGGGTAATGAAAGTGCCCATTGCGAAAAATCAGCCGCTTTTTTTTCACCCAAATAACCGGGAGATGCAAGGGTAACCATATTCACCATGGCAAAATCCTTATCTTGTACCCATTGCTCAGTTTGTTCTAATTCGCCAAGGCATAATGGACACCAGCTTGCCCAGAACTTTACAACGGTAGGTTTATTATTCTTGATATAAAAATTAGCTTTTTGATTATTAATATCTTTTAAAGCATTAAAATTAATAGTCTGTGCAAATAATGTGGAGCTATATAGCGCCATAATACCTAAAATAATTGTCCGTAGAAAATATAGAAAAGGCATATATGTTCTCCAAAGGTCTTTTTAGCTATTTTACGGGGAATTAGTCTGTGATGGAATTAAAAATATCAGTGTTATAGATTGAAATACTGATAAGTAATAAAGGAATATCAATGCCTATGTTAGATGAAGTAAGAAAAGTCCCCGAGTCTATGCAATCAGAGTTAACAATGTCTGTGTTGATGACGCCTGATACGGCAAACTTTTCAGGGAATGTACATGGGGGTACAATTTTAAAATTATTAGATCAAGTGGCGTATGCGTGTGCGAGCCGTTTTTCAGGGGGTTATGTGGTGACATTATCTGTCGATCAAGTGACCTTTAAAGAGCCTATTTATGTAGGTGAGTTGGTAGAATTTTTGGCAACTGTCAATTATGTTGGACGAACCTCTATGGAAGTGGGGATTCGAGTAGAAGCGCAAAATATTCAAAAAAGAACAGTGCGTCATACCAATAGCTGTTATTTCACCATGGTAGCTGTGGATGAAAACGGTAAACCACGTAGCGTACCACCATTGGTATTAGACACACCTTTAAAACAATGTCGTTTTCAAGCGGGAGAGCGTCGTAAACAATTACGTCTTACTTATCAACAACAAGCACCCTCTTGTAGCTAATTTTAAAGGTTAAAAATTTTAAGGTTAAAATAATGGCAACATTAACTCAGCGGCATCTCAAACAAAATGGCTTATTCTTACTGCTACTGATCTTGGGCATGACAGGTCCTTTATCAATAGATATGTATTTGGCGGCCTTTCCGTTAATTTTACAGGACTTGAATACAACTCCCCATATGTTAAGTTTTACCCTTATTGGGTTCTCATTATTTATGGCGATAGGGATGTTGTTTATTGGTACATTAAGCGATAGATATGGTCGTCGAACGGTATTATTGGCTAGTTTGGGATGTTATATCGTAGGGTCATTGGGATGTGTATTTACACCGTCAATAGAGTTTTTTATATTGTCTCGGGTGGTACAAGCATTTGGAGCTGGTGGCATGATTTCTATCCCTATGGCGATTGTGAAAGACAGTTTTCATGATCAAGAACGAACAAAAATTATCGCTACCTTACAGATGTTTACTGTGCTAGGACCAACTATTGCTCCTATTTTAGGCGCAGTATTGATTAAGTTTTTCCCTTGGCAGGCAAGTTTTGTGGTCTTAGCATTGATTGCTATCGGTAGTGTGATAATGACATTATTATTCGAAGAAACTCTTTCAGCGGATAAGCGATTACAGGGGGGCGTTTTAAAGACCTTATTATCTCTTGGCGAAGTATTAAAGCATAAAGGTTTTATGAGCTTTTTATGTTCAACAGCGATGACGTCAATTACGTTCATGGCGTATTTATCTATCAGTTCATATATTTATATCAAATGGTTTGGTTTGAGTGAAACGTCTTTTAGTCTTTATTTTGCCGCTAATTCATTACTGCTCATCTTTGGTCCTAAAGTCTATCTCGCTTTGAAACCAAGACTACGTCCTTCAGTTATTTTAAGAGGTACGTTGACGTTAATTTTTGTGGCGGCTATATTGACAGCTACTATAGGCAAAACACACCCTATATTATTTTTGATTTGTTTTGCGCCAATCGCTATGAGTAATAGTTTTTTACGCTCTTTTGCGACCGATATATTACTTGGTCAGCCACATATGAATGCAGGTGCATCTGCGTCTGTTATTAGTTTTACGAATGTGGCGTTTGGTTCGCTAGGAATGTTTATTGCCAGTAGTAGTGGAACAGATTATGTACAAAATCTTGGTTTAATAGGTATCTGCGTGAGTGTGTATTAGTTTTGCTTTTGTCAGTTATTACACTTATAGAAAACTAAATTTGGCTGGTTATCATTAGATGATAATCTCTTCGTATATGGTGCATACACGGGTGATAGGATATGGGTTCTTTGCCTAAAGAAAGTACGCAGGATAAGCAAGCAGTATTGCCATTAGTACCGGGACGCTTCGTGCAACTGGGTAGTCGTTTTTTTACGAAACTAATGCCTACTCCTTTACAAGCACCCCCTAAATGGGTCGCCGTAAATAAAAGCTTAGCGAAAGAGCTTGGTTTAGATGACCATTTTTTTGACTCAAAGCAGGTTCTATTGGCTCTTGCTGGTAATGGTAGTGTGGATAAGGATAGTGCCAATGAGTGTGATGCTAATGACGAAGGTGTTAATGGGCAAACTTACTACGGGCATACACCTCTGGCAACAGTATATAGTGGACATCAGTTTGGTGCATGGGCAGGTCAATTAGGTGATGGGCGAGCTATATTACTGGGTGAGAGCCTAGATCAATATGGTGAATGGCAAGAATGGCAACTAAAAGGTGCAGGGAAGACTCCCTATTCTCGTTTTGGTGATGGGCGAGCTGTTTTACGTTCATCTATTCGTGAGTATCTCTGTTCTGAGGCTATGTATGCACTGGGTATTCCAACGACACGAGCATTAGCCTTGGTCACTAGTGAAGATAAGGTCTATCGAGAAGAGGTTGAGACAGCGGCTATAGTGACACGCGTAGCACCTAGTTTTATTCGTTTTGGGCATTTTGAACATTTTGCATCTTTAGGGGATACTGCCTCACTAAAACAGTTAGCGGATTTTGTGTTAATGCACTATTATCCTGAATGTGTTGAGCAAGAGAATGCTTATGCAGCCATGTTTGCTGAGATTGTTAAACGTACGGCAGAATTAATTGCTCATTGGCAAAGTGTAGGTTTTTGTCATGGTGTGATGAATACCGATAATATGTCTATACTTGGTTTAACAATTGATTATGGTCCCTATGGTTTTTTAGATGCGTATGATGCAAAACATATCTGCAATCACTCTGACCATCAAGGTCGTTATGCGTATCAGCAACAGCCTTATATCGGTCATTGGAATTTGGTGAGATTGGCTAATTGTTTCGTGCCATTGGTAAGTCAAGAGAGCTTGATAGCGATCTTAAATACTTATAGAGATAGCTTCGAGCAAAAGTATTTGGCACTTTTCCGTCAGAAAATAGGATTACAACAAGCACATCCAACAGACGCAAGTTTAATCCATGATATGTTGAGTACATTGCAACCTTATCAAGTGGACTTTAGCTTATTCTTCAGAGAGTTAGCCAAGGTGAAACTGTCCTCTTTGGATGAAAATGGGCAGGTGCAGATCCCCTCTAGCTTAAGTGCATTATTTAAAGCACATCATTTAGGTAATTTTCAACGTTGGTTTAGTTTATATATAAAACGATTGCAACAAGAAAACTCAGATGATAATCGTCGTGAGCAAGCGATGAATCGTATTAATCCGATTTATGTATTGAGGAATTACCTATTACAACAAGCGATTGAAAAAGCAGAGCAGGGAGACTTTAGTGAAGTCAATCGTTTACAACAATGTATGGCTGACCCTTTCACAGAGAAACAAGCGTTTGCAGATTATGCACAAGAGCCACCCTTATGGGCAGCAGAGATTTGTGTGAGTTGCTCAAGTTGAGTGATACTACAAGTATAACGGTCAATACTGACGTAAAAATTCAATAAAGAGTTGGCTGAATCGCTAGCGTATCATCTCCCTACATAAGGGGAGATGATAATGAACGACATAAAAAGCACAATTTTCTATCTGCCTATTGAAGTGCTTGTAAAATCACTTGCAATGGATGCAACAGAGTCTTGTTTTCTAAACGATCGACTTGACAACGACAAGAGAATCCCGTGGCGAGCAGCTTATCGCCATGTTCTCTAACCTTTTCTTGCCATGATTGTGTATAGATTAGCTCAGATGTCGCACGATGTTCTTTTTCGTGACCATACGTCCCTGCCATACCACAACAACCTAGATTAGGTGCTTGCAAGTTTAATCCAAATAGTTTGAAGATATCTTGCCAGGTTTTGTTTGTGCTAGCAACTTGTGTTCGCTCTGTACAGTGTGCGGCTAATTGATAGGTAACAGCCTCATTAGCAGTCGATGGAATGGCATGAGGATGGTCTTTTAGCCAAGTAATTAACCATTCTTGCAATAATAAAACATTAACGCCCTGTTCTTGAACAGCAGGTATGGCATAACTCTTAGCATACTCTTGGCGATAGACAAGAGTCATGGCAGGGTCTAATCCAATTAATGGTAGCCCGGTACTAGCTGCTTTTTCTAAAAAGGCACGGTTACGTTGGCGAACTTTGTCAAATCGCTTTAGGAAACCATGTACATGCAAAGGTTTACCATTTTCAAAATAAGGTAGTACACAAGGAGTAACGTTTAATTTATTTAAGAGCTTGAGTAAATCAATTAATACTTGGGAGTCAAAATACCGTGTAAAGGCATCTTGTACAATAATTACGGCATTAGGCGTGATAGGAATATTTGAGCATTGTTTATTAATCAGGACAGCACCATATTTTGCCCAATCAATATTGGCTTGCTCATGAAAACTTGGTGTATCAACTAGCCCTAGATGCTTGGTTTGCCATTGTGTAAATTTAGCTGATTTTAGGAGGCGATTATAAACCTTAGCAAATGGTAATAAACGCGGTAATGCTTTTTCTAAAGCAATTACTGCATAGTCACGGCGGCTACGTTTGTGTCGTGTGTGATAGCGCTCTAAAAAGCGTGATTTGGCATCAGGAATATCGACCTTAACAGGACACTGTCCTGCACAGGATTTACATGATAAACAACCATGTACAGCCTCATAAACCTCATTGTCAAACGTAGCAGTTTGTTCACCTGTTTGCTCACGGCGTAACCATTCTTTTAATAAGGTAGCACGCCCTTTAGGTGAATGAATACGATCTCTTGTTGCCTTATAAGAGGGGCACATAGGATCATCTACGTCATAGTTAAAACAAGCCCCATTACCATTACAGTGCATCGCATTGCCAAACGATTGCCAGTCTTGAGGATTAATTTGCTTATCGAAATCCCCACGGAATTTTATTTCCGTTAAAGGCGTAAGCGTATATTCTGTCTTGTTGGCTGGCGTTGCAATCTTACCGGGATTTAATTGATTGTCAGGATCAAATAAGGATTTAACGGTCTGAACGAGAGGGTAGGCTTTACCAAAGAAAATAGGTGCATAGGCAGAGCGTAAGCCTTTACCATGTTCACCCCAAAGCACACCGCCATAGTGATGAGTTAATTCAGCCACCTTATCACTGACTTCTTGGATAATTTGTTTGGAAGTTGGCTCTTTCATATCAATAAGAGGGCGCACGTGTAACACACCTGCATCGACATGTCCAAACATACCATAATCTAGTCCCATGCCGTCTAATAACGCACGGAAATCAGCAATATAATCAGCAAGGTTTTCAGGAGGAACAGCGGTATCCTCAACAAAAGGTTGTGGACGTTTTTCACCTTGAACGTTACCTAGCAGACCGACGGCACGTTTTCTCATTGAGTAAACATGATTGACAGCGGCTTTACCAACAGCTGTCGTAATACTTAAACGTTTGACACTAGTATCTTGCTGTAAATGAGCGATAAACGCTTCTTGTAATGCATTGAGCTCTTGTTCATCGTCACAAGCAATCTCGACAATATTAATACCCTCAGTTTTTTCTTGCAGTCTCAGGGAAATATTGGGCAACGTTTTGCCAAACAATATCATTTTTAGCTAGTCCTAGTACTTTAGCATCGACAGTTTCAATAGACAGAGGATCTAATGTCATCAAGGCTTTTGCATCACGCAAAGCGGCTTGAAAATCGGTATAGCCTATATTGATCAGTACTTGATGCTTGGGAATAGGTAGTACATTAAGTGTTGCTTCGGCAATAAAGCCTAGCGTTCCTTCGCTACCACAGATAACACTATTAATATTAAACGTATCTTCGGTGAGTAACTTAGGTAGGTCATAGCCAGTTAGAGAACGATTTAGCTCAGGGAAACTGTGGTGAATGAGTTCACTATTGTTATTAGCAAGCTCAAATAATGCTTGATAAATCGCTTGTTGCTCCGGTGTTTTATGACTGATCTGTTCTTTCCACTGATCACGAGGTAAGGGTTCAGAGTCTAAAATATCTCCCCCTAACAGCACCGTTTTAAGGGCTAATACATGATGATGTGTTTTGCCATAACGACAGCTACCTTGACCACTAGCATCCGTATTAATCATGCCACCAATTGTGGCGCGATTTGAGGTGGATAGTTCTGGGGCAAAGAATAAGCCATAGGGTTTTAAGGCGGCATTTAATTGATCTTTGACGACACCTGCTTGTACAGTTGCTGTTCTTTTCTCTGGATCAATATGCAAAATATGATTCATATGTCGAGAAATATCAACTACTACACCATCTGTTAACGATTGGCCATTGGTGCCTGTACCACCACCACGAGCAGTTAATACGAGAGATTTATAGTTTTCTGTTTTCGCAAGCTTAGCAATTAAACAGAGGTCTTGAGTATCTTTTGGAAAAAGAACAGCCTGAGGCATACGCTGATAAATCGAATTATCAGTAGATACAACAAGGCGAGCTGATTCTCGCGTCTCAATATCGCCCTGAAAGTGGCGTGATAGCTCAACAATAAAACTATTTACGAGTGGTGATAGTACTTGCATAGGAGATACTTCATCAAAACAATTGAAGGAGGAATATCTATATTGTAACGGATTGCGTCACTATGATTAAACGATTAGCTAAGTTTTTTTTATACCTGGTCCAGATAGAATACTTTTACCCCCTACGGTTGGTGTTACCTGTATTTGAGTAGAAATCCGATTTTTCAATGCTTCAATGTGCGAAATAATGCCTATAATCTTATTTTCTTGGTGTAAAGCAGCTAAGGTATCCAGTGCAGTTTCCAAAGAATCCTCATCTAAGGTACCAAAACCCTCATCTAAAAAGAGAGAGTCGACACGAATAGTACGGCTCGTCATATTAGAGAGTCCTAATGCTAAGGCTAAACTGATAATAAAGCTCTCACCACCAGAAAGGTTTTTAACAGAACGAATTTCACCTGCTTGATAGTTATCTAATACATTGAGTTGTAAAGGCTTTTCTTTATCTCTGATGAGCAGGTAGCGATCATTCATTTTTTGTAATTGCTGATTAGCATATGAAATCATCACTTCAAAGGTCAGTCCTTGTGCAAAGCTACGGAATTTTTTACCGTCAGCAGAGCCAATCAATTGATACAGTAAACGCCAGCGATTAACCTCCTGTGTTTTACGTTCAATGATGTGCTGTTGAGAGGCGATACGTGCTAGATTTTGCTCGTGATTGAGTAGTCTTTGGGCTGTGTTGCCAAGCTCAATGAGTAAATTATTATGCTGAGTGTTAGACGTGTCTAATTGTGCCTTTAAGGTTTCATAATCGAGTTCAGTGAGTTGTTTATCTTTTTCTTGCTTTAAGCGCAGGGTAAGATTTTGCTGTAATGTGTTTTGGGAAATTTGACGCTCTTCTAATTCTTTTGCTTTCTCTTGCCATGATAAGAGTAATGAATCATCAACTTTAGCCTCTAGATAGGCTTGAGTATCTATAAATCCTTGTTGTGCTAAGTGCCGCTCAAATGACTCTGATGCTTGCTTTAGCTTGTCTTTGCGATTTAATAAGTCTTTAGTCAGCTTATTGATAATTTCCGTTGTTTTATCCAGTAGCGTTTCTGTTATCCGTAGTGCTTTGCTATGTTGTTCAAGCGCTTGCGTTTTTTCTAATAATGCCTTGTTGAGTTTCTCTTCTTCCTCATCTGGATTTTTCTCACCAAATTGTTGCTGACGAAGGTCTAGTTGCTCTTGATAAGCGAGACGTTGCTTATCTATTTTTTGTGCCTGTACTGCTTGCGTTTCTTTTAATGAACTAATTCGTGCTGAAAAAGCGGCATTCTCTTTATCATAATTATCTAAAATTTGCTTTAAATTAAAATGCTCTTGTTGGGCTTTAGTCCATGTAGCAAGTTGCTGTTTCAATAGGTCTAATGGATTAGAGGATGTATCAGTAGTGACTTGATAGGTATGCCAAATATGCTTGAAATAGTCTTCATCGGTTATTTATTTCTGCATTAATGCTGA
>NZ_AYSV01000088.1 GCF_000506865.1 Pelistega indica
ACTTCGGTACGAGTGACATCACTTGACTCACAATCGGTTAACTTACCGGGTAAAACAGCCACCCCAGAGCTTTTTCTTTTTTCTACTTTTTGCGCTGACTTAGAACGAGCTTGAGCTTGTGCAATCGCAAACTCAGCCAGTTTCTTGCCGTAATCAACATGCGAATTTAACCATAACTCAAACGCAGACTTAACAAAACCACTGACTAATTTAACGGCATCACGACTATTTAAACGCTCTTTAACTTGCCCCTGAAACTGTGGATCAAGTACTTTAGCCGATAGAACAAAACTAGCACGTGAAAAAACATCCTCTGGTAACAGTTTAATGCCTTTCGGAAGTAAATTATGCATACCAGCAAACGCATTTAAGGCATGAAACAAACCCTCACGTAGCCCTGACTCATGTGTCCCGCCATTAACTGTTGGAATTAAGTTCACATAAGACTCTCGCACAACATTGCCTTCTGTTGTCCAAGCAACTACCCAAGCAGCACCTTCTCCCTCAGCAAATTGCTCATGATGGGCTCCTGCATATTCTTGACCATTGAACAAAGGGATTAACAAATCCACATCATTCAATTCTTCTTTAAGATACCCCGCCAAACCGTCTTCATAAACCCATTTACGCGTATCTCCCGTTTTTTCAATCGTCAAGCTAACTTGAACACCTGGCATTAACACAGCTTTACTACGCAGTAAATGAATCAACTCTTGTTGAGGAATAGTAGCTGAATCAAAATATTTAGCATCTGGCCAGACTCGAACACGCGTACCAGACTTACGCTTAGGTGCCGTATCAATCACATGCAATGGCGTTTGTACATTACCACCATCGGCAAAAATAAGCTCATTCACCTGTCCATCACGTGTTACGGCTACCTCTAATTTGGTGGATAAAGCATTTGTCACTGATACGCCTACACCATGTAAGCCACCAGAAAACGCATAGGCACCACCCGCTTTTTTATCAAATTTACCACCCGCAT
Source organism: Pelistega indica (assembly GCF_000506865.1). Classification (GTDB taxonomy): domain Bacteria; phylum Pseudomonadota; class Gammaproteobacteria; order Burkholderiales; family Burkholderiaceae_B; genus Taylorella; species Taylorella indica. The sequence continues at coordinate 989 of NZ_AYSV01000088.1, forward strand.
GGAGTCGGGTAAAGACAATTTCTACTACAGGCACTTTCTCTTCTGGATGCAATCCTACAGGAATACCACGACCATCATCCTCAACCGTAATACTTTGGTCTGTATTTAATGTGACTTGAATCTTTTTGGCAAAACCTGCTAATGCTTCGTCAGCCGCATTATCAATCACTTCTTGAATGATATGCAAGGGATTATCTGTACGGGTGTACATACCTGGACGCTCGCGCACAGGCTCTAAGCCTTTTAGAACCCGAATCGAGCTTTCATCGTAATTATCTTTACTCGCCACCTGAAAATCTCTACTGTGTAAAAAATCAGTATTTTATAGCCTTTTCCACTACCTCTGGGGAATAAGCTAGGTCTTAAGGAATTTTTTTTAATATTTTTTTTATGGCTTTTAACCATCAGAAAAAAAAAAGTTGTACAATACGGTACATCAGATAGATTAGACCACTAAGATTGATGACTATGAGAAAAATCTACCATCTGGTCTTATCCTCGTAACACTAATTCTAGTTCCCTCACTAATTTCCCAACAAGCTTTATTGGTGAATACTTATACGACTTATACAAAATATGTTGATAGGCAGGGACTTTCATATTTTATTTTTTTACTCTCACTATGAGGTAACAACAATGAGCGATTTAATTAAACATGCTACGACAGACAGCTTTGATGCTGATGTTTTACAGTCTGGTAAACCTGTATTAGTAGACTACTGGGCACCTTGGTGTGGTCCATGTAAAATGATTGCCCCTCTTCTAGATGAAGTGGCTAATGAGCTAGGTGAAAAAGTTCAAGTCGTTAAAGTTGACGTTGAACAGCACCCTGAAATTGCCGCTAAATTTGGCATCCGCGGCATCCCAACACTGATGATTTTCAATGAAGGTAAAACAGTAGCGACTAAAGTCGGCGCTGTGAATAAATCTGATTTGACTAAATTTGTTGAAAGTAATATCTAATAAACTCTCGTCGCGTGGGCTATTTCTTTAGCCCACCACACTTTTAATCCTCCATATTCATAACATAATGCATTTAAACGAATTAAAAACATTGCATGTTTCGGCTCTGTTAGACATTGCTGCAGGCCTAGAAATCGAAAACGCTAACCGCTTCCGTAAACAGGAACTCATGTTTCAAATTATGAAGCGTCGTGCAAAATTAGGTGAACAAATCTTTGGTGATGGTGTACTTGAAGTATTACCTGATGGCTTTGGTTTTCTACGCTCTCCTGATTCATCCTATCTAGCAAGTACTGACGATATTTATATTTCTCCTTCTCAGATTCGCCGTTTTAATTTACATACAGGTGACTCTATTGAAGGTGAAGTCAGAGTCCCTAAAGATGGTGAACGTTACTTTGCTCTGGTCAAAGTAGAAAAAGTAAACGGCATTGCACCAGAAGCGATGAAACATCGCATTATGTTTGAAAACTTAACGCCTTTACACCCTGACCAACCACTTATTCTAGAACGTGATATCAAGAGTGAAGAAAACCGTACGGGACGCATTCTTGATATTTTTGCTCCTATTGGTAAAGGTCAACGTGCTCTTATCGTAGCAAGCCCTAAATCAGGTAAAACTGTTATGATGCAGCATATTGCTCATTCTTTAACTACTAATTATCCTGATGCCACGTTAATCGTATTACTCGTTGATGAGCGTCCTGAAGAAGTAACAGAAATGCAACGCACTGTCCGTGGTGAGGTGGTCGCATCCACCTTTGATGAACCAGCTACACGTCATGTACAAGTAGCGGAAATGGTGATTGAAAAGGCAAAACGTTTAGTTGAGCTAAAAAAAGATGTGATTATTCTGTTAGACTCTATTACTCGTTTAGCGCGGGCGTATAACACTGTTGTTCCATCATCAGGTAAAGTCCTAACCGGTGGTGTTGATGCAAATGCACTACAGCGCCCCAAACGTTTCTTTGGTGCCGCACGTAAAATTGAAGAAGGTGGATCATTAACCATTATCGGCACAGCACTGATTGAAACAGGTAGCCGTATGGATGATGTAATTTATGAAGAATTTAAAGGCACAGGTAACTGTGAGATCCATTTAGAACGTCGTTTAGCAGAAAAACGCTTATACCCTGCTATTAACCTTAACAAATCTGGCACTCGTCGAGAAGAACTGTTAATGAAACCTGAGACATTACAAAAAACGTGGGTACTTCGTAAGTTTATTCATGAAATGGATGAAGTGGAAGCGATGGAATTTATCTTAGATAAAATTCGCTCAACCAAAACCAATGACGAGTTCTTTGAACTGATGAAGCGATAACGCTAGATTAAGAATAAACAAAAACATCAATTGTTTAAATCTTAATGAATTATTGCCTAAAAAAACTCGGTAAAGCTATTAGCCTTACCGAGTTTTTTATTTTTGTATTAAAACAAGCCATTCTTTGTTAAGCTTGTCTGCCGTTTTCAATACAGGAAATTACTGCTGTTTAATTCCTGCTGCATCCACTACTTTTTTCCAACGATTAACTTCTTGTTGGGTATACTTGCCTAACTGTTCTGCATCCATATACTCTGCTGTTGCTCCTAAAGTTTGTGCTTTCGCTTTGTACTCTGGTGTTTCCATAATTTTATGAATTTCTGTGGTTAACTTTTCAACCACTTCTTTTGGCGTATTTTTTGGTGCATACATAGCAAACCAAGAAGATACCTGAAGATCTGGCAATCCTGCTTCAGCCGCTGTTGGTACTTCTGGCAAGCTATCTAATTTTGTATTACTCGTCACAACTAATGGTTTAATACTACCTGCCTTAATATGGGCTAATAGGGGTGGAGGTGTAGTCACGGTAAAGTCAATCAAACCACCTAACAAGTCTGTTAAAGCAGGACCTGTGCCATTATAAGGTACATGAGTTGTCTCAATTGAAGCCATTTGATTGAGTAATTCTGTGGTGACATGCTGCAAAGAACCATTACCTGAAGAGGCATAATTCAATTTGCCTGGATGAGCTTTTGCGTACTCAATTAAGTCTTTCATTGAATTTACGGGTAAGTCTTTTTTTACCACGAGCACTTGTGGCGCAGACAACACATTGGCAACAGGGGCAAAATCTTTTACCGGATCCCATTGTACTTTCATAACACTAGGAGTAATCACTTGGTAACCTGAGTATTGCAATAATAGCGTATAGCCGTCTGCTTTACTTTTAAGTAACTGTTGTGCAGCAATATTGCCTGCTGCACCTGGTTTATTTTCTACCACTACAGACTGGCCTAATGCTTTACTTAAGGGTTCAGCTACCATGCGTGCAGCAATATCGGTAGTACCTCCTGGCGCCGCCGATACAATTAACGTAATAGGTTTAGTTGGATACGTTTCTGCATAAGCAGAATGCATGGCTAAGGCACAAGTCAATGTAGATAAGGTCAATGTTTTTAATGTCATACTGCTGTCTCCATTTAAGTAGGTCTACTATGGTTATCTAAAAATAATTAAAATTTACTCATTGTTGTGATGATGATTCACTATTTTTTAATAAAATCTATTCTGTTTAAAAAATTAAATAGTCTGGATATAATCAGGTGCTGGATATAGCCTAGATCGAGGTCCAGCTTTACTCACTTGGCTTGAAATATCATGCTGAATCAATCGTGGTAATTGTTGGGCTAATGCACATATTTTGGATAAATTAACGCCCGTATCGTAACCATTTAATGCAAGCATATGGACTAAATCCTCCGTACTCACATTACCTGAAGCACCTGGAGCATAAGGGCATCCTCCTAACCCACCCAAGGAAGCATCAAACCGTATAATCCCCTCATCTAAAGCCGCCATAGTATTAGCAAGCGCCATTCCTCGTGTATTATGAAAATGAGCGGTAATATCCGTTTCTGGAAAATGTTTTTTTACTTGTGCAAACAGATCTTGCACTTGTTTAGGATAGGCCATCCCTGTCGTATCACATAAGGTAAATTTATTCACCCCAATATGGCTAAATTTCTCTATCCAGGCTAGTACATCACTAACGGCAATATCACCTTCCATGGGGCAACCAAATACAGTAGAAAATGATACATTAATCGATACTTTATCTTGATAAGTATCAATCACTGTTTTTAATTGTTCGAACGAGCCTTCTCGGCGCATGCGTAAATTGGCACGATTATGCGTTTCACTCAGTGACATCACCAAATTAAACTCTTGAACCTGTGAATCATACGCTCTTTCAGCCCCTCGTAAATTGGGTACTAGTGCCGTATACACAACGTCTGGATTTCGATGAATTTCATGCATCACCACTTCTGCATCTTTAAGTGCCGGTATCGCTTTTGGTGAGGTAAAGGACGTCACTTCTATCTTGGCGTAACCACTTTCTGATAGTGTATTAATAAACGAAATTTTTTCGTCTGTGGGAATAAATACTGCTTCATTCTGAAAACCATCTCTAGAAGCAACCTCATTAATATATACACGTGTCATTATTAATCACTCTCTTGTTCTTAACCGTTATTAAATGATGCCCTTCGCTTTCCAATCCGCCTGTGTTGTTTCTGAAATACCTAATGATTGCAAGACAGCATGTGTATCCTGTCCCAACGTAGGCGCTGCTCGCTCAACACTGCCCGGGGTTTCACTCAGCTTAGGCAAAATACCTGGCAATATTGCTGGTGTACCGTCTTCTAATTGGCCCTCAATCAACATATCACGTGCCTTATAATGCGGATCGTTAACAATATCTTCAATATCATAAATTCGACCTGCTGGAATGCGTTGTTCATTCAATGCCGTCAACACATCTTCTAATGAATGCTGTGCAGCCCAATCACCAATTACACCGTCAATGAAGGCGGCTTCCTTGGAACGACCGTCATTATGAGCAAAACGCTCCTCTTGTGCTAAATCTTCTCTTCCGATTAGCGTCATTAATCGTTTAAAAATACTATCGCCATTGCCTGCAATTAATGCATACTTGCCGTCTTTGCAGCGATAGGCATTACTCGGTGTAATACCAGGCAAACTACTACCTGCGGGTTGACGAATTTCGTTAAAAACTGAATATTCGGCGACCATACTCTCCATCATATTAAAGACTGATTCATAAAGCGCAACATCAATTACTTGACCACTACCATTTAAGGTTTCACGATTTCGCAAGGCTAATAACACCCCAATCACACCATGCAACGCCGATAAAGAATCACCGATAGAGACGCCTACACGTACTGGTGGACGACCAGGCTCACCACTTAAATGTCGTAATCCCCCCATAGCTTCACCAACCACACCAAATCCAGGTAAATCTTTATATGGTCCTGTTTGTCCATAACCAGACACGCGTAACATAATTAACTTAGGATTAATTTTTTTAAGCTCTTCCCAACCTAATCCCCATTTTTCTAAGGTTCCTGGACGAAAGTTCTCTACTAAAACATCTACTGTAGGAATAATTTTACGTATGACTTCCTGTCCTTCTGGCGTATGTAAATTTAAGGTGACTGATTGTTTATTCCGAGATTGAGAAGCCCACCACACTGATGTTCCATTATGCAATAGTCGCCATTTACGTAATGGATCGCCTGTTTCAGGTGGTTCAATTTTGATCACTTCCGCACCAAATTCAGCCAACATTTTGCAGGCAAATGGTCCTGCAATTAATTGACCTAATTCTAAAACTTTAATTCCATCTAATGGCTTTGCCATACTTCACCTCATTGCTATTGTTAATCTATATTGCAATAAGGTTACTGTGTTGTGAATCGGTAATTTTTGAATAACCCTTTCCTAATTTTCAAGGCTTAACTTTGTACATCCATACAAAAGCGGTAATCCATTGATAATTAACGTTATTTTATTGTGGGCGTATTTTTGAGAAACTGTAATAGACTGAGAGCATCTGGGGTAAGTCCCAATAGAGATCGAACACCTATCCAAAGTGTTCGCATTGCCCATGGCTCATTGAGTGGAATATAAATTAAACGCTTACCAAGTATTTCGGGAGGAACGGATTGTAAGGGTAAGATACCAATTCCTAAACCAGCTTCGATCATACGACAAATAGCATCAAAGCTATTAACTTGTACACGTAATTTTAACGGTATTTGTGCTTGTAATGAGGCATCTTGTAAACGTTTTAATAGCGAAGCCCCCTCAGATAACCCCACCAAATCATAGGCTAGCACATCAATAAAGTTCAGCTGTTGCTTGAGTGATAATGGATGCTGAACGGGGACTAATACCACTAACTCGTCTTGACGATAAAGAAATTTCTCAATAGATGGGCTAGGTACATTATCGGCAAAAATACCTATATCTATTCTTCCTTGTGTTAAAGCAGTGATAATATCAATACTATTTCTTTCTTCTAAATTTAAATGAATATCTGGATGTTGTTGTGAAAATAATGCCAAGTCCTTGGGTAGAAATTGAATAATGGAAGACGTATTAGCCCATAATCTAACCTGACCTTTTAAACCCAAAGCATAGTCTTGCATATCGGCACTCAGCCGATTAATCGCAAATAACACTTTTTCTGCATGACTAATCAACCCTCTTCCTGCCGCCGTTAATTCTAATCCTCGTGCCTGCCTCACAAACAATGAGCAACCAAGCTCTTTTTCCAGCTCACTAATGCGTTTACTCACTGCTGACAATGTCATATGCATCTCAGCAGCCACTTTGGTCAAATTTAAGGTACTTGCTGCAGCTAGAAATAATCGAAGTGTTAAGGGATCAAACCGTGATAAATTCATAACAATCAACTATATTGATTTGCCAAGACAATACTGTCCATTAAGTGCTATTACACACCTTATTTTATACTTTCTCTATCGACTAAAAAGATTAATGTCTATTGTTGCTGTGAAGCTGGTTTTAAATACCTTGTTAAAAGACTAGACCCAATCGTTGAAAGCATAATAAGAGCAATCCCTGACCATGATAATAACGATACTTTTTCACCTAATAAAATCATGGCTAAAATCACACCAAAAATTGGCTCTAAAGCCGTTAAAATCCCTGCCACATTACTATCGGTCTGAGGCAAACCTTTGTTCCATAGTACATAAGCCAGCCAACTACATCCTATACCAAGATAAAGCAAACCAAATAAACCAGTCCAACTAAAATGGATAGTCCAACTCTGCGTTAATACTAGGCTGAATGGGATACAGGTAATCATGCCAAGTACAATAGAGATAGGCGTATAGGCTGCTGAACCTATTGTATTTAGCATTCGTTGTGTAATACGTAAACAAAAAGCAAACACAGAGCATGAAATAAACATTAATGCACAACCCAGTAGTGAAATCTCTCCACCTGTTGTATCACCCTTAACCAATAAAGCTACCCCAATAAAGGCCACTAGTCCAAATAGCCAATGAAACCAGCGTGCTTTATCTTTATAAAAAAAGTGTACCTATAAAGACAACTAATAGTGGTTCAAGTCCAATAATCGTGATAGCACTAGAGGCTGAAGTAAAGCTCAACCCTAAATACTGTAATATCCCCACCAAAGGATAATTTAAAAAGCCTAACAACCATAACCTTGGTCGTAACGATTTATCGACTTTTCGCCAATGCTTAATAAAGACAGGCAATAAAATAATACTAATAATAATAAAACGTGACTGCACCGTTAAGACAGGATCAAGCATTTCAAACGCCGCTTTACCTGCGACAAAAGAACTACTCCAGATGAGTAAGGCAAGAATAAGATACCACATAGATTTTTAAATAATAATCATGCAAAATAGCACTAAATAGCTTGAACATCTTAAACTAATTACACGACTTATAGCTTATTTTCTTTTAATTTTTCAGATTTACCCTTTGCTTTTATGTCAGAACATACTTATCAACAATTAATTTCCCTTTTAGAACAACAACATGCTAGCTTTCAAGCCCTTGAACACCCCTCTGCTGGAAAGTCAGAAGAAGTGGCAAAAATCCGTGGTACAGAAGTCGGTCAAGGTGCTAAGGCACTGGTTTGCAAAATAAAAGGCAATGGTATCAAGCAATATGTGCTCGCCGTACTTCCTGCCGATCAACAAGCTAATTTACAAAAAGTAGCCCTTGCTTTAGGAGGAACTCGTGCTTCTCTCGCTAGTCCTGATGAAGTTACCCGCTTAACCGATTGTGTCTTTGGTGCAATCCCTCCTTTTAGTTTTCATCCTGAGTTAATGTTAGTCGCCGATCCAAGTCTATTACAACGCTATCCTGAGCTGGCTTTTAACGCGGGAACATTAGAAAAATCCATTGTCTTGAAAACCGCTGATTATGCAAAAATTGCCCAACCTAAATTAATAGAATTCATTAACTAGACAAAGAAAAACCCCAACCTAAAGTAGGATTAACCATAAAAAACCAGTTAATACATAATAGGATGGGGTATATTTTTAACACTAACTATTTTGTAGCAAGTGTAAAAACAAACAATACGGATATAGCCATTCTCACAACTGTTTGAATGAATTAAGCTTTATCTTTTTCCTCAAGTACAGCCACAGCAGCTTCTAACTGCTCTACTCGGTTACGTAAGCTATCCACTAATGCACGCTGGATATCAAACTCTTCTCGAGTAACCAAATCCATTTTAGCGAAACCTTGAGCCATAAATGCTTTGACATTTTTCTCAATATCCGCCGCTGGACTTTTAGCAATGAGTTCCTGAACATTTTTCTGAAACTCTTCAAACATTTCATTTGGTTTAAACATAAAGCATATCCTTAATAATTACTACCAATTTAATCATATTGTACTTGATTGTGGCGATCTCTTACGCACCTTTTTTAGTGAAGGTAAAATTATCACCATCCACACCCACAACAATCGTATCATTGGCACCAAAATCACCTTCTAAAATACGTTTAGATAAGGCATTTTCCAAATATTGTTGAATAGCACGTTTTAATGGACGCGCACCAAACACTGGATCAAAACCATTTTCAGCAATTTTCGCTAAAGCCTCTTCAGAAACTTCTAAATGCATTTCTTGAGAAGCTAATCGTTGCTCTAAACGTGATAATTGAATACGAGCAATATTGGCAATGTGTTTATTATCTAAGCCATGGAATACCACTACTTCATCAATACGGTTTAAGAACTCTGGACGGAAAGATTGTTTTAACTCTTCCCATACCACTGTTTTAATCGTTTCATAAGGTTCGCCACTCAAAGACTGAATTTGTTGTGAACCAATATTTGATGTCATGACAATCACTGTATTTCTAAAATCAACAGTACGACCTTGACCATCAGTTAAACGACCGTCATCTAGCACTTGTAGCAATACATTAAACACATCTGGATGTGCTTTCTCAATTTCATCCAATAGAATGACGCTATAAGGTTTACGACGTACAGCTTCTGTTAAATAACCACCTTCCTCATAACCTACATATCCAGGAGGCGCACCAATTAAACGAGCAACTGAGTGTTTTTCCATAAACTCACTCATATCAATTCGGACAAGATGATCTTCAGAATCAAATAAGAAGTTTGCTAATGCCTTAGTCAACTCTGTTTTACCTACCCCAGTAGGACCTAAAAACAAGAACGAACCATAAGGTTTGCTTGGATCAGATAAACCCGCTCTTGAACGACGAATCGCATCAGACACCAAACGTACCGCTTCGTCTTGACCAACCACTCGTTTGTGCAATTGCTCTTCCATGCTTAATAACTTAGCACGCTCGCCTTGCATCATTTTTGAAACAGGAATACCTGTCGCACGTGATACTACCTCTGCAATCTCTTCCGTACCTACTTCCGTACGTAATAAAGTATTTTGAGTTTCACTTGATTCTGCTGTTTTTAAACGAGCTTCTAATTCAGGCAATTTACCGTATTGCAGTTCAGATAATTTTCCAAATTCACCTTTACGTTGATAATCTGCCATTTGAGCACGGATTTTGTCAATTTCTTCTTTGATAGATTGAGCACCTTGTACAGAAGCTTTTTCTGCTTTCCATACTTGTTCATAATCATCATATTCACGTTGAAGCTTACCTAGCTCTTCTTCAATATGTTGTAGACGACGTTTAGATGCATCATCATCCTCTTTACGAACAGCTTCGCGTTCGATTTTTAGCTGAATAATACGACGATCTAATTTATCCATCACCTCTGGTTTAGAGTCAATTTCCATTCTGATACGGGCAGCGGCTTCATCAATCAAATCAATCGCTTTATCGGGTAAAAATCTATCTGTAATATAACGATTACTTAACTCAGCTGCTGCAACAATCGCAGGGTCAGTAATCTCTACGCCATGGTGAATCTCGTAACGTTCTTTTAACCCACGTAGAATCGCAATAGTCGCTTCAACATCAGGCTCATCCACTAAGACTTTTTGGAAACGACGCTCTAAGGCCGCATCTTTTTCTATATATTGACGATATTCGTCTAATGTTGTAGCACCAATACAATGTAATTCACCTCGTGATAAAGCTGGTTTTAGCATATTACCGGCATCAATCGCACCTTCTGCTTTACCTGCACCAACCATAGTATGAATTTCGTCAATAAAAACAATATTTTGTCCTTCATCTTGTGCAAGCTCTTTAAGCACGGCTTTTAGACGCTCTTCAAACTCACCACGGTATTTTGCACCTGCTAATAAAGAAGCCATATCTAATGATAAGACTCGTTTACCACGTAAAGATTCTGGTACTTCGTCATTTACAATACGTTGTGCTAACCCTTCAACAATTGCTGTTTTACCTACACCAGGCTCACCAATTAATACTGGGTTATTTTTACTACGACGTTGTAAAATCTGAATAGCACGGCGAATTTCATCATCACGACCAATTACGGGATCCAACTTGCCTTTACGAGCACGCTCAGTTAAATCAGTGGTAAATTTTTTCAATGCTTCACGATTTGATTCACTTTCTTGATCAGTCACAGGACTTCCTCCACGAACCGCTTCAACAGCGGCACTTAACGCTTGTTTTTGTAAACCAGAACTACGTAATAATTCACCAATATCAGTCGTATCTTCTGCCAATGCAATTAAAAATAACTCCGTAGCAATAAAGGTATCACCTCTCTTGGCTGCCTCTTTATCTGTACGCAATAAAATTTGATTGAGTACACGACTAATCTGTACCTCAGCTCCCCCTTCTACTTTCGGGAAGCCATCAATTGCTTTTTTTAGCTTAGCTTGTAAGGCTGGTACTTGCACACCAGCTCTTGATAATAAACTGGCTACACCTGACTCGGGATCCGCTAGCATAACCGCCAACACATGATGAGGTTCAATATATTGATTATCATTGCGAGACGCTAGGCTTTGGGCATCACCTAAAGCAAGCTGAAATTTGGTTGTTAATTTATCCATTCTCATAATCTTAATCCTTTACACAACACCACATATAGAAGCTTATTGCCCTTCATTATGTGGATAATTTTCTATACTCACTATATTAGGGACAGATACTGATTTTCAAGAGATTTTTTTTTGAATTTTTCTTTAAACTATGCTCTTTTAGTATAAAAAAGAAAAACAATTTTTTATGACACAGGCAAAGCCTACAACGTTACCTATTTCACTAATCACCTTAGATACATGCGTACTCATGCATAGCTTTACTCGCCGTCTATTACTCAGACTTTGTGCGAGTAATAATTGCAGCCCTGCATGGAGCGATAATATTGGTGAGGAATGGCTAAGAAATGCCCCTAGAATTTGGCGTGTTGCACACGATGTTGTACTAACAGAGTGGCTATCTATGCAAGCCCAATTTCCTCAAGCAAATATGGGGAAGATTGAAGAAATTCCTGCCCTTTTTGGCAGAATTGATAAAAAAGATCGCCACGTAGCTTGGTGCGCCGTAAAAGCTCAACAACATTTTAATGTAACAGCTAGTATCTTATTAACGTGGAATACCAAGGATTTTCACAAAAGAGAACTACGTGAACAAGGTATCAGTTTATTTACTCCTGACCAATATTTAGTGCAATATTGGCAGCAAAGTCCAGATACTCTTTTACCCCAATTAGAGCAAGGATTAGCAGAGCATATTTCATTAGGGCTACCTGAGTATTCACTTGTTGAACTATTAAAACGAGACAAATTATATCGCCTCGCCAAACTAGTATCGTCATTAAACGCCTAGCACATAAGCAAAAGCGACAACATTATTATTTCACTTATTGTGTGCGAAGTTTTGGCTGAGTGACAGGCTTAGCATTATTAGCATTGTTAGGGTCTTTCGTTTTGCTAGCGTCTGTTGTTGATGTGGTAGGCACAGGGGCAACTGGTTTCGCCTCTTTTTGTGCCTCTTGTGCACCAATACGAATAGGTGCAACTGGCACTTCTTCATTAGGTGGCAAGACACGAACAAATACTTCGTTACTAGCCACCATACTCATTTCCGAGCGAGCATAATCCTCTAGTGCTTGTGTCCCTGACTTCAGGTCTTCAATCTCCGCCTGCATAGCGTTATTACGCGCTGTCATCGCTTTATTTGTTTCACGCTGAGCTTGTAACTGTTGATTGAGTTCATCAACTCGTTTATAACCAGACGCTCCCAAACGTAAGGGATATTGAATAGCGATACACGCAATCACAAGCACCAAAAGGATTAATTTCATTTTTTATACCAAGTTATAAAACGCATCACGACCTGGGTATTGTGCTACTTCGGCTAATTCTTCTTCAATACGTAATAACTGGTTGTACTTAGCCATACGATCAGAACGAGATAACGAACCTGTTTTGATTTGCATTGCGTTGGTAGCTACGGCAATATCAGCAATCGTTGAGTCCTCTGTTTCACCTGAACGATGAGAAATAACCGCTGTATAACCAGCACGTTTAGCCATTTCAATAGCGGCAAACGTTTCTGTTAATGTACCGATTTGATTAATTTTGATCAGGATTGAATTACCAATACCTTGTTGGATACCTTGTTTTAAAATTTTAGTGTTAGTCACAAATAAATCGTCACCTACTAATTGAACACGTTTACCCAATAAATCAGTCAGTATTTTCCAACCTTCCCAATCATTCTCAGCCATACCATCTTCAATACTAACAATAGGATATTTATCACACCAAGAGGCTAATAAGTTGGCAAACTCAGCTGATGTTAATGAAATACCACCCTCTCCAGCCAAGTGATACTTACCATCTTTATAAAATTCAGAACTTGCGCAATCAAGACCTAGAACAATATCCTGACCTGCTACATAACCAGCATTTTCGATAGCACGTAAAATTAATTGAATCGCTGCTTCATGATTTTCAACATTTGGCGCAAAACCACCTTCATCACCAACAGCTGTTGACATACCAGCATCGTTAATAATTTTCTTAAGTGCATGGAAAACTTCTGCGCCCATTCTTAGTGCTTCACGGAAACTAGATGCACCCACAGGTAAGATCATGAATTCTTGTAGATCTAATGTATTGTTCGCATGAGCACCACCATTGATGACATTCATCATTGGTACAGGCATACTCATTGGACCACTACCACCAAAATAACGGTATAGTGATAAACCAGACTCTTCTGCTGCTGCTCTAGCGACAGCCATACTAACAGCTAAAATCGCATTAGCACCTAAACGTGCTTTATTTTCAGTGCCATCTAAATCAATCAGAATATTATCAATAAAGGTTTGCTCTTGAGCATCTAAGCCACGGATAGCCTCAGCAATTTCAGTATTAATATTCTCTACCGCTTTTAATACACCTTTGCCTAAATAACGTGTTTTATCGCCATCACGTAACTCAATGGCTTCACGAGAGCCTGTTGACGCACCTGACGGTACAGCTGCACGCCCCATGGCACCAGATTCTAATAATACATCACATTCTACCGTGGGATTACCACGTGAATCCAAGACTTCACGTCCAATAATATCAACAATTGCACTCATCTTTATTTCCTAATAGTAAAAAACTTGTTTACGTCGTAATGACTGATTAAATTCCTTGGATAATGCTCATATCCACAATGGCAGCACCTTCTCTCGCATTACGTGCACGACGATATTGTGGTGAATTATAAAAATTTTGAGCGGCTTTGACTGAAGGAAACTCCATGATAACAGTACGTTTCATACCTTTTCCTTCCAGAACAGTTTCTTCACCCCCACGCACTAATAACTTCACATCATGTGCTTTCATGGCAAGTGTGGATAATATTTTGTACTGTTCATACTGACTTGGGTTTGTTACATCAATATGAGCCACAATATATGCTTTCATCTTGTTTTCCTTAATAAAAACAACCTAATCGTTAAACGTATTTTCTAAGAATGCCTGAGATTTCACCGTGCTATCAATCGCCTTCAAGGTCTGTAATAACGCTTGCATATGATGAAGCGGTACAGCATTGGGACCGTCAGATAATGCCTGACAAGGATTAGGGTGCGTTTCCATAAATAATCCAGCAACACCCACAGCAACGGCTGCACGAGATAATACAGGGACAAACTCACGCTGCCCACCAGAAGACGTTCCTTGTCCTCCCGGTAATTGAACTGAATGAGTCGCATCAAATACAACAGGACATTGCGTTTCACGCATAATAGCTAAAGAACGCATATCTGATACTAAGTTGTTGTAGCCAAAAGAGGCTCCTCTCTCACATACCATGATATTCTGTCCATCACCACCCGCAGCAATGGCTGCCTCTTTAGCTTTATTCACTACTTGTAGCATATCATGAGGCGCTAAAAACTGTCCTTTTTTAATATTGACAGGCTTTAAACTAGCCGCACATGCTTGAATAAAATCGGTCTGACGACACAAAAAAGCTGGCGTTTGCAAAACATCTACTACACTAGCCACATCCGCTACCTGAGAGGTCTCATGTACATCGGTTAGGACTGGCACTTTATAATGGTCCCTAACATCAGCCAGAATCTGTAATCCTTGCTCCATGCCTAATCCTCGGAAGGACTTGCTAGAACTACGATTAGCCTTATCAAAAGAGCTTTTATAAATAAAAGGAATATCTAATGCTTTGGTAATTTCTACCAAATGACCACACACATCAAATGCCATGTCACGTGACTCAATCACACACGTCCCTGCGATAAAGGAAAAAAGGTTTGTCTAAGCCAATCTCAAAATGTGCTAACTTCATTATTTTTTATCCGCTTGATACGCAAGAGCAGCTTTTATATAACTATCAAATAGTGGATGACGTGATCTAGGAGTAGACGTAAACTCTGGGTGGAACTGTACGCCTAAGAACCAACGGTGATTTGGAATTTCCATAATTTCAGGTAAATTCTCTGTCGGTGTACGAGCACTAATCACCAAGCCAGCTTCTTCTAAACGACGGACATAAACATTATTCACCTCATAACGATGACGATGACGCTCAGTTACTTCATCACCATAGATAGCGTGTGCTAATGTACCTGGTTTGATAGGCACAGTTTGAGCACCTTTTCTCATCGTGCCACCTAAATCAGAACTCTCTGTACGAGTTTCCACTTTACCTTCTTTACCAATCCATTCTGTGATTAACGCTACCACAGGATGAGGTGTTGAAGGATCTAATTCTGTACTATTTGCTCCGCCTAATTGAGCGACATTACGTGCATACTCAATAGTGGCCAATTGCATACCTAAACAAATGCCTAAGTAAGGAACATTATTTTCACGGGCATAACGGATAGCCTTAATTTTACCCTCTGTTCCACGCTTACCAAAACCACCTGGCACCAGAATAGCATCCAAATCTTTGAGAATATCCGTACCATGTTTCTCAATTTCTTCTGAATCAATGTAATCAATTTGGACGTTTGTTTTGTTATGAATACCAGCATGATTTAATGCTTCAATCAACGATTTGTATGACTCGGTTAAATCCACATATTTACCTACCATACCAATCTTGATACTATGCTCTGGATGCTCCAAATCGTTAATGATTTTATCCCAAGCTGATAAGTCAGCTTCTGGTGGGTTGATACCTAAGGCATCACACACCAGCTGGTCTAAACCTTGCTCATGTAGCATCTTAGGAATTTTGTAAATCGTGTCCGCATCCCAAACAGAAATAACCGCATCTAACGGTACATTTGAGAATAGTGAAATTTTGGCTTTCTCATCCTCAGGAATTGGACGATCGGCACGGCATAATAAGGCATTTGGATAAATACCGATTTCACGTAATTTTTGTACTGAGTGTTGTGTAGGTTTGGTTTTTAACTCTCCAGCTGAAGCGATAAATGGTACCAATGTTAAATGGATAAATGCAGCCCCATTACGACCTAAGCGCAAACTCATTTGGCGCACAGCTTCGAGAAACGGTAATGATTCAATATCCCCTACGGTACCACCAATTTCCACAATCGCTATATCTGCCTGCCCATCATACGCTTGGCTAGCACCCTTAGCAATAAAGGCTTGAATTTCATTGGTAATATGAGGAATCACCTGAACTGTTTTGCCTAAATAATCACCACGGCGCTCTTTACGTAACACAGACTCATAAATCTGACCTGTGGTGAAATTATTGGACTTATGCATACGAGCAGAGATAAAGCGCTCATAATGACCTAAGTCTAAGTCCGTTTCTGCACCATCTTCGGTAACAAATACTTCACCATGTTGGAGTGGGCTCATCGTGCCAGGATCCACATTGATATAAGGATCTAGCTTCAACATTGTGACACGTAAACCGCGAGATTCTAAAATAGCAGCTAAAGACGCGGCAGCAATCCCTTTGCCTAAAGAAGATACAACACCGCCGGTAACGAAAACATATTTTGTCATGGAATTAATTGCCCTACACGGGCTCAGTAGGAAAGTAGAATTATAACAAAGTTTTTACCTATAGTTTAGCTTATCCATTAAAAATAGGTATAGCGAACGACGTGAAAAAAAACAGGTGCCGCAAACAACACAGAATCTATTCTATCCATAACTCCCCCATGGCCAGAAATCATATGCCCCCAATCCTTCGCTCCTAAACTTCTTTTCACGGCAGATAGCGATAAGCCACCAAAGAAGCCACAGATAACAATAATAAAGGAGAATAATGCAGCATACCCCACACTAAATGGCGTAATCCACCATAAACTGGTCCCTACGGCAATAGCCATTAAACTGCCTCCAATAAAGCCTTCCACCGTTTTATTAGGGCTAACATTAGGAGCTATTTTCTTTTTACCCACTAATTTACCCACGATATATTGGAATACATCACTCAACTGTACGACCACTAGTAAATAGAGTAATAGCATCAGACCTTGCCCTTCATACTCTACATTAGTCAATAATAGCAGTGCGGGCGCATAACTTAGGCAGTAAATAGTCAGCATCATCCCCCATTGAATTTTGGCAGTACGCTCAAAGAATTGCTCAGTATTGCCTGATAGAGCAAGAATAGTAGGAATAATAATAAATCCATATACAGGGATGCCAATGACAAACATACCATACCAGTCTGTGCTAATTAGAATATATTGCAATGGAATAATCAAATAGAAACACAACACTAACGCCCAGTAATCTGAACGATCTGTAGGAGTCAGCGTCATAAACTCTCTCAAGGCAAGAAATGATAAAACAGCATATAGTATGAGTGTCGCTGTCTTACCAAAAATAAAACAGGCCACTAAGACAACTACCATTGCCCACCACGCATTGATGCGCTGATTCAAATTGACAATCACTTCTGAATTATTTTTGGCTAATAATCGTCTACCAATTAGCGTTGCAATAGACAAAATAACAGCTATACCTAAGAGAACCCACCAAAATTTATCCGGGACATTCACAAACAACTTTTGCCAAAAACTAAACATTTTCTTTCTCCGTTGCGTTGTCTTTCTCACTGATTAGATGAGAATCATCATGATGTTCAGCATGCTCTTTGCCTTTGATAATAGCAATTCCCTTATTAAGCAAATGCTCTAGCGATCCTTCTTGATCTGAGCCTTCTTTCGCTATATGTGCTACTTCTGGCGATAATACATTGCTATTTAAGACGATATTGCTCACACCATCTACTGGTGATTCGACTATATTTGTCCTAGCTTGCTCAGTTATTTCCTCGGCTGTCGCATTAAGCTCCTCAATCTGTGCATGATTTTGAATCTCAATGACATCCTCTTCATCCTGTTGCCCTAAAAGACTTTCAGGCTTGGATAAATTAATCACGGCCTCTCTGGCTCTAGACAAGAAACTCTCTTTGGATTCATTTAAATCAATGCTAAGAGGTGCACCAAAGGTCACTGTACACGTTACTGGCAATGGTACAAACACTCCCTTAGGCAGGCTCCGGCGAGTATTATCTAAATAAACGGGGACATACTCAACATTGGGGTATTTGCGTGATAAATGAAATAGACCTGATTTAAATGGGGCAGGCATTGCTTCGTAACGCCTTGTTCCTTCAGGAAAAATAATTAATGAATCCCCCTGATCTAATGCCTCATATAAAGGTTTTAAAGGATCATCTTCCCCACCTCCTGAGCGTTCAATCAATACAACATTTAATGCTTGATGAGCAATAATACCTTTAATCCCACCCTTTCCCCAATAATCTTTGGCAGCGACAGGACGGGTAATTTTTCTTAGTTCTGATCCTAATGCTGACCAAATAGCAAGCGTATCTAAATGACTTGAATGATTAGCAAAGTAAACTCGCTGTGTTGTACTTGGTATGGAATGGCGCCAATAAGGATAGGCACCTATCATTATTTTGGTTAGACTAGATAAAATTGTCGCTAACATATTTTATTTTCCAGATTGATTTAGAAGTGTAGCTATATCGATTAAACGCACGATACACGTGGCAATAGATCCTATCACCAATAAAATTAGTGCTAAATACAAACTATAATTTGTCTTAAACATATACCACTCAATAGCACCTATTATACAAACAGCCGTCATCACGGCCATACGATGCTGTTTCGCCATTGGACCTTTGAAAGACTGAGGTAACCCTAACGCCCCCCCTAAATTACGTATATAGGCTGTCATCATAGCAAGCAATGCTAAGAATAAACCCCATGATAACTCAGATAAAGCAAAACCAAGGGCAACAAATAAGACCGAGTCTGCTATCCTATCTGGAACCTCATTATAAAGTGCACCCAAAGGACTTAGCTTGTTTCCCTCAACAGCTACCATACCATCAAAAAGGTTACATAATAACCGTAGTTGGATACATACAGTGCATATGATTAACTTCCACTCTACATAGTCACCCGTAATAATCAGACTTAATGCAATGGCACCTAATACAGCAAAAAGTATACTAAATAATGAAATTTGATTAGGGGTTGGAAATGAACGCTTAGCTAACCAACGTGCTATTTTTTGTACTATTTTATTAGAACGCACAGCCAATGGTCGCCTATCCGTGCTTCGATAGTTTTGCATACCTGTCCTATAGTTATATTTTTTAACGTCTTGTTTATTCAGGGTTACATTCTATACTGAAAACCCTATTTTTATGACCAAATTTACAATCATCAGCTATAATAATAAGTAGAAAAAAGCTTATTTTTTACTATAACTAAAAGGAGTTGTTATGTTTCCAGAATATCGCGATTTAATCTCTCGTCTTAAAAATGAGGATTCTCATTTTGCTCGTTTATTTGACGAACACAACGATTTAGACCACCAAATTATTCGTTTAGAACAAAATCCAGTTACCAGCAATTCTACTGAAATTGAGACACTAAAAAAAACAAAAATTAGCGTTAAAAGATATCAGCTTTACGTTATCCTTAAAAAAGCTTCTGGCGAATAAGCAAAGCGATATTCCGCTTGAATCATTTGGGAGATTCAACTAAGCTTAAGCAGTTTAAGTAAAAACTTAGACTGCTCTGATATTGAAAAAGTTGTACTTTCGGCGTGCGGATTTTTATCATCAATTTTGTGCTTTTTGTCACCTCACATAAAAATCCGCACGTCAAAATCAAATATAAAAGTTTGTCAGCAATCTAAGCAGTTTAAGTAAAAACTTAGACTGCTTTTTTATTGAGGATTAAAATGGACTCTCTACAAAGTATTCGGGTATTCTGCCAAGTAGTGCGATTAGGTAGTTTTACTGCCGCCGCTGATTTTTTAAATATATCCACGGCTATGGCAAGTAAACACATCACCAGTTTAGAGCAAAAAGTTCAAGCCAAACTTTTACATCGCACTAGTCGTAAAATAAGCCTTACCGAATTAGGCGAACACTATTACCAACAATGTTTGAGTGCATTAGAAACACTGGATAATGCTCAACTAGAAGTTCAACAAGGCACTATCGCTCCTAAAGGTATTTTAAAAATTACCGTCCCCTTAATTTGTTGTACCCCCTATTTTGCCAATCTACTTCGTCTTTTTCGTGAAAAATACCCCGACATTCATTTGTCTATTTACCTTGAGAACAAACATACTAATTTGGTCGAAGAAGGCTTTGATTTAGCATTGCGTTCTACTGAAACATTAGAACCTGGTCTTATTGCTCGCCCACTTTGCAAAGTAAAATTTCGTTTTGTTGCCAGCCCTAACTACTTGAATAAGCATGGAAGACCAACTCAACTTGACGATTTAAAAAATCATGGTGGACTACTACCAAACTATACTAATCTTCCTATTAATATGCCAGCCGTCGCTGATTCCAATAACACACTATTACTGAAAGAAATGGCGCTAGCGGGCATGGGAATTGCTTATTTACCTGACTGGCTTACAGAGAGCTACTTAAAAAATGGTCAGCTTATTTCTCTGCTTGATGCTAGAAATACCTTAATGTTCCCAACAATTTATGCTGTCTATGTGGATAGAAAATTTTTAAGTGCCAAAGTACGTGCTTTTATTGATTTTCTTGTCGAAAAGACAGCGTCTAAAACCCTTCAATTCTAAAGGATACTTATGCCTATATTTAGTCGAGGTTATGCGGCTCGTGCTGCTAACCAACCTTTATCATTATTTTCATTTGAACGTCGAGATTTACGTGATGACGATATCGAATTTGACGTTCTTTATTGTGGTGTCTGCCACTCTGACTACCATCATGTGACGGGTGATTGGAAGACAAACTATCCTTGTGTGCCCGGACATGAGATTGTTGGTATAGTCAAAAATATTGGTAGCAAAGTCACTCGTTTTGCTATCGGCGATAAGGTCGCCGTAGGCTGTATGGTTGATTCCTGTCGCCATTGCCAACCTTGTTTAAATCAACTGCAACAATATTGTGAAGAAGGGTCAACACTTACCTATAACGATACTGATCGTATTGATGATCGTCCTATGTTTGGCGGGTATAGCGACAATATGGTGGTTAGTGAAGCATTTGCACTACGTGTTCCTGCTAATTTAGATTTAGCTGCCGCTGCTCCTCTACTGTGTGCAGGTATTACAACTTATTCCCCTTTACGTCACTGGAATGTAGGTAAAGGTAGTAAAGTTGGTGTGGTAGGACTTGGCGGTCTAGGTCATATGGCGATTAAATTTGCACACGCCATGGGAGCAGAAGTCACTCTTTTTACTCGCTCACCAGGCAAAGAGCAAGATGCACTTAAATTAGGCGCAGATCATGTTGTCATATCAACTGATAAACAACAAATGAGTGCTATTGCTAATACATTAGATGTCATCATTGATACCGTTCCCTATTCTCATGATTTACAGGGATATTTGCGTACATTAGGTATTGATGGCCACCTAGTTTTGGTGGGGTTGATTGATAAAATTGAACCAACAATTCATAGTGCACCTCTAGTTTTAGGACGTCGCTCTATTGCTGGCTCTTTGATTGGTGGTATTGAAGAGACTCAAGAAATGCTAGACTTTTGTGGTCAGCATAATATTGTTTCTGATATTGAGTTAATCGCTATTCAAGATATTAATCAAGCCTTTGAACGTATGTCTAGAAGTGATGTCAAATATCGCTTTGTCATTGATATGAGTTCCTTGAAAAAAGAAAGCTAAATAAACTAATCCACTTTATATCCATCATCCTTATTATGTGCCATGTGCTTTGTTTACTTACTGATGAGGATGATGGTGTGGATTTTTAATAAGTTTACTGGTTAACTTAAAAATTAAAGGAGACAAGACAAAGACTGCCACAAATGCAGCAGGCCATGCACTTAACCATGCTTTTAACCATTTACTTAAAAAACCTTCCGAAAAGCCCATATGTAACCAAGTGACCCAAAGTGTCATCAAAAACGATAAACACATTGACATCAGTGCAGTATTTAATAAGCGTAATTTAACTTGATAATTATCCATATGGTTTGGTGGTAAAAATAGATAGTTTATATATAAAAAAATGTTAACTTATAAATTATAAAGAAACTTCGTATTATACTTAAAACATTAGCTTAAAATAAACAAATTGGCGCATCAATTTATCTAAGCCGTTTTTTACCGACCCTCATAATTTTAAATCAATAATATATGGCAACCGTTTCCAGTAGTCTTCTTCAAGTTGTGCTTCTCTTAGCAGCAACTGTTATTGCTGTACCCCTTTTTAAACGTTTAGGTCTAGGCTCTGTGCTGGGGTATCTAATTGCAGGGATTGCCATCGGTCCTTATGGATTACAACTCTTTTCGAATATTAGTACGATTTTTCATATCTCCGAACTTGGCGTAGTCATGTTTCTATTCATTATAGGTCTAGAGATGAAGCCATCTTACCTATGGGCACTACGTAAACAAATCTTTGTTGTAGGTGGATTACAAGTGCTTACAGGAGGAACATTATTAACGTTTGTTGGCATTGGATTTGGCGCCAATTGGCAGGTGGCTTTTGTCTGTGCTGCTGGCTTTGTCCTCACTTCTACCGCCATGGTAACCTCTATTATTCGTGAAAGAAATGAGCTGAATACACCAAGTGGTCAAAAGATTATTAGCATCTTATTATTCCAAGACCTAATGATTGTTCCTCTATTATTCGTGATTTCTCAACTATCACCTACCAAGATAAAAAGCACGGTGCCTTTATGGGAAAGTATTGGGATTGGTATTGCCTGTATTGCCATCCTTATCGTTTCCGGCTTATGGCTTCTCAATCCCTTATTTAAAAAACTTGCTCGTTACCAAGCACGTGACATTATGACCGCTGCGGCTTTATTGGTGGTACTAGGGTCAGGTATGTTACTAGAATTTGCTGGTTTATCTATGGCAATGGGAGCCTTTTTGGCAGGTGTCTTATTGTCTGAATCTAGTTTTAGACATCAATTAGAAGCAGATATTGAACCGTTTAGAGGTTTATTACTCGGCTTATTTTTTGTTAGTATAGGCATGTCGCTCAACCTAAACTTGGTCCAAAAATATTGGTATTTATTACTAACAGGTGTGTTAGCACTTATGTTTACTAATATGTTGGTTGTTTACTCAATCGCTCGCCTAACAAAATCATCTCATAAAGAAGCATTTAATCGAGCCTTTATTATGAACCAAGGAGGGGAATTTGCATTTGTACTTTATACCTCTGCCCTATCTTTTGGCATTATTAACGACCAAGAAAATGGATTAATGACGGCTGCTATCGTGATATCCATGGCATTTACGCCTATTTTCTTAAGACTTAAAACGTGGATTTTTGATAAAAAAGCCCCCAAACAGACTCAAGAAACACCGACCATTGATGAACAGCATGAGATTATTTTAGTTGGTGTAGGACGTTTTGGGCAAATTATTCGACAAATGCTTTGGACATCAGGGTATCAAAGAACCACTATTATTGATATAGACCAAGACTTAATCAATAGCCTTGCCCATTTTGGTGTGAAAACTTATTTTGGTGATGCGACACGACCTGAGCTTCTACGAATTGCAGGAATTGAAAAAGCACGTCTTTTGATCGTTGCTATCAACAACCCACAACATACTAATGCAATTGTCGCCTTTGCTAAGTCAGTCAATCCTAACCTTAAAATTGTAGCTCGTTCCTATGACAGAATTCACACTTATCATTTATATAATCTAGGTGTAGAAAAAATTGTCAGAGAAACATTTGATAGTGCAGTACTAAGTGGGCAACATGCACTAGAATTGTTGGGAACGGAGCTTGAAACAGCGCAGGAAATTAGCCAACTCTACAGTAAACTAAATCGACAAGGCATGAAAGCAACTGCTGCGTTATATGACTCCAGCATTAAAATGTTTAATAATAAAGCACTGAATGCAGAAGCCAAAGCACAAGAACAAAAAATGTTTGAAGCCATCCAGGAGCTTATTGCTAGTAAAAAATTGCTCAAAGAAGAAAACGAGGACTAGTCATTTTTTTCAGGCATTAAGGCATTTTGATCTAATAAATTTAACTGGTCAATTTCTACCAAGTTTTGGTGAATTTTTCTAACATGCACAAGAGTAGACATCAGCTCTAAGAAACTATGGTTATCAATAAGTTGCTCTCTTAAATGGCGTAAACTATCTTCTTGTAGTTTAAGTAATAAATCTTGCTCTTGTCGCAATAAATTATCAAATTTCACTTCTACTGATCGAGTCTGATACCCATCTGCATTAGCCCAAATAAAATGTTGTATGAGCAAAAACACATACTCTCTAATACTCATATAACTCTCTGACAATCGCTGCTGAATGACTGTTGATAATATTAATCCATCAGAAGTACTTGGAGATACAGACAAATTCTGAGCCATATTTTTTTTGTGCTTTTTTTTGCTTCTTTGCCGATATCAACAATTAATGATCCTAAAACATTCAATTGGAATAAATGATCTTCATCGCGAGGGTTATTCGTTTGCAATTGACTCGTAAAATATACTATCTGTGCATACAACTCTTTTACCTGAGTATCATAAAAAGCTTTAGCATCAGCAACTAATAACTGCTGATCTGTTAACGTGGAAACTTGAGGATTATCAAACTGATAAACTGTATCAGGTTTAATATAAAAAGCATGGCAAAGCTCCTCAATACAAACTCTCATTAAATGTTGGGTTTCCAAATGCACAGCTCGAACAGCTGAGTCTCCAGAACATAACATATTAGGGGTCAAATATTTAGCTTTGATCGATGTAAATTCTTTCCCGATGCGACTAGAAGGTTCTTTTTTCTCAGGTAACCATTGATATAACATTTCTGATAAACGAGACTGTATCGGCCAAAATAATGAGACCCCTAGCACATTAAATAGGGTATGAAATAAAGCCAATTGCAACAAAGAATTCATAGAAAACTCAGCGGCAATTGCTTTTACCACACTCACAAGTGGAATCCAAATCATCAATGCCAACAAGGCAGTAACAATATTGAACAGTACATGTACAATCGCCAAACGTTTACCATCTCTAGAGCTTTCCAATATTCCAACAAATGCTGTCACCACACTACTCCCTACATTAGAGCCAAGAGCAATAGCAAACGATTGATCTACATTGATTTGTCCTGCACTTAAAGAGGCTAACGTCAAAATCAACGCTGCATGTGTGGATTGTAAAAGAATCGTAATGATAAAACCAATTAAGCTAAAGGTAAGAATATTGAGTAAACCATCTGTCTGAACTCGGCTAAAGTCCATATCATTACCTAGCGTTCCAAAGCCTTTTTGCAGTGTCTCAATCCCAATAAAGATTAAAGCTATCCCAATAAAAACCCTGCCAATAGATTTTGTTTTACCTTTAAAAAAACTCGCTAATACACCTAATACAAAAATAGGTGTTGCAAAAACACTTAAGCTAATATTTTTACCTAATAAGGCTAATAACCAGATACCACTTGTAGCGCCTAAATTAGTTCCTAAAATAATACTGATACCACCTGCTAGCGTAATTAAACCAGTACCCAAAAAGGCTATCGTTAGCAAAGACACAAGTGTGCTTGATTGCAAAATAAATGTAGAGAACATCCCGAATAGCAATCCTTTAAATGGAGTTTTCGTACCACTTGCCATTAGGCGCTCTACTGTCCCTCCCGTACCAGCTTGCAAACCATCCTCAATACATTGCATACCAAATAAAAACAGTGCAATACCATAACTTAATTGAGCAAATGCATGACTATGCCCAAATCCAACTACCGTAGTGATAAGACATAGCACCATCACTAAATATTTAATAATAGTTTGAGTTTTCGGTGTGAAGACTTGCATAAGGTTTATACAGTTAATTGGGAAAGATATCTAATCGCTAAGAATAGCATAAACGCTAAGAATAAACGTAAAAAAGCCACTTATATTCAATAAGTGGCTTTAACTTGGCTGCCCCAACTGGGTTCGAACCAGTGACCTGCGGATTAACAGTCCGTCGCTCTACCGACTGAGCTATGGGGCAAAATTCTATTGTTTTTGATGCTGGCTGCCCCAACTGGGTTCGAACCAGTGACCTGCGGATTAACAGTCCGTCGCTCTACCGACTGAGCTATGGGGCAACATCAAGAATGTAATTATGACAAAGTTTATTTAGTAATGCAAGAAATTATCAAGTATTCACGAATTTATTTTTATTTCGTCTTATAAATGCAACTAATAACTCTTGCATGTCTCATCACCATAAACCTCTCATCACATACTATGTAATCCTTATCGTTACACAAGAACTTATTCCTCGTTCTCCAATAATTTCCTACACTCTTCAAGATAACTCTGTTCAGTAGGATGCAGACTAGGATATTGTAGTTTGAGTGACTTTAGCGCCTGTAATACGGCATCAGCAACTACAATACGGGCATAAGGCTTACTATTACCAGGAATAACATACCAAGGAGCATATTCTGTCGCTGTATGTTTAATGGTTTCTTCATAAGCATGCATATAGTCATTCCAAAACTTACGTTCATATAAGTCATTTTTATCAAATTTCCAATTTTTATCAGGATCTTCAATTCTCGCAAGTAAACGCGATTTTTGCTCCTCTTTAGAAATATGCAGATAAAATTTTAATACCACTACACCATTACGACTAATATGTTTTTCAAAGTCTTTAATAGATTCTAAGCGTTCATCCCAAATATGCTTTGTGACTAATTTTTTAGGAATCGGCTCACTCTCAAGAATATCTGGGTGTACTCTCGCTATCAGAGTTTCCTCATAATAAGAACGATTAAAAACGCCAATATTCCCTCTTTCAGGCAAATCACAAGTTGTACGCCATAAGAAATCATGCGATAACTCTTTATAACTTGGTCGCTTAAATGAGAAAACCTCTATGCCTTGCGGGTTCACACCAGAAAGAATATTTTTAATAGTTGAGTCTTTGCCTGCCGCATCCATTGCTTGAAAGACGAGTAGCAATGACCATTTGTTATCCGCATATAAAACCATTTGTTGCTTAGCAATTTGCTTAACAATATCCTCTAAGATTTCAGCGGCTTCTTTCTCATCTACATCAAACCCTGGTGATACTGGGCACTCGGAAAGGTCAAATTTTTTGCCATTCTCAACACGATATTTAGCAGAAATATTTTCTTGATAAATATCAGACTTGTTTTTTATCGTAAGAAGAGTTCTTTTTCCTTTTGATCAGAATCTTTATTATTTTTGTCTTTACTATCTTTAGATGCTTTATCTTTGTGATTTTTATCTTTTAAATTCTTCTTTTTTAGAAGATTTAGTAGGGTTTACCGCTAATAGAACATCATCTTCAGCGTAGTGTTGATGCTTTTTATGAGAATCTTTTTTAGATTTTTTCTTATCAGATTTATCTTTGCTCATGGTAGTTATCCTTAACTCTGTTAATCGTTTCTATAACATACCACAGAATGAGCTTTTAAGCGTTACAAAAAACAATCCGTATCAACTTTGGATATGGTGATAAGCAAGATTAGAGGAGAACGCAAATCTATCCAAACCGATACGGATTGTAGTGTCTGAATCACATAAGAGGCAAGATGATTCAGACAGTGCTTGGGGTGAAGTCAAGCTAACCCAAGCAGACATTGGAGGAGCTCTAGACCCTAAAGGTGGACCTAAATACTGTTTAGGAAAAATTTGACTATATTGTGCTAATACATCTGATAAGAAACTGCTATCTATCAATGCAAGAGGATTGTAACCCCATCCAGAGGCCATACCCATATGATTGATAGAAAAGAAGGCACACGTATAAACATCAGCCTTATCACTTGCCACAATCCCCTCTAAATCGGAAGACGTAGCATTAGTTAAATCCTGATTGGTAGAATTATCATTAAGATTAATCCATGTATAGGCTTTATGCCCACTTGGCAAACAAATCTCAAGACGAATTTGTTCATCATGAGAATTTTGGCTTGGCATAAAGCCAATCGGCACTAAGCTTCGAACTGAAAAAAGTACAAGCATAGCCCACAGCATAAAATGCTGCTGTTTAGGACTTAATTGAAACTTATACTTTATAGAATGCACTGTAATACTCAAAAACTTAGTTTTCGTTGAATTAGAGATATATTACCAAACTTTTACATAAAAACTAATGATAAAAATCAAATTCATTTTTTTAATTAAAAAAGACCTGATGGATACCATCAGGTCTTGACACTTTATAAGTATTACCTTAATAAAATGGCATATACATCTTAGCCGTGAAAATTACACAGCGGCTTCACGTGCTGCACGTTTACGCTCATGCTCAAGTAAATAACGCTTACGTAGACGAATGCTCTTAGGGGTTACTTCTACTAATTCATCGTCATCAATAAACTCAACCGCATATTCAAGTGTTAATTTGATAGGTGGAACTAAACGAACAGCCTCATCAGTACCTGACGCACGGATATTAGTTAATTGTTTACCTTTAATTGGGTTAACGACTAAGTCATTATCACGGCTATGGATACCAATAATCATTCCTTCATAAAGTGGTTCACCTGGCGATACAAACATACGACCACGATCTTGTAGTTTCCAAAGAGCATATGCCACCGCATCACCATTATCTTGGCTAATAAGCACTCCGTTGCGACGCTCACCAATACTACCTTCACGGACTGGTGCATAATCATCAAAAATATGGCTCATTAAACCTGTACCACGTGTCATTGATAAGAAATCACCAGAAAAACCAATTAAACCACGTGCTGGAATACGGTACTCTAAACGGGTACGACCACGACCATCAGATTCCATATTAAGCAATTCGCCTTTACGACGACCTAACTCTTCCATCACGCCACCTTGGTGCTCGTCCTCAACGTCAATAGTTAACAATTCCATTGGTTCACAACGAACACCATCAATTTCTTTAAATACAACTCGTGGACGTGATACGGCTAATTCATACCCTTCACGGCGCATATTCTCAATTAAAATTGTTAGGTGTAATTCACCTCGACCATTCACTTCAAATACAGTATCATCATCAGTATCTTTTACACGTAAAGCCACGTTTGATTTTAATTCAAGATTTAAACGATCACGGATTTGGCGACTAGTTACGTATTTACCTTCACGTCCTGCTAATGGTGAAGTATTTACCATAAAGTTCATTGTTAAGGTTGGTTCATCAATCTTAAGCATTGGTAATGCTTCAGGAGTGGCTGGGTCACAAATTGTACAACCAATTCCAATCTCCTCAATACCATTAATCAATACAATGTCCCCTGCTTCTGCAGAATCAACAAGCTCTCGGTCTAATCCTTTGAATTTTAAGACTTGATTAATGCGGCCTTTAATTGGTTCTCCTTCTGGGCCAAACTTCACAATAACATCTTGACCTGGACGTACACGGCCACGATTAACACGACCTACACCAATTTTACCGACATAGCTGTTGTAGTCTAAAGAAATAATTTGTAATTGCAATGGCGCGTCTGCATTATCATTACGTTGTGGCACGTATTTTAAGACAGTATCAAATAAAGGACGCATATCTCCGCTACGAACGTCTTCAGTTAACCCAGCGAAACCATTTAAACCAGAAGCATAAACGATTGGGAAATCTAATTGTTCTTCTGTAGCACCTAATTTATCAAATAAATCAAATGTGGTATTCACTACATAATCTGGACGAGCACCAGGGCGATCAATTTTATTCACCACTACGATAGGCTTTAAACCTAGAGCTAATGCTTTTTTAGTCACAAAACGAGTTTGAGGCATAGGCCCCTCAACTGAGTCCACTAACAGTAATACACCATCAACCATCGATAGCACACGTTCTACTTCACCACCAAAGTCTGCGTGTCCTGGGGTATCCACAATATTAATATGTGTACCCTCATACTCTACGGCACAGTTTTTAGAAAGAATAGTAATACCACGCTCTTTTTCAATATCATTAGAGTCCATCACACGTTCAGCAACGTGTTGATTTTCACGGAAAGTACCTGATTGGCGAAGTAATTGGTCAACCAATGTTGTTTTACCATGGTCAACGTGGGCAATAATAGCAATGTTGCGGAGCGCACGGCTCATAATATTTCCTTTGTACGTAATTTTTCCGGTAATAAGTCCGGAGGTAAATCATTTAACGATAACAATATACGTTGAGGTTCTTCCAATGCTTGAAACGCCTCCAATGTAATCGCATCACTTAATTTAAATGGTCCGACTGAGGTTCTTCTCAACGCACGCAAATGTGCAAAACAACCTAAGGCACGACCTATATCCTGTGCAAGGGTACGAATATAAGTACCTTTGCTGCAAAAAATATCTAATACCACTTCTTTCTCAGAAAAAGTCACTATAGATATGTCATATATAACAACTTTTCGGGGCGCTCTTTCTAACTCAATGCCTTGACGAGCATACTCATAGAGTGGTTTACCATCTCGCTTTAAAGCAGAATACATAGGGGGTATCTGCTCTATTTCACCTACAAACTGAGGAATAATAGTATTTAACTGCTCTTTCGTAATTCCTGTAAAAGTTGAACAGTGTTGTACAACCTCTCCAGTTAAGTCTCCTGAGTCAGTTTCACTTCCTAAAGTCAATGTGGCTCTATAGCTTTTATCTACATTAAGCATTGCACCACAAATTTTAGTCGCTTTACCAAAGCAACAAATTAAGAGACCTGTAGCAAACGGATCTAAGGTTCCAGTATGACCTGCTTTTTTTGCATCAAGTTTACGACGAGCTCGTTGAAGTGCAAAATTACTTGATCCACCCTCTGGTTTATCAAGTAATAGAACGCCATCAATATCTTGTCCTTTTCTTTTCCCCATACTACGTTGACACCTTAGTCTAGTCTAAGCATAAAATAGTTAGCCTCGAATTTTAGGGGGTTCAAAATTGGGAATATCACCCTCATCAGGAAAATCTTCTGGATGATTAGCACGATCAATCAGTCTACTCATCTCAATCCCATGTGCTAATTGATTATCATGATGAAAATGTAGGGTAGGTACAGTATGAATGTGCAACATTTTGAATAGCAATGAATGTAAATATCCTGCTTTTTCATTTAGTGCAGCAGTTGCTTCCTCAGGCTCTGCACCTAATACCGTAAAAAAGACTTTTGCATGGGCATAGTCCGGACTTAACTCTACTCCAGTCAGTGTAATTAACCCTGAGCGAGTTCCTAGCTCCCGTTGAATTAATTGGGCTAAATCTTTTTGAATTTGGTCAGCTAGTCGAATATTACGACTAGCTGGTGCTTTATTTTTATGTCGACTCATAACTTATCTATAAAGTACGGGCAATTTCACGAATTTCGAAGACTTCGAATTGGTCACCAATTTCAATATCATTTTGACCACGTAAAGAAATACCACAATCAAAGCCTGATTTGACTTCTTTAGCATCGTCTTTGAAACGTTTTAGTGAATCTAAAGATCCCGTCCAGATGACAACATTGTTACGTAATTGACGAACTTGAGCATCACGACGTACAAGTCCTTCTAGAACCATACATCCCGCAACGGTACCAATACGAGAAATACGATAAACCTCTCGCACATCTACTAAACCAATAATTTCTTCGCGTTTTTCTGGCGCTAACATGCCAGATAAAGCACTCTTCACTTCATCTACAGCATCATAAATAATATTATAGTAGCGAATATCAATACCATTGTGCTCTGCCAATTTCTTAGCATTTTGGTCGGCACGTACATTAAACCCAATAATAACTGCTTGAGAGGCAATCGCTAAGTTCACATCACTCTCTGAAATACCACCTACGGCTGCATGCACAACTTGTACACGCACCTCATCACCGGAAAGTTTCAATAAGGATTGAGCCAATGCTTCTTGAGAACCTTGTACATCGGTTTTGATAATCAAAGAAAGTGTTTTCACACCATCTGTCGCCGTACCATTTAGAATATTTTCTAAATTCTGTGCTTGTTGTTTAGCCAATTTCACATCACGGAATTTACCTTGACGGAACAAAGCGATTTCACGTGCTTTACGCTCATCTAGCAGAACTTGAACCTCATCACCAGCGGCAGGTACTTCTGTTAAACCTTGAATTTCAACTGGATACGAAGGACCTGCTTGATCAATATTGCGACCATGTTCATCTTGCATGGCACGAACACGACCAAAAGTAGCTCCTGCCAGTAATGCATCACCACGTTTTAAAGTACCACTTTGAACAAGAATTGTCGCTACTGGACCACGTCCTTTATCTAGACGTGCCTCAATCACAATTCCCTTGGCCGGGGCATCAACAGGCGCTTTTAGCTCAAGAATTTCAGCCTGTAATAATACATTTTCAAGTAAATCATCAATACCTTGGCCTGTTTTAGCTGAGACAGGAACGAATGGTACATCGCCACCATATTCCTCAGGAACAACCTCTTCTGCAACTAACTCTTGTTTGACACGTTCAGGGTTTGCTTCTGGTTTATCAATTTTGTTAATGGCAACTACAAGAGGCACTCCAGCTGCTTTGGCATGATGAATCGCCTCACGTGTTTGTGGCATAACACCGTCATCAGCTGCTACTACAAGAATAACAATATCAGTTGCCTTGGCACCACGTGCACGCATAGCCGTAAAGGCCTCATGTCCTGGCGTATCAAGGAATGTGACTACACCACCTTCTGTTTGTACTCGATAAGCACCAATATGTTGGGTAATACCACCTGCTTCCCCTGAAGCAACTTTAGCACGACGAATATAGTCTAAAAGTGATGTTTTACCATGGTCAACGTGTCCCATCACAGTAACAACTGGCGCACGTGGCAATGCTTCACTCTCTTGGACTGTGCCTTCATCGGCTAAGAAGGCTTCTGGGTCATCCAGTTTTGCTTGAACAGCTGTATGACCAAACTCTTCAACCACAATCATGGCTGTGTCTTGATCTAATACTTGGTTAATAGTCACCATCTGACCTAGCATCATCAATTTCTTGATAACTTCAGTCGCTTTAACAGACATCTTGTGTGCTAAGTCCGCCACAGTAATCGTTTCTGGCACATGAATTTCACGTGCAATAAATTCAATTACCTGTGGTTGTTGGCGTTGTTCTTGTTGCTGTTTATTTTTGTTTTTATTGCGACTACCACCTGCTCTCCAGCCGTCCTCATCACCACCTAAGCCATGACTACGTTTGTCATTATTGGCTGATTTTTTACTGCTACGAGCGCCATCATTCCAGTTCTTTTCAACATCCGTATTTTTCTTAGCTGATGCTTTAACATCTTTTTTGCCTAATTTTTTAGTTACGCCATCTGGATTAATCGCCTCAATAGGCTCTGCCTTAACAGTACGAGCTGGTTTACGTAATAAATCACGGATAGCAGCAGCCTCATGCTCAACTTTTTGACGAGCATTTTCACGATCAGCTGAAGAGTGCTGTGGTTTGTTGCTAGTTGATGATTTGTTATTTTGTTCGAATTTTGGTTTATCCGATTTTGGCTTATTAAATTGATTTTTATGCTCAGGCTTACGCTCTTGTCTATAACCAGATGTTTTATTTTCTGATTTAGCTGTTTGTGAGTTGGGCTTACGAGCCTGAGTATCATCAGCCACTTTAGCGCTTGTTTCTTTAACTGATTCTTTATTAGCATCAACTTTTGGAGCTTCTTTACTATCTTGTTTGGATGTTTCTGCCTTTGTCGGTTCTTGCTTTGGTGATTCAGTCTTTGATACATCAGCAACTGATGCGTTCTCTGTTTCTGCTATTGCCGCTACTTTTCCAGTAGATGCCATTACAGGTGCTGTTGACTCCTGTTCATTCACAATTGTCTCTGCTGCCTTAGTAGCAACATTAGTTTTTTCTATAGCAACTTGTTTTTTCAGCCTCAACCACTGCTGAAGGTGGTTCAGCAGTAACTTTTGCTTCTTCTTTTTGAGCAGCAGCTTTAATTTGCTCTTTTGTAATTTCGGGAGAAACAACTACTCGTTTTTTGCGTACTTCTACCTGAACTTTTGATCCGTCAGCTTGACGAATTTCAGAGACTTTTTTACGCGTTAACGTAATTTTTTTCTTCTCTTTACTTTCACCGTGATCATTTTTAAGCATTTTATAGAGTTTCGCTTTATCTTCTTCCGTCACAACATCATCTGCCGACTTAATCTTTGAGCCAGCAAGACGTAGTTGCTCAAGCAATACGTCTGTGGATAGTTTAATTTCTTCAGCAAACTGTGAAACAGTGGTATTTGGCATTCGGTTCTCTTTTCTAACAACTAAAATAATTTATATAACTAATGAGTACATCTTACTCAAACCAATGAGCTCTGGCTTCGAGAATAATTTGTCCTGCATCATCTTCTGAAATAGACAATAACTCTGCCAGTTCATCACTTGCTAACTCAGCAAGATCATCTCTGGTTTTAATATTGGCTGCTACTAACTTAGCAATTTTCTCAGCATCTAAGCCTTTTAAGCCCACTAAGTCTTGAGCACTTTCAACAGCTTCTTCACGTGCAATAGCCTCTGTTAATAAAGCCGCACGTGCACGACTACGCAATTCAGCTACTAAATCCTCATCAAAGCCCTCAATGTCGAGTAACTCTTGTTCTGGAACATAAGCAACTTCTTCTAAGCCACTAAAGCCCTCTTCAATCAAAATAGATGCCACTTCTTCATCAACATCTAATTTTTCTTCGAACAATTTCAATAATTTTGAGTCTTCTTCGGCTTTACGATTTTTGCTTTCTTCTGGCGTCATGATATTAATTTGCCAGCCTGTTAACTCAGAGGCTAGACGTACATTTTGACCTCTAGTACCAATAGCTTTAGCTAGATTCTCATCATCAACGACAACATCCATCGTCTTTTTATCTTCTTCTACAACAATAGACTCTACTTGTGCAGGTGCTAACGCTGAAATAACAAACTCCGCAGGAACATCAGACCAAAGAACGATATCCACTTGTTCGCCACCTAACTCATTACGAACAGCACTTACACGTGAACCACGCATACCCACGCAAGTACCAATAGGGTCAATACGTTTATCATAAGCAACTACAGCAATTTTGGCACGAATACCGGGGTCACGAGCAGCCGCTTTAATTTCAAGCAAGCCTTGTTCAATTTCTGGTACTTCATTTTCAAATAATTCACGAATAAATTCAGGCGCAGTACGAGAAAGAATTACTTGTTGTCCACGTAAATTATGATCAACGGTTTCTACCCATGCGCGCACTCTATCACCTGTACGTAGATTCTCTTTTGGAATCATTGATGCACGAGGTAAACGAGCCTCAATTTTACCGATTTCAACAATCGCATCACCTTTATCCATGCGTTTAATCGTGCCAGAGACGATACTATCACCACGCTCCAAGAATTCATTTAATACTTGCTCACGCTCAGCATCACGAATGCGTTGTAAGATAGCTTGTTTTGCCACTTGTGCACCGATGCGTCCAAAATCCTCGATTTCTAGCTCTTCTTCAATGTATTCACCAACTTGAATACCCGGTTTGATTTCTTGCGCATCAGACAATAACTCTTGGCGCTCAGGCTCTTGTAAACCAGCCTCATCAGGAACAACTAACCAACGACGCACCCCAGTGTGGGCACCTGTCTGACGATTAATTGTTACAACAATGTCCACATCTTCTTTAAAACGCTTCTTCATTGCTGATGCTAATGCACCCTCTAAAGCCGTAAATACGATATCTGCTGGTACGTTTTTTTCGTGCGCTAATGCATCAACAAAATGGAGGATCTCACGACTCATTTCTTTTTACCTTTGAAATCTAATACAGGATCAAGCTTAGCTTTATCAACATCTTCATAAGCAAACTCAATCACTTTGGTTTCGTTCTTTTTTTCTTCAAACGTTAAATTAAACACATTTGCTTGCCCTTCTTTAAGGGATAAAATCCCATTAAATACCTTGCGATTATCAATGGGTGTATGCAATTTAACTTCTATTTTTTCTCCTGCAAATCGTTGAAAATCTGCAAGATGACGAAGTGGACGATCCACACCTGGCGATCCCACTTCTAAGCGTTTGTAGTCGATATTCTCAACTTCATAAACACGTGATAATAATCGCGACACTTGTTCGCAATCCTCAATATTGACTCCACCCTCTTTGTCTATCGTAATTCTCAATAGACCAAGAGCAGCTCTTTCCACATCAATTAGTTCAACACCAAGACCAGCAATTGCTTGCTCAGTTAATGTATATAAATCAGCCATAAAAATATTAAAAAAAAATGGGCTGAACAGCCCATCATTTTAAAAATGAGGTGAATGAATCACCTATCAAAGCACTTCAAAATTTCGCAACACTCTTTTGCAATGCAAAATTTTAATTTCTGGTAAATTGTACCCGAAATTTCTTTTATTTTCAAGCAATAAGCAAAATTCTCTATTAATGTGTTGGCATTCTTTGACACCCAACTACATTCAAAGAGGCAGCCAAGTATATTTAAAAATTACCTCATTTTTTTAGGTCGAGGCGACAAAAAGCCCAACTGAGACTCATGTGCATTTTGTCCCTTGGGTTGCCAATCATCTCTTGTACGAGAAGATTTTTTACCCCCTAAATAAGAGGAACGGGATGTTTTATTAGCTTTTTTAGCGGTACGCACACCATCTGTTGTTCTATCGTAGGTAGTAGAATTACCAGACAAACCACCTCTTCTTGTGCGAGACCCATTTCGCAATGGTTGACCACTACGACGAGTATAGACACTAAATTCTGATGCTACATCAACAGCATTTTCATACCCCGGAGGCATGGCATTATCGTGAGAAATACGACGAGGGGCGCGACCAACCCTTTTCCCTTTACCTGATTTTTCTTCGGTATCAACTGGTCTATTCAAACCTAGTTGCTCCATTAAGGCTAATACAATAGTCGCATCTAATTCCTCCCAACGTCCACGGCGAAGATTGCGAGGAAGTGATATATCACCAAAACGCGAACGAATCAGACGACTCACTAGCAAACCAACAGCCTCAAACATGCGACGGACTTCACGATTTCTACCCTCATTAATCGTTACTCTATACCAACGATTACTACCTTCACCACCAATAAAGTCCAGACAACCAAATGCCGCCATACCATCATCTAACTGAATACCTTGCAATAATTGTTGACGTTGCTCTTCAGTCATTTCACCCAAAACACGTACCGCATATTCACGTTCGCTACCGTAACGTGGATGCATTAAACGATTGGCTAAATCACCAGAAGTTGTAAAAATCAATAAGCCTTCGGTATTCAGGTCTAAACGCCCTACGGAAACCCATTTACCTGTTTTCATTTTAGGTAACCGTGAAAAAACAGTCGCCCTATTCTCTGGATCATCCATCGTAACAATTTCACCAGCAGGTTTATGATAAAGAATAACTCGAGGAGGACGATTTGCTTTAGGGCGAGCCACTAGACGTCCATTGACACGAACAACATCCTCAAGACTTACGCGCTGTCCAATATGAGCTGGCTCACCATTGACGGAAACACGGCCTTGCAAAATCAATTCTTCCATATCACGACGTGAACCCACACCAGCATCTGCCAACACCTTGTGTAATTTAGGCATCACTTGATCAGAGCCTAAGAATTTACCTAAGCGCTTTTCTAATGGGTCATGTTTTTTATCAAGATAAGAAAAAACTTGATTTTGTTCCTTTTCGGAAACTTCTTCGGCTAACAATAAATCAGCATTACTAATACTGTCGTCTTCAAATGAAGGGATAGTATCACTACTAAATTTATCTTTTTTACGGCTAGTTTTGCGAGGTGTTTTTCTTGTTCTAGCTGGTTTTTCTTCACTTGTCTCAACAGCGACTGATGCTTCTTGTGAAGATAATTTTCTGGAGGATCGAGGTGCTCGTTTAGGTTTACTAACTACTTCCGCTTGCTCAACAGAGACTATCTCTGTATTCAATTCTGCTATCACGCTTTCATTATCTGTATTTTTATCAGCAGGATTAACCCGACGTCGTCTGAACGGCGTGCGTAATTTACGCCCTTTTTTGCCTATTTGCTCTGTTTGCGTCTGGTCATTAGCGACACTTTCAATATTTGACGTTTCTTCGTTTTCGTCCATCATTCTCTACCGCCTCAAAATGAATTGAGGTCTTTGTTTGTTAGTCCAAGAAATTCTTGTTATCTTGATTGTCGTCATCATCAATAGGTTGCGTGGATTCATCATTCTTTAATGAATCATTTTCACCTTCTCTAGCAGTATTTTCACTAGCATCACCAGTAGGCTCAAGCGTTGGCTCTTTTACCATATCAGATATCACTTCGCCTTCTGTTGTGTCAGCCTCCTGTTCTTCATGGGGCAAAGACAATTGAGGTGATTGCTCTTGTAGTAATTGGGCTAACGTTGGATCATTTGAGAGCATATCTGGATTAGTTTCAAGCTCTGGCAATTGTGCCAAAGATTTTAATCCCATATCATCAAGAAAATGCTTTGTTGTCCCAAATAATGCAGGTCGGCCTGGTCCCTCTCGATGACCAATAACCTCAATCCAATCCCTATCTTCCAAGGTTTTTATAATCTGTGAAGAAACAGAAACACCACGAATATCCTCAATATCCCCTCTAGTAACAGGTTGACGCCAAGCAATAATTGCTAAGGTTTCCATTACAGCGCGTGAATATTTAGGAGGTTTTTCAGGATTTAGACGTTCAAGATACTTTTGCATATCTGGGCGACTTTGAAAACGCCACCCACTTGCAAGTTCCACTAATTCTAACCCTTTATTTTCCCATTGGCTCTGTAAATTTAATAATTGTTGTTTTATAGCATCATTTGAGACCGCATCCACCTCAGCAAAAAGCTTTGCTAACTCTGCCACTTTCATTGGCTCATTAGCACATAAAAGTGCTGTTTCAATGACTTTAGAGATTAAATCCTCTTCCATATTGGTCTCTTTTTAAAAATTTTCATAAAACACTTGCATAAAGTATATCATTAATTATATAATAATTCTTTCTGACGCGAGGTGGAGCAGTCTGGCAGCTCGTCGGGCTCATAACCCGAAGGTCGTAGGTTCAAATCCTGCCCTCGCAACCATCGTTAAATATTGTTGATTAGTTAGCAATTTACTAGCAGATGTCCAAATATGGGCATATACTCTACAATAAGTGATGGTACAGCTCCAAGATATTCTAAAAAGCAGGTCTGATTTTATCAGTCCTGCTTTTTATTTTGTCTGGCTACTTATCACTGTACTTTATAAAGCTTCTCAATATAGTCGCTCAAAAAGACTTGTTGATTGCTGATCACCTCTTATATTCTCCCGTAACTTGATAAGTCGTCTACGGGAGATAAACAAAATTGCATTAAAAACCAATCTTCATTAACTTAGAAAAATACTACCTATTTTTTACGATTTTCAATATCTTTTAGAGCTAAATCAATCAAATCAGCACCAATGCGATCTTTCCATTTAGCAAAAACAGGCTGCGTTGCTTTAACAAAAGCTTGATACTCTTCTGCTGTTAGTGAGACTACTTCTACTCCTTGACCTTGAATATCTTTAATTAAACCATCATCACCTGGTGAAATTCCTTTGCGAGCAATAGCAATCTCTTGTTTACCAGCATCAATAGCCGCTTGACGGACAATTTCACGATCTTCTTTAGACCAAGAATTCCATACCTCTTTATTAACCACAAAAACTAAAGGATCATTTACATAATTCCAAAGTGTTAAATATTTTTGACCCACATTATAAAGTTTAGAGCCATTATAAATAGCCAGTGGGTTTTCTTGTCCATCAACCGCTTTACTTGCTAAAGCTGGTTGAGCATCTGCCCAGCTCATTTGCACTGGATTAGCACCTAATGCCGTAAAGGTATCCATAAACAATGGTGAACCTACCACTCGTAATTTTAATCCTTTTAAATCTTCTGGTTTACGAATCGCTTGTTTAGAATTACTCACTTGACGATAACCATTTTCACCCCATGCAAGAGGAATCACACCTGCTTTTTCAATTCGTTCAAAGATCTTTTTACCAACCTCTCCCTGCGTTAAAGCATCCACTGCTGCATAATCAGGCATTAAAAAAGGCATTGAAAACAAATTTAACTCTTTAATCTGTGGTGACCAGTTAATTGTCGAACCAACAGCCACATCAATAATACCTTGTCGAATAGCCGGAAACTCTCGTGTTTGATCTCCTTGTACAAGTGAAGTACCCGGATAAATCTTGAATTTAATGCGACCTTGTGTACGTTCACTGACTAAGTTAGACCAAATTTCAGTAGCTTGCCCCCATGGAAAAGTCGTATTTACCACTAATGATAATTTATATTCATCCTTATATTTACCTTCAGCATGAACTATTGGTGATAGTGCCACCATACCCATCATTAATGTAGCACCTAAGCATAATTGTTTAACTATTTTTCTCATGTTATCTCCTTAACTATTTAAATATCTTGGTAATGCTGTCACTAAATCTGGAAAAATCACTAATAACAATAAAGCGACACACATTCCTCCTAACATCCACAATACCCAACGAACAGTACTCTCAATAGGCACTTTCGCAATACGACATGACACCATTAAATTGACAGCTAAAGGGGGAGTAAATTGACCAATCGCCACCATCATGGTTAACAGCACCCCAAACCATACTAGATCCCACTGAAAATGCTCTGCTATTGGCAATAAGATAGGAACAAAAATTAAGAAAATTGAAATCCCATCCAAGAACATACCAAAAATTATCAATAGCAAAATAAGTAATAACAAAACGGTATACTCTCCCAATCCTGAATTCACCACAAATTTTGTAATAGGATCGATAATACTTAAGGTTGATAATGCCCAAGCAAAAATTCCAGCAATCGTCACCACAAATAGAATAACAGCTGATAACTCTGCCGAGTCACGTAAAATAATCAATAAGTCTTTGAATGTAATCGTACGATAAATCACCATACCAATAAAAAGACCATAAAACACAGCAACAACAGCTGCCTCTGTCGGTGTAAACCAACCTAAACGCATGCCACTTAAGAGTAAGGCAGGTGCTGTTAATCCCCAAAATGCTCGCACAAAACTAGGCCAAATAGCGGGACGTTCAATATCCTTTTCCAAAAGCCCCATCTTGTATTTACGAGAAAGATAAATCGCAGGAATAATAATTGATATGCCCGCTAATAAGCCTGGTATTGCTCCCGCAACAAATAAATCTAATACAGATGCTTGCGGAACTAAAATAGCATAGATAATAAACGCTACCGACGGTGGAATTAAAATATCCGTTGCAGCACCAGCAGCGACTACTGAAGCAGAAAATTCTGGCTTATACCCCGCCTTAGTCATAGCACCAATCATCACACCACCAACCGCTGCTGCACTCGCTGGCCCTGATCCCGAGATACCACCCATAAACATAGCTACTAATACTGAAACCATTGGTAGCATTCCTGGCCCTCGCCCAATAACAGCTGTCGCAAAATTAACAATACGCAGTGCCACACCTGAACGCTCAAAAATTGTGCCTAATAGAACAAACATAGGAATAGCTAACAAAGGATATTTAGAAAGTCCTGCATAAAAACTTTGAGGAACACTCATCAATCCAAACCATGTTGTATCTAAATTATTAAAGACAATCGCCAC
Organism: Pelistega indica; assembly: GCF_000506865.1. Lineage (GTDB taxonomy): Bacteria > Pseudomonadota > Gammaproteobacteria > Burkholderiales > Burkholderiaceae_B > Taylorella > Taylorella indica. The sequence goes on from NZ_AYSV01000088.1 coordinate 42,785, forward strand.
AATACCTGAAACACCTAAAGCAATGGCAACGGGCACACCAATGATGAGAAAAATAGCAAATAAAATAAATAACAAGGCAGCAATCATGCATCACCTCGTTTTAACGCAACTAACATTACCCACCACTGCCGAAGTAATCTGAAAGTAATTAATGTTGATAATATAGGTAAAAAAATAGAATACCACCATGTTGGTATACCGATGGCAGGAGAGACATCTCCATATTCCATCTCATCCAAACAAAGTTTGGCTAGTAATACAGTAAATAAGATAAAGAATAACAGGCAAATTGTTCCTGATAAAAAATCAAGTACCTGACGTGTCTTTGTAGTAGCTCGATTTAATAAAAGCTCAATACGGATATGTTGGTAACGTACAAAAGCCGAACTAGTTCCCAACATAGTAACTAGGATTAATAAAAAAATTGAGATCTCTTCGGTCCACGCAAATGATTGTGTAGAAAAATAACGTACTAATACGTTACCCATAGTAATGCAGGCTAATGCTGCTAATAAAATGACTTGTAGTGTATCCTCAAGCACTAACCACTTCTTTTGTTCAAACATCAAAAATCCAATACTCTATGTAGACGTATTACTACGTCTTGCTACAATCAAGAAATACAAAACTTTTGTGCATAGTCAATTCAGTAGTGGTAATACTGTGGCTATTCTTGACCTTGTGAGTCAATATAAAGATCGCCGTTGAAACTATCGCTACATTGCAACATATTACTCTGAATTATCTGTTCGTAAAACCAAGGTAAACCCTTAAAATACTTCCGATATATCATATTAAAATCAATTATTTCGTATAATTGTTCAGTTGTACTTTATTAAATGTGAATGTATATGAGAAAAATTGCTGCCAGCAAATTTCCTTCCATGACCTCCTTGCGTTGTTTTGAAACCGCGGCTCGTCACTTAAGCTTTACTCATGCAGCAAAAGAACTTTATATGACACAAAGTGCTGTAGGTAAACAAGTTGCTTTATTAGAAAGCATTCTAGACTGCAATTTATTTATACGTCACAAACAGCGTCTTGAGCTCACACCTATAGGCGAAAGATTTTTTCATGATACACAAGATGCCTTAAATAAGGTTGAGGAATCAGTATTAAATGTTCTGGCTCATAGTCATGCCATTGCTACCTTAAAAATTGTCTCTCATCCTACCTTCTGTGCTAGATGGTTAATTCCTGCTTTAAAAGGTTTTAGCAAAGCTAATCCTAATATCCACCTTGATGTACACGATCAAGTTGGTGATTTTATTCATACCGATGCCAGTGAGCTTGATGTGGGTTTTTTGCATGGGCATGGTGTATGGCCCGGCATGGCAAGTATTAAATTATTTGATAGTCATTTTGTCGCCGTCTGTACGCCCGAACTCAATCCATTACCAATGTCTGATCCAAATTGCATTGATAGTGTCACACTTATACAATCTCGTATCCGTCCACATGGTTGGCTTGACTATTTTGCCTCAGCTAATATGTCTTGGGAAGGTGTCTTTGCTGGACCTCGCTTTGATTCTTTTTATGACGTAGTTCATGCAGCTATTTCAGGATGTGGAGTAGCTCTTGTTCCTGATATTTTTGTCAAAGAAGAATTACAAACGGGCAAACTGAAACTTGCTTGGTCACATATGTTGGAACGAAATGGTGCTTATTATATGGTACATCCATCTAATAAGTCAGATGTACCTCATGTCAAAACACTTATTGAATGGATTAAACAACGATTTTAAGGCATTGTCCTGCGTGATAAAGGGCAATACCAGTGTCATAAAGCGTCGCTCTCATCTTTCTGAAAGAAATAATGCTTTCCTCTATCGTTTTAAATGGCAACGGTAAAACACTTCTATCATCTGTATGTAAATAATCTGCAAATGCTTTGCCTAACATTGTCCCTGTCGTAATACCCCGACCATTAAATGCGGTAGCAGCTACAACCCCTGGCGCTGGCTCAAAAATACGCATAATATGATCTGTAGTAAAACCAAAGCGACCACACCAACGATATTGCCACTTGATCTGATCCATATACTCAGGAAAATATTTTTTTAGCATAGTATTAGCCCAAGCCACATACAAACTTTCTTTATTTTCAGACAAACCAACTGTACCTAATAACAAGCGATTATCTTTATCTCGTCGAATACTAGAAAGGGCTAATCGAGTATCCCAAGAACCATTTCGATAAGGCAAAATTTTATCTGAAGCGTCACCTACTAAAGGCTCCAGAAGCCTGA
>NZ_AYSV01000089.1 GCF_000506865.1 Pelistega indica
TCAGATCACCTCAATCAGCCAATGGTATTTGCGAGCGCTTCCATAAGACCATTTTGCAGGAGTTTTATCAAGTAACGTTCCGCAAAAAACTCTATGCTGATTTAGATAGTTTGCAAAAAGACCTAGACGAATGGCTTGATTTCTATAATAATGAACGAACTCATCAAGGAAAGATGTGCTGTGGGCGAACACCCATAGAAACATTGATTGATGGTAAACAGATTTGGAACAGCAAAAAGCTGAGCTAAATCTAATCTGACAGACACCGCTTGTCAAACGGGGAACTGTCAGATGAAGTTCTGAACTTCTACAGTTAAATATAGTATTTGGAAAGAGATTATCTTCGCCTATGCTAAAGATCGCTAAGATATGTTTAGCATAATACATTTTCTATAAGGTTTCTTTATGTCAATAATGAGTGTTAGTGAACGTTTATCTGCTCTTCGTTTTGCGATGAAAAATGCGGATATAGATGCATGGATTGTTCCTTCTGCCGATCCACATTTGTCTGAATATTTACCTGAGTTTTGGCAACAACGTGTATGGTTAAGTGGGTTTACAGGGTCTGTCGGTACTGTATTGGTAACACAAGAGTTTGCTGGTTTATGGGTCGATAGTCGTTATTGGGAGCAAGCAACAGTACAATTATCCGGGACAGGTATTGTGCTGATGAAACTGGGTGAAGAGGGTGTGCCAAGTTTAAATATGTGGTTAGTAAATCATATAAATGAGAAATCACGAATTGGGTTTAATAGCTTGATGATGGCACTAAAACAGGCTCGACAATTGGAAAAAGACCTAGCCATGCTTAACGTTGATTTTGTGTCAGATACTGACCTTATCGCTGACTTGTGGCAAGATCGGAAAGCGTTGCCAAATGCTCCTATATTTGAGCATACCCCACCTTTTGTGAGCCAAACACGTGCCGAAAAACTAGCGTTAGTCCGTCAACAAATGCAAGCTATATCAGCTGATTGGCATTTTATTTCGTCTTTAGATGATGTTGCTTGGCTATTTAATTTGCGTGGTGCAGATGTCCAATATAATCCAGTATTTCTAGGGCATGCCTTATTATCTCAACAGGAGGCTATGCTATTTATCCATGATGGAAAAGTAAATAGTGAATTAGTACAAGCATTAGCAAAAGATGGCATTACCATTCGTGGCTATGATGAAGTAGCTAACGTACTTCAACAATTACCAAAACAAGATAGTATATTGGTTAATCCAGATCGTATTACGCTGGGCTTAAGTCATTATGGTTGTGAGACTGTTATCGAACAGGTAAATCCTTCGCGGTTATTGAAGTCTTGCAAATCTGCTGCTGATTTGGCAAATGTGCGTGAAGCAATGGAACAAGATGGGGCGGCTTTATGTGAATTTTTTGCATGGTTTGAAAAAGCACTATCAACAGGGGAAACTATCAGCGAACTAACGATTGATGAGAAAATTTGTTCGGCGAGAGCTAAACAAGATTATTATATTTGTCCTAGTTTTGCGACTATCGCTGGTTTTAATGGTAATGGTGCTATGCCTCATTATCGAGCAACAGAAGAGTCGTTTGCTTATATTAAGGGAAATGGTTTGCTATTAATTGATTCTGGTGGGCAATATTTAAATGGTACAACGGATATTACTCGTGTAGTACCGGTGGGTGATGTTAGTGCTGAGCAAAAGCGAGATTATACCTATGTGTTAAAAGCAATGATTCAGTTATCAAAAGCAGTATTCCCTCGTAACTATCCATCCCCCTTGTTGGATACTATTGCACGTACCCCTCTTTGGCAGGCAGGTTTAGATTATGGTCATGGTACAGGCCATGGAGTAGGTTATTTTTTAAATGTGCATGAAGGACCGCAAGTCATTTCTCATCGAGCATATACATTCCCTTATACAGAGATGAAAGAGGGAATGATTACATCTAACGAACCGGGAGTATATCGTGCAGGAAAATGGGGAGTAAGAATTGAGAATTTAGTTGCCAATGTTCCAGCACAAAAAACAGAATTTGTTGATACATTGAAATTTGAAACATTAACCTTATGTCCAATTGATACACGTTGTATAGAGCCAGATTTATTAACCCAAGAAGAGAAAAATTGGTTAAATAATTATCACAATGACGTGTATAAACGCTTATCACCGAGAGTCCAAGGTGAAGCATTAGATTGGTTAAAATTACGCACCCAAGCAATTTAAAGAGTGTTGTGAGGGGTGATAAAATCTCGTTTTCGGCAAAATATAAAAGAAAATTGTCATCTTAGTCTATTTTGGGAGGGGGATTTCGGCGTGCAGGCTTTTATGTCGTATGGACGTTACTGTGTTACTAATTTTTGATGCGATGATATGTAAAAGCATGCACGTCAAAATATAAAAAAGAGAGTTTTATCTCTGATAAAAATCGAGAGTTTTTAAGTTAGTAAAAATCGAGAGTTTTTAAGTTAGTAAAAATCGAGAGTTTTTAAGTTAGTAAAAATCGAGAGTTTTTAAGTTAGTAAAAATCGAGAGTTTTTAAGTTAGTAAAAATCGAGAGTTTTTAAGTTAGTAAAAATCGAGAGTTTTTAAGTTAGTAAAAATCGAGAGTTTTTAAGTTAGTAAAAATCGAGAGTTTTTAAGTTAGTAAAATAGAGAGCTTTATCAAATATAAAAAAAGAGTGGTCAAAGCCACTCTTTTTTATTACTCTAGACAATGAATGCGAGACTATTTTAATTTAGTTTCTTTGTATTCAACGTGTTTACGAGCAACTGGATCATATTTTTTGATCAACATTTTTTCAGGCATATTGCGTTTGTTTTTGGTCGTAGTGTAAAAGTGACCAGTGCCAGCTGTTGATTCTAATTTGATTTTTTCACGAATACCTTTTGCCATTTTAAGCTCCTAAGGAATGATTAAATTTAAGCAAAGGCTTAAACTGTTTGACCGTTAGCACGCATTTCAGCAATAACTGCATCAATGCCTTTTTTATCAATTGTACGTAACGCATTTGTAGAAACACGTAGACGAACCCAACGGTTTTCGCTTTCAACCCAGAAACGACGGCTTTGTAGGTTAGGTAAGAAACGACGTCTTGTTTTGTTGTGCGCGTGAGAAACATTGTTACCGGACATTGGGCGCTTGCCGGTTAGTTGGCATACTTTTGCCATATAAACACCTCATTAAGTTAAAGATCTGATTTTTGGCCCAGATCTGCCTTAGTAAAAAGTAACCCTTTAAAGAGTTAATCCATAATTCTAGAGTAAAAAATAAAAAAATGCAAGAAAATCAAAGGGTTCTTGATTGGAAATAATTAGTTTGTCGTTAATAAGATACTTTTCGAAAAGGCTATCTATCGTAAAAAAATCTATTGATAGACAGAAGATAAGGCTTATTATTATCTTTGGTAAGCTAGGCTTAGTTTCTTCTCTCTCTTATTGATTAGATGCTTGACGTAAGAGTGGTCGAGTAATGATTGTGTACCAGATGGCGAGAATCAATCCACAGCAAAAAAGGGCAGAGCAGCACATAATCCAGAGACTTGATATTCCCGTAGTTGCTCCAGGTGTTAGAATGCTTGCTATACCGTCTAGAGCACCTTTACCATTGCCATAACCAAAATAATAGCCTCCGCCTAGACCTAAACCAATAAGCAAGACGGTTTGAATAATAAAGGGTAATGTAGCAATTTTATGTGCTCTCAGAACATAGGTTACTACACATTGGAAATAATCCAATAAATGAAAGACAGGTACAATTGTCAATAAGCTAGCAGCCATTGCCGCAACATGTAGATCGTTGGTGTATAGGTAAATTACCCAGGATTTACCGAAGTAAATAAGAGTGATACTGATGAGTGCACCAATAAAACCTATTAAAAACCCTTGCAAACTGATCGAGTGGGATAGATGGTATTTAGTAGCACCAATTGCTTGAGCAGATAGTGCTGCAGTTGCAATCCCAATGGATTGGGGCATCATATATAAAAAAGCCCCTAAGTTGGCAAGAATTTGGTGACCACCTGACACATTAATACCTTCACGTGCAGCAAGTAACGCCATAAAGGTAAATGAACTGACTTCGACTAAGTAAGATCCTCCCATAGGCAATCCTAATTTAAGAATTTCCCATAAATGTTTAATAGAAGGAACACCAAGAATAAGTCCAAATTTTGTGTAGTATGGGTCTCTTAATAAAATCCATAGTCCAAATAAAAAGGTAAACCAGCTTACTAGCATGGTCGATATACCAGCACCAACACTACCTAAGGCAGGTAAGCCAAATTGTCCAAAAATGAGAACCCAATTGAAGAATGCTTTGACAAAAATACTCGCTACATTAATGTACATCACATGTTTAGGGCGACCGGCTGATGTACACAATGAGTAAATAGCCCTAAACATTAAAATTGCGGGTAGTGAAAAATAGGTAATTCGTAGATAATGACTGACTTCTGCACGTACTTCGTCTGAAATATCGCCAGAAATACTTAGCCATACATCAGGAAAAAGTAATAATGCCCCTAAGGTAAATGACGTAAAGATGGCTAGCCAAATCCCTTGTCCCCATAATATACCTATTTGTCTTAATTTCTGTGCCCCAAAGAGTTGTGAGAAGATGGGGATTAATGCATGAACAACTCCCATCATGCTGACACTTACGGTAATAAAAATTGATGCAGCTAGACTCATCGCTTGTAGTGCTTCAGCATTAAAGTTGCCTAGCATCATGGTATCAAGAACACCGAAAGATACCCCCGCCCATTGAGCAATGAGAATTGGCCATGCTTGGCTAATTAGATTTTTTCTAATTGTATTTTTATCATTAGAAAGTAGGGTATTTTTCATAAAGCATCAATAAAAATGATTAAGTGATGGTAACTTAATCTTCATCACGTAAATCTAATAGGAGGAATGTTTCTCCATGACGCTCACTGCGACGTTTTCCTTGCCAAATAACTTTAGCTGTATCTTGATGAGCGACAGTATGATTTCTTAGGCTATCCACTGTAGTTTGTACAAATAAGAAAGGGCAATGTTGTTGATTTGTTAAACTTAATTGTGCAAAAACATAAAAAGCACCTTGTTGACCTTGTCCTACGTTGGCACCATTGATACAAGCATTTTCAGGTACATGGTTTTGTAATGCATTAGCTAAGGACTGACCTACTTCACGATATGAACGATTGTAGTCAATTGCTGGTAGCCATAATACAGCAAGTAGCATCCATGCTAATGTTGCACCTGCTGCTGCTAGGGTAATACCGCGCCACATTGCTTGTGGATTAGAGCCAAGACGCCATTTGACTGTTTTATACCAAAGTATGCAAATAATGCAGGCAGCAGCCACTGCTATCCAGTTAATAGTCGTATCAAAACCAACAATTAATCGCATAATATTTTTATGAATCTGTGCTGGCCAACCAAAATAGAGGGCAATCCATCCTACCCATGTGGCTACAATACTAAGAGTAATGGCCATAATGGAATACCAGTCTAACAAATTAATTTGACTACGTTTAAGTGTAGGAATAGCCATAGCAGCTAACGGAGTAAAACCAATCACTAATGGACCATACTCAGGTTCAAAAGCATTATTGGCTATTATAATTAAGACTAGATTAGCGAATATAAAAGCAAAAGGGATATAAATATGGGCGGTATCAAACCATTTACGCCAGTTCCAAAGGGCAACAAATGCAAAGGGCCAGGTGGGCCATAGGAACCAAGCGAGATCTCTTAGTGCCCTTAAAAAATTTTTCCACTGTGAAGATGAAAACACTTGAACTTGCTCATTAATCCACAATGTTGTCCAATAACTGTCAATATTGTAAGTGCTAACTAGCCAAATAGTAGATAGCAAAATTGCAAGGACAAGACTGAGAAAGAGGAAAAATTTTAATTTGTAATGATAAATCTTACCGATAAACAATAAAAAGACAACAATAAGTAATGGTAATATTCCAAGAATACCTCTAGTTAAAAAAGCAGCGGTAAGCATGCTTCCAATGACTAAGAATCCTTGTGTAGGGTGGTCTAATAGGCGTACGAGCCCATAGAAGCATAAAGCATGAATAGCCATAAGAAGAGGAAAGTAGCTAGTTTCATGCATTTTAATGATAATACCGACAGTAGCAATTGTGAATAATAACGCTACATCTGCAATCATACGACCATAATCTCTGGGGTTAGGCTCACCACCAAAGGGTAATGGTAAGGGTTGTGCTTCTAGTCGTCTAGCCAATAAATAAGTACCATACCAAACCCCCCAAAGCATGCCAAAAAAATAGAAAAAATTAGGCAAGCGTGCTGCATATACATGAGCCCGTTCTGCAGACACAAATATATCAAAGAGAGGGGTGAATAATTTGATAAAGGTTGCCCCAATCATGCCTGTTAAAGGGCCGATTTCAGGGTAGGGAGACGTCCCAATGTAAGCTGTTAGCCAATGCCCTTCATTAAGAGCTGATAACATTGTTGCTAGACCAACAACATCATCTGTTTTCCATGGATCACGCCCAAAAAGTCCTGCCAAAATATAAGTAAACATGACAAAAAACAGGATTTTTCGAGGTAACTTGCGAGCAGCTGGACTCGCTAGGCGAGCAGGTGTCTTTCGTTGTGTTAATGAAGCATTCATTTAAATTGGCTAGATTTGATGCAATTATATTTAGAGCTATTATAAACAATATTTACTACTGGTTAATGAACAGTAATGGCTATAACGGAAAATAAAAAAGCAGCTTATAAAAGCTGCTTGATTCAAAACCGATGTGGTTATGATTATTTTTTGATAGTACCAGCAGTACGAGCGAAACGAGCACGGAATTTTTCAACACGACCAGTTTCAACAACACGTGTTTGAGCACCAGTGTAGAATGGGTGAGATTCTGCTGTTACGTCACATTTGAATAGTGGGTATGTTTTGCCATCTAATTCAATTGTTTCACGAGTTTGTACTGTAGAGCGAATGATGTAGTTATTACCAGTTTGTTGATCTAAAAATACAACTTCGCGGTATTCTGGGTGAATGCCTTCTTTCATGATTTGTCCTTAAAGATATAGTGGGTCGCCAGCTAAAAACTAATTTTCAGCAACGTATCCAAGATTGAATTCAAAATTATAACGAATTCAACCCCTTATATAACTGTTTCTGGCTAAAAAATCTAAAAAAAGACATTTTTTAGTTGTATTGTAGCCACAAGCCTTATTAGTTAGAACTAATAGAAGCACCTGGAATATCAATAATAACAACGGGTGAGTCTAGTGCAAGAGAGCATTGTCTTGCAAACTCTTCTGCTTGATCTGGATGCTCATCAAACCAGTAGTAACCTAGCTCATCTGCAACGCTTAGGATGCGATCTAGTAGAAGCACTTTACCACTTTGACGAGTAGGCTCACATTCTAACTCTACCCATTTATTCACAATCCACTCACGTGCTGCTTCTTGTGCGGAGTCACTAAAATCTTTATGAAAGATTTCATAATTTTTGAGTTCGCCAGGGTTAAAAATTATTGTCACGTCACTTTTCATATGTAGTAGGCCTAAGCAAAGAATATTGTAGGAAGTAGTAGATTTAGCATATTTATAGTAGAGTAAATGTCATATTGGTGACTTTTTAGTGCTTATATTGCTAAGATCCTTCCAAGGCAATTGTCGTAATTGTACGAGACTCTTTATTAATTTTATGCCAGACACGCCTACATTAATCCCTGTTCTGCCATTGAGATGGCTTGTCCATTCGCAATAATGAGGTGGTCGAGAAGTTTAATGTTTAATAACGCTAAAGCATCTTTTAAGATGCTGGTGATTTGGATATCAGCATCACTGGGAGTTAAATTTCCAGAAGGATGATTATGCGCCAGAATAATATAGGAAGCATTAAAACGCAGAGCTAGTTTGACCATTTCTCGAGGATAAATCTGTGCTTGATCAATGGTTCCTTGAGCTACAGTTTCAGTATGCATAAGTTTGAATGCCTTATTTAACATTAAAGCATGACAATGCTCAATTTCCAGATGACCCAAATTGTGGATGCAGTATTTTTTTACAATTGTTGATTGGTGCAAGATAGTTTTTTCACGCAAAGGCTCTTCTAGAGATCGGGCTGCTAACTCTTTTAAAGCAAGTAATTGAGCAATTTTAGTATTACCTAGTCCTTTGACAAGCTGTAGTTCTTCATTAGTTGTATTAAGAAGAGCGCGAATGCCACCGAAATTACTTAATAATTGCTGACAAAAAGTAATGACATCATTGCCTTTGGTGCCTGTATTAAGAATAATAGCTAATAATTCTGATGTGGTGAGAATTTTAGGTCCATGTTTTAATAAACGTTCTCTTGGGCGTAGTTGTTGAGAATCCATGCGTGAAATGTCCATAATCGTTACAATACTCTTTTAATCATTAATAGATAATAAGCGTGCCTGAAAATGAGTGAAAAAAATAGTACTATGCAGAAATTTGTCCACCCTGATTCGTTTTTAACTTTGAACTATCGGATTAGTCTAAATTCAGGACAAGGCAAGGGGTCGATTTTTATTGATACCTATGACGGTAAACCAGCTACTTTACAGTTAGGTATTGGTCAATGGCCAGAATCATTGGAAAAGCCTCTACTTGGAAGGCAAGAGGGAGAATCATTTACCTATTACTTAGAGGCTGCTAATGCTTTTGGTGAGCGTAACCCTGAGCTGGTTCAAGCAGTGACTAAAAAAATGCTGGCAGAAAATGCTGGTGAAAATGCTACGTTTGAAGAAAATGATTTAGTTGAGTTTACTGCCCCTAATGGTGGGAAATTTTCAGGATTATTCAAGCGATTTGAAGGCGATAATGCTGTTTTTGATTTTAATCATCCACTGGCTGGAGTAGATTTGCAAGTTGATGTGTCTATTATTGGGGTACTTTAATGGGGCAAAATGCTGAAATTTTGTTAGCGGAGCCACGAGGTTTTTGCGCAGGCGTGGATCGTGCGATTGATATAGTAGAGCGCGCACTTGAGTTGTATGGGGCTCCTATTTATGTGCGTCATGAGATTGTACATAACCGTTTTGTTGTTCAATCATTGCGCGATAAGGGAGCGATTTTTGTCGCTGAATTAGATGAGGTACCAAAGGGAAGTATCGTTGTATTTTCAGCTCATGGCGTATCGCTTTCAGTTAGAGATGAAGCAGAGAAAAGAGGATTAAAAGTATTTGATGCTACATGTCCATTAGTGACTAAAGTGCATGTTGAGGTCAAAAAAATGCATGAGGCAGGTCATGAAATTATTATGATTGGTCATAAGGGACATCCAGAAGTGGAGGGTACGCTTGGACAAGCACTTGGTCGCATGTATTTAGTAGAAACGATAGAGGATGTTGAAAATCTACAGGTACAGAACCCAGATAATGTAGCGTATGTTACTCAAACGACATTATCAGTGGATGATGCTGCTGTAGTAACACGAGCGTTGCATGAGCGTTTTCCTAATATTGTGGCACCGAAAAAAGGGGATATTTGTTATGCTACGCAAAATAGGCAAGATGCAGTAAAGCTAATCGCACCACAGTGTGATGTATTCTTTGTTGTAGGTAGTGTTAATAGTTCTAACTCTAATCGTTTAAGAGAAGTGGCTGAGCGCTTAAGTTGTCCATCATATTTGGTGGATGATCCTGCAATGATTAAACCAGAATGGATTGAAGGTAAACGTTCTATTGGTATTACTGCTGGTGCCTCTGCTCCTGAAGTATTAGTACAAAATGTGGTTAATCGCCTAAAAGAACTTGGTGCATTATCTGTGCGTAAAATAGCTGGTATTGAGGAAAATGTGGCTTTTCCTTTGCCTAAAGAATTATCACGTAAAAAATTAAGAGGGATAGAGGACTATGTCAACACTATATAACTTTTTTAGAAGTTCGGCTGCATTTAGAGTGAGAATTGCTTTAAACCTAAAGAAAATTAATTATGAATCTATTCCTATTCAGCTCAGAAGAGCAGAGCATAAAACAGATTCTTATAAAAGCATCAATCCAATGGCATTAGTGCCTTTCTTTGTAGATGATATGGTGAGTGTTGGACAATCTTTAGCTATTATTGAATATTTAGATGAACGATATCCAGAGCCTGCTATTTTACCTAAGACATTTGCTGATAGGGCTCGTGCCCGTTCTATTGCACAGGCTGTTGCATGTGAAATTCATCCATTGAATAGCCTAAGAGTTCGTGAGTATTTATCTACAAAATCGGGCTTTTCTGACGAACAAGTTAATGAATGGCATATTCATTGGATGCAAGAGGGTTTTAGTTCAATTGAAAAAATCTTAGCATCAAGTATTGAAACAGGTATCTTTTGTCAGGGGGATGAGATTTCTTTGGCTGATATTTATTTGATTCCTCAAGTTTATAATGCTCTTCAAGCTGGTATGGATTTAAAGCCATTTCCTACCATTCAACGTATCTATAATGCGTGTCTTAAAGAAGAGGCTTTTGTAAAAGCATTGCCAGAGAATCAAGCTGATGCAGTATAGTGTCGTATAAATAGGATACTAGTGATATAGCTGTTCTATGAATTATTGAATGCTTATTAAGTAGATTAGTTAGAAATAAAAAAGGAAGCTAGTGACTATCTTCCTTTTTTACTATGCTCTTTTGGCTAATAAATAGCTAGGTAATCTTTTTAATATACCTAGTGTAGATTTTTGAGTAAACGCCAAGTTTCAAAAATGGGTAGACCCATTACGCCACTATAACTGCCCTCAATTTTTTCAATAAAAATCGAGGCTAGTCCTTGGATACCATAAGCACCAGCCTTACCTTCGTATTCACCACTTTCAATATACATTTGTAAATCGCCCATAGTGATGGCACGCATATAAACTTTGGTAATGGATACATCCGTATAGACCTTATCACGATAAGATAAGACAATAGCGGTATGTACTTCGTGAACTTTATTTGATAATTTTGATAGTATTTTGGTCGCATCAAAGGCATCGTTAGGTTTACCTAATACCTGTCCATCTAGAATAACGGCAGTGTCAGCAGCTAGAATTGGGCGTACCCACATTTCTTGAGTTTGGATAAACTGTTGAGCACGTTGTGCTTTTTCAAGGGCAGTTCGTTGAACATAAATTTCTGCACGTTCTCCTTCGTGCTGAGGTTCATCTTCGCCCGGTGGTGAAGGTACTTTTAATACCTCATGTGTTATGCCTATTTGATTAAGAATTTCATGACGTCTTGGGCTCGCAGAGGCTAAATAGATAGTGGGAAAAGGAGAGTGGTTAAGCGAATTTGTTTTCATATAAACTGATTTTAAAGTAAGAGCTTATGATAGGTATTTATGCACGATGATAGGGGTGATTGACTGTAATACTCCATGCACGGTAGAGTTGCTCTGCTAACAAAACTCTCACCATAGGGTGAGGTAATGTTAATGAAGATAGCCTCAGCAAGGTATGGGCAGACGATTTGATTTGGCTATCTAAACCATCAGGCCCACCAATCACAATAGCAATATCATTACCACTTGTTTTCCATTGTTCAAAGTGTTTAGCAAGTTGAACCGTAGTGATATCTTTGCCGTGTTCATCTAAGATAATGCGTAATGCTTGTGTCGGAATTGCAGCATCAATTCGCTTGGCTTCAGCTTGCATCATTTGAGCGGGTGTTTTGCCAGACGTCCTAGGTTCAGGTTTTATTTCTTTGAGCTCGATACAACAATCATTTGGCATACGTTTAACGTAGTCATCCCATGCGTCTTCGACCCACTTAGGCATTCGATTACCAACGGCAATAATATAAATTTTCATCGCCTACTCTACTACTATTGTGCTATTAGTCTTCGTTTTCAATCTCTTGTTCATCATAAAAGCTATGAGGAGATATGGGTTGAGTTGATTGAGGTAGAAGTTTTACACGAACAGGTTTCCCTCCCCATACTGACTCTAAGTCATAGTAAGCCCGAATAGCAGGTTGCATACAGTGAATGACAATATCACCAATATCTAGCAGTACCCATTCACCGCTTTCCTCACCTTCTAGTGCAACAATATCAATCTTGTGCTCTCTAACTGCATCAATCACGCTACGAGCCAATGCTCGAGTTTGACGATTAGATGTACCACTAGCGATAATCACACGATCAAATAGACTCGTGAGATGTGTTGTGTTAAATATTTTAATATCTTGAGCTTTAACGTCTTCTAAAGCATCAATGACAATACGTTGTAGTTTTTGAATATTCATAGAGTATTAATTAACGGTATAGACCGTGCTGTTTAATGTATTGATAGACTTTTGCCTCAATGAGGTTAGATACATCTTCCCCTTGGTTTATTTTATGCCTTATTTCTGTTGATGATAAATCTATTTCATCAAAATTCATAAAAATCAATGATTTATTGATTTTTTTAAGTTCATTAAGCAATTCAGGGGGAGGGCTTATATCATAATGTGGGCGTTTGACAATCACTAATTGTACATAGAGTAAAATAGATTGCCAGTCGTTCCATGTAGCAAAATTATTCAATTGATCGCTGCCCATTAACCAATAATAATTGTGTTGTTTAGGTAGGCTACTTACAGTATCTATAGTATAACTAGGTCCTTCTCGCTCAAGTTCGATGGTATTAATTCTAATTTTAGGATAATCCTTAATCGCTAATTTTAACATCTTAAGCCGATGCTCCGCATTAACGGATAAAGGTTGTTTTTGCCAAGGTTGTCCTGCAGGAATAAGCTGTACTTCGTCTAAAGACAATTCCTCTAAGGCGGTGAGAGCGAGACGTAAGTGTGCTAAGTGGAAGGGATTAAAACTTCCACCAAATAAGCCAATTTTCTTTTTGTGCATCAATGACACTTAACCTTTTAATGCACGCCAAGCAATATCATGGCGGTATTGTGCGCCGTCAAACTTAATTTGTTCGACAGTGTTATAAGCTGTTGCACGTGCTTGTTGAACGGTATCGCCAATTGCTGTTACACATAAAACACGACCACCACTGGTAAGGATATTGCCATTTTCCAGACGAGTACCTGCATGGAAAGTCACGCAGTCTGGAGTAGAGGCAGGGATTCCTGTAATAATATCGCCTGTACGAGGTGTGGCTGGATAGTGTTCTGCTGCCATAACAACACCTAACGTAGTACGAGGATCCCAGTCAATATGAGCTTGATCTAATTGACCCACAGTCGCTTTCTGCACAACTTCTACGAAGTCATTTTTGATACGCATCATAATGGGTTGTGTTTCTGGATCACCCATGCGGCAATTAAATTCTAATACTTTGATAGGGCGTGTTTCGTCATCACCGTCATCAATCATTAGTCCTGCGTATAAGAAGCCAGTGTAGTTAATCCCATCATCCGCCATGCCTTGTACGGTAGGATAAATGACCTCTTTCATAATACGATCGTGTAAAACAGGGGTTACGATAGGGGCGGGAGAGTAGGCGCCCATACCGCCTGTATTAGGGCCTTGATCATTATCAAGTTGTCGTTTATGGTCTTGGCTACTCGCTAAAGGTAAAACATTTTTACCATCTACCATCACAATAAAGCTTGCTTCTTCTCCATGTAAGAAACCTTCAATGACTACTCTAGCACCCGCATCACCTAATTTACCATCACCTAGCATATCGGCAACGGCTTGATGAGCTTGTTCAAGTGTTTCAGCTACTACAACACCTTTGCCTGCCGCAAGGCCATCTGCTTTAATCACGATAGGTGCGCCTTGTTGATCAATATAAGCATGTGCTTGTTCTGCATTGGTAAAGGTTGCATAAGCTGCTGTTGGAATATGGTGGCGAACCATAAATGCTTTAGCAAAATCCTTTGAGCTTTCTAATTGAGCTGCGGCTTTAGTAGGCCCAAAAATCGCTAATTGGTGGGCGCGGAATAAATCTACAATACCATCTGCCAATGGAGCCTCTGGACCTACTACTGTCAGTGCAATTTGGTGCTCTTGGGCAAATTTTAGTAAATCCTCTTTTTTTGTTAGAGGAATATTCGTTAGATTTTTCTCTAAGGCTGTTCCCCCATTGCCAGGTGCGACAAAAACCTCAGAAACTTTTGGTGACTGGGATAGACGCCATGCGATGGCATGTTCTCGACCACCACTTCCAACAACCAATACTTTCATGTGTTACTCTCTATTTAAATGATTGATTAATCTGCTTCATCAAATACAGCTGTGGTATGTACTTCTTGAACATCGTCTAAACCCTCAAGCATATCTAGGATTTTCCGCATCTTGATGGCATCATCACCTTCAAGTACTGTTTCATTTAGTGGTTTCATGACAATAGCTTCTACTTCTGGCACTAATCCAGCCTCATGTAAGGCGTCACGCACTTGTGTATAGTCACTCGGTGCACAAATTACTTCAATAACACCTTCTTCATCAGTAATAATGTCTTCTGCACCAGCCTCTAAGGCAATTTCCATGATTTTATCTTCGTCACTACCTGGTGCATAAATAAATTGACCACAATGTTTAAACATGAATGCAACAGATCCATCTTGACCAAGATTACCGCCAAACTTGCTTAGGGCATGACGCACGTCAGAAACGGTACGAGTACGGTTATCTGTCATACAATCAATAATCACGGCTGCTCCTGCTGGACCATAGCTTCATAACGAATGCTTTCATAGTTTTCACCGTCAGCACCACCAGCACCACGCTGAATTGCACGCATAATATTATCTTTTGGCATATTTGCTGCCATCGCTTTATCCCATGCTAAACGTAACGAGGGATTGGCATTTAAATCACCCCCGCCAGCTCTAGCCGCAACCTGAATTTCGCGAATGATTTTTGTCCAAATTTTGCCACGCTTTGCATCTTGGCGACCTTTGCGGTGTTGAATATTTGCCCATTTACTATGACCGGCCATATTAATACTCTTTAAATAAAAATTATTGGAATAATGTTTTTAGTCAAAAATTGTTGCACTAAAAACTTTAAATAACATTAAGGAAAAGTGTAATTTTACCAAGACTTATGATTTCTTTTATAGAATATAGGCTAAATAGTTTTAATGAATGTGATTAATTATTCATTTCCTCTCTCTCAAAGGTATTTTTTATGGCAAATCCTATTCTTTTAGCAAGAAATGCTCAACAAGACGTATTTTTATTACCTAAATTAGCGAATCGTCACGGTTGTATTACAGGAGCAACTGGTACAGGGAAAACAGTTTCTTTGCAAGTAATGGCGCAGGCGTTTTCTCAACTAGGAGTGCCTGTGTTTATGGCAGACGTAAAAGGGGATCTTACTGGTATTTCTCAGCCTGGGGCATCAAATCCTAAATTTGAGGAGCGTCTAAAAAAATATAATTTACCTATGCCAAATTTTGCTGGTTGTCCTACTGTATTGTGGGATGTCTTTGGAGAGCAAGGCCATCCTATTCGGGCAACAATTAGTGATATGGGACCATTATTATTATCGCGTGTGTTGAACTTAAATGAGACACAGACAGGTGTATTAAATCTAGTCTTTAAAGTGGCAGATGATGAAGGTCAACTTATTTTAGATTTAAAAGACTTACGTGCAATGCTACAGCATGTTTCAGAACGAGCTGCTGAATTACGTCAAACTTATGGTAATGTCTCAGCGGCTTCGGTAGGGGCTATTCAACGTGCATTATTAACAATAGAGAGTCAAGGAGCAGATCAATTTTTTGGTGAACCAATGCTAGATATTTTTGATTTAATGCGAGTAGATAGCAATGGTCAAGGTTATATCAATATTTTGGCAGCAGATAAATTAATGCAATCGCCAAAATTATATTCAGTATTCTTGCTTTGGTTATTAGCAGAGTTATATGAGTTACTACCTGAAGTAGGCGACTTAGAAAAACCAAAATTTGTCTTCTTTTTTGATGAAGCGCATTTACTATTTAATGATGCACCAACGGTATTGCTTGAGCGTATTGAACAAATTGTGCGATTAATACGTTCAAAAGGTGTGGGTGTTTACTTTGTCACTCAAAATCCTATTGATATCCCTGATACAGTATTAGGGCAATTAGGTAACCGTATTCAACATGCATTAAGAGCCTTTACTCCACGTGATCAAAAAGCCGTTAAAACAGTGGCTGATACTATGCGACCTAACCCTGATTTGAATATTGCAACGGCGATTACTGAGCTAGGAGTGGGAGAGGCATTAGTGTCTTGTTTAGATGAAAAAGGCTCTCCTTCTATTACACAACGAGTATGGATGATGCCACCTGCGAGTCGTATTGGACCAGCAACAGAAGCAGAACGTCAAACGATTAGAGCTCAATCTATGTTTAGTGGAAAATATGACCGTGTGATTGATCGAGAGTCAGCGTTTGAAGTATTGCAAAAACGAGTATCTGATAAAGGGAATCAAGCTATGGGCAAAACAGTGTCACAAACTAACGCCCAAGATGATGGTATTTGGGGAGCTGTTAAAGATATGATGATAGGGAGTACAGGGCCTCGAGGAGGGCGCAAAGACGGTATTGTGCAGCAAATGGTTAAACAGCAAGCACGTAGTATGACACGTCAATTAATCAGAGGTGTTCTAGGTTCTTTGATAGGTAAACGCTAAGAGAACTCGTACTGGTAGTGTTCTTTTGATATATGGATTGTCATAAAAAATACATATTAGTTTGTTACAGTTTTTCTACATAATTTTATTACTCACTATGATGAGTGAATTTTTCAAAGGAACACTATATTATGAATTTTCGAGATTTATTCTATTTTGATAAGTTTTTGTTTCCGAAAGTTATTACATTTATTTATTGGCTAATTTTACTTGGCTCAGTGATTGCTTTTATTTCTGGTGTAATGAAGGGACAATTTTTTGGTGGTTTAGTTGCTTTACTTGCTGGTGTTATTATTGGTCGTATTTATTGTGAATTAATGGTGGTTATGTTCAAAATTAATGATCATTTAACGATTCTAAGCCGTAAAGCATTGCAGGAAAGTAATGTTGCAACAACTAAGTCTGTGTCGTCTGCGACAGAATTTAATGTTAACCAAGATAGTTTTTAATAAGTCTCAAGAGAGTGATTTTTTTATAGTCATTAGCGTAAGAAGCCTCACTTTAGAAATGTTCTGCACCACAAAAGTTGGATTACTATTCAACCAAGTAAGGTGCAGATTTTTTATTCCTATTCATCCATATGACGAATTTGAGTGACTTTTTCTGGATCAATATTACTCAGTAGACGTAGTAATAAACTTCTGAACAATACGAATTCCTCATAAGAAAATCCTTTAAGTGACTGATTCAAGACCTCAGCTACGGCAGGCATGAGTTTATCCGTGACACGATAACCTTTAGGAGTGATCTTAATATGAATTACTCGTCTATCAGTTTTACTACGTTCGCGATAAATAAATTCTTTTTTTTCTAGTCTATCTAAGGTTCTAGTCATCGCACCAGTATCTACATCAACTAGACGAGCAATTTCTGCTGGAGTATCGGCTTTACCTAGACCAATCAACACAATAGGATGCCATTGTGAGGCGGTTAATTCAAACTCCTGCATATACTGTTCTATGCTATTGGTCATAGATTCATTTAGTAACTTGATTAAATAACCAATATTATCGAATGCACGTTCAATATGCTCTGGATTTTTTTTGTGATTATAAAATTCTTGCATGATGAAATAGTATTAATAGTATTGAAAATCAGATGTTGCCTAGGCAGATACTTATATTGTACGCTTATTACCAAATTTTCGCTACAATGAGAGTATTCAGGAAGGAGAATTTAATGACTATCTTAACAAAAGCTATTCTAGTTTATGCTCATGGTAATGTGGATCAAATGAAATTTGAAGAGGTTT
Source organism: Pelistega indica (assembly GCF_000506865.1). Lineage (GTDB taxonomy): Bacteria > Pseudomonadota > Gammaproteobacteria > Burkholderiales > Burkholderiaceae_B > Taylorella > Taylorella indica. The sequence continues at coordinate 17,785 of NZ_AYSV01000089.1, forward strand.
CTTTGAATAAACCAGCAGCAGGTGAAGTACAGATTCAGCAAAAGGCTATTGGGTTAAATTTTATTGATATTTATTATCGTACAGGTTTATATCAAGCTCCACTCCCTCATGGTTTGGGATTTGAAGGGGCAGGTATTGTTGTGGCGGTAGGAGAGGGCGTCAGTCATCTCAAAGAAGGTGATCGTGTCGCTTATGGACAAAGTCCTTTGGGTGCTTATGCTTATGTACGGAATGTACCAGCAAAGCAAGTGGTGAAATTACCTGATGAGATTAGTTTTGAGGAAGGTGCAGCGATGATGTTGAAAGGCTTAACTGTACAGTATTTATTCCGTCAAACCTATCCATTAAAAGCAGGAGAAACAGTTTTATTACATGCGGCAGCAGGCGGTGTGGGATTAATTGCGTGCCAATGGGCAAAGGCTTTAGGTGTAAAACTGATTGGTACGGTGTCAAGCGATGAAAAAGCGGCTTTAGCTAAACAAATGGGTGCTTGGGAAACAATTAACTATACAAAAGAAAATGTTGTTGAGAGAGTTAAGGAATTGACAAATGGTGAAAAGTTACCTGTAGTGTATGACGGTGTAGGGAAAGATACTTTTGAGACTTCTTTGGATTGTCTAAGACCTCGAGGTTTATTGGTCAGCTATGGCAATGCCTCAGGTGCTGTAGAGGGAGTAAACCTAGGTATTTTGGCGAGTAAGGGATCGTTATATGTCACTCGCCCAACCTTAGGTACTCATGTGAATACCTTAGAAAAAATGCAAAAAGCGGCGGATGAGTTATTTACCCATGTTTTAGCTGGTGATATTAAAATCCTTATTGAACAGCGTTATCCTTTACATGATGTAGCACAAGCGCACCGTGACCTAGCCGCTAGAAAAACGACAGGAGCAACAGTATTAACAGTGGAATAAAGTTCCTCAGTAAATTAAGGACTGCTTTTATTTGTGAAAGCAGTCCTTGATGTTCATTGATAAAGTAGAGTTTTCGGCGCACCGTTTTTCTTATCAAGGAGTAATAAAGACGGTGCGTCAAAATCAACAATAGAGTAGTAGTTAAATGGATAGTCCCTCAGTAAATTAAGGACTGCTTTTATTTGTGAAAGCAGTCCTTGATATTCATTGATAAAGTAGAGTTTTCGACGCACCGTTTTTCTTATCAAGGAGTAATAAAGACGGTGCGTCAAAATCAACAATAGAGTAGTAGTTAGATGGACAGTCCCTCAGTAAATTAAGGACTGCTTTCACGAATGAAAGCAGTCCTCTTTCATTTACCCGATAGATAAGGTGGGTAAATTATTTAGATATCAAATTGCTATTAGTGATGATGGGTATGGGTTCTAAATGAATATGTTGCACCTAAAGAAAGCTTATCAGCTTTTTTTGTGGGATGATCAATACGATAACTCACCTCAAAAACATTTAAACCTGCATTACGAATGCTTAAATTCACTTTACCATTTGCATCAGTTTCTTTACGAGCATTATCGTCCGCACCGATATAATCATTAATGACTTTGGCACCTGCTAATGGTTTCCCGTCTAAAAGGACTGTTACAGTAACGTTATCTCCTTGATGCAGGGACGCAGGGTTCTTTTCTGGTACGATTTCCAATGGATAGCCTACGGCTTTTGGCATAATAGAATTATCCATAACAGAAACAGCATATTTGACTGACTCTGTTGTGAACTTGACGTCACCGTCTACGTGTGAGTCGGCTTTGGCTTTTTGGACCCATTCTCCATTTTTCAATACAGCCCAGTAACCACCGTGAAGAGTGATAGCAACCATACCTAATTTTGCTGGATCAAAACTCACAAAGTCCTCATAATTTTTGCGAGTTAAATCGACAGTTTTATCTCCACCAATTCCTTTGATTTGTGTCACTTGTTCAGGTTTATATGCATAATTGCTTGCACCATGTCCATAGATGACTACCCATTTATCTTGCTGTTGGGCTACCCATGCGTTGTGTGCGGAAACTTGAGAACTAGAAAATAACAGTAGAGCACTGCAAATTGACAAACTAATACGTTTTAACATGTTTAATCCTTAAAAAATAAATTTTGAAAGCACTATGGATATGGCTCATGATGTCAAAAGAAAAGAGCGTCCATAGTGATAAATTTTAAAAATGAAATAATAGGTATTTTTTTAAGATAAAACTCCAAATAAAATGTGTAAAATTTGCCTCTTATGCTAGGTATCATAACATACATGTTTTCTTAAGATATGCGCCATTACTAGTTCTTGTTGTTATTTTGTTAGTTTAAATATAAAATTTTTTACCATGAAGTAATAAGATGAATAACAGTTGGTGCGTGATTTATTAATACTTAAAATCTAAATAAAGAAGAAAGAATAGTCATTTTTTTTAGATACAGGTAGGATGAAATTAGATAAAAAATACCCTGAGCTCTATTGGAGAGATGCTCAGGGTGTGTAGTGAAAGAGAAAAAAGTTTTCTACTTATTGAAAGTATTTTTTAACAGTTTCTACTTCATTTTTTGAGCCTAAAATCACACTTACACGTTGGTGGATTTGGCTAGGTTGTATATCCAAAATGCGGTTAACAGTATCAACAGCAGCACCACCAGCTTGTTCAATTAACATACTCATTGGGTTAGCTTCATACATGAGGCGAAGTTTACCTGGTTTACTTGGATCACGTTTGTCCCAAGGATATAGAAAAATACCGCCACGTTGTAAAATACGGTGTACTTCTGCAACCATTGAGGCTACCCAACGCATATTAAAATCTTTACCTCTAGGACCAGTAGATCCTGCTAAACAATCTTGAATATAGTGTTGGATAGGTTGATCCCAGTGACGGCTATTGGACATATTAATAGAAAACTCTTTAGTATCTTCTGGAATACGTACATTTTCCTGTGTCAGTAGCCATGAACCTAGTTCACGATCCAGTGTGAACACGACTACACCGTTACCAATAGTTAACACCAATAAGGTTTGAGGGCCATAGAGGGCATAACCAGCAGCAACTTGTTTGCTGCCTGGTTGTAAAAAATCTTCTTCAGTAATTTCACGACCAGTAGCATTTTCAGGGGCTTTTAAAATTGAAAAAATAGTGCCGATAGAAACATTGACGTCAATATTAGAAGAACCATCTAATGGATCAAATAATAGTAGATATTCACCTTTTGGATAACGATTGGGGATTTTATGAATTGTTTCCATCTCTTCTGATGCCATAGCAGCAAGTTGCCCGCCCCATTCATTAGCTTCCAAAAGAATTTCATTAGAAATCACATCTAATTTTTTTTGTAGCTTCACCTTGTACATTTTCTGTCCCTTGATTTCCAAGGACTCCTCCAAGAGCACCTTTTCCGACGGTATGACCGATACGTTTACAAGCACGAGCAATTACTTCTATTAATAAACGTACTTCAGAAGGGATCAGCTTATTTTGACGTTGTTGCTCAACCAAATATTGGGTTAAGGTTTTATTCACGAAAAATTCTCCAACTAATAATTAAATATTTAATGCTTTACTAACAATTTCAGTCGTATTTTTTGATAGTTTAGGATATTGTGCCACTGTTTGTAATGCCTTTTGCATAAATTCTTTATTAGGACTGGCATAACGTTGCCAGTTGTCCATAATTCTTGCAAAACGAGCGGCTACTTCTGGATTTAAACGATCAAGCTCACATACTTTATCAGCCCAGAACTGATAAGCACTGCCATCTTTGGCATGGAACACTAAAGTGTTATTAATGCAGAACTGGAATAATAGGGCACGCGCACGATTTGGGTTACGTAGTGTAAATAATGGTGTTTGCATTAAGCCATTAATTTGCTGTAAATCTTTTGCTGCTAATGCCTCTAAGGTAAACCATTTATCCATGACTAAAGGATTATCTTGGAAACGTTGATTGAAGTCTTGAGATAGCGGTTGGCTGATTTCTCTTGGTGCGTAGTTTAGTAATGGGGACAATGCACCCATGCGATCCGTCATATTTTGGGCAGACTGATATTGTTGCAGAGCAAGCTTAATCCCTTGTTTGGATTGGCTACTGATTAAATAAGCAAGGGCAAGGTTTTTTAAACTACGTTGACCTGCACTAATTGGATCAGGGCTATATTCACCTTGGTGGTGATTTTGCTGATAAGTCTCTAGCCATAATTTTTCATGTGCAGATCCTAGCGTTTGACGGACAAACTCACGTGCTTGATAGAGCGATAAAGGCGTAATAGGTGATAATTTTTCAAATAGAATTTTTTCTGCAGGAAGTGTTAATAACCATGCACGGTAACCAGAGTCCAAAGAACGATCTGTTAAATTATGTTTCCATACATCTAGAATGATTGGATTTAGGGAGGCTGGTTCATCATGTTCGAATACTTGGCATAGTCGTAGAATTTCTCTGGAAGACAATTCTTGTGCGGCTTCCCAACGTGCAAATGGATTCTTATCATGAGCACATAGAATAGCTAGTTCTTCAATGCTATAGTCATAGTCCACGTAGACAGGTGCAGAAAAGTCTCTCAATAAAGATAAGAAAGGACGTCTGGAGATACGCTGAAATATCCAAGTCTGGGAAGGCTCTTTAAGCTCTAAAATGACGCCGTCATTAATTGTAGTTGTCACATTTTCTAATGAGCTAACATCTAAAGCAATGCTATTTCCTTCGGCATCTATCATACCAATGTGGAAAGGAATGAAGAAAGGCTTTTTCTCTAATTCAGGATGTAGTTTTTCAACACCTACTTTTTCACATGATTGTGTTAGGGTGACAGCACAAGTTTGTTTCACTTCATCATAGATTATCTCTACTTTCACTCTGGGTGTACCCGCTTGAGAGTACCAATGACGAAACACAGCAAAGTCTTTTTGTGGGTATTGCTTGGTATAAATACTTTCCATCGCATTGACAAAGTCATCACAAGTCACCGCTTGTCCATCATGGCGTCTGAAATACTCATCCATCCCTGTGCGGAAGCCTTGTTCACCTAACAGAGTATGTTGCATACGAATAATTTCTGCACCTTTTTCGTAGACAGTTGATGTATAGAAATTACCAATCTCCTGATAACTGTCTGGGCGAATAGGGTGAGCCATTGGACCAGCATCCTCAGGGAATTGTGCTGTGCGTAAACGTGTTACATCGTCGATACGTTTAACTGCACGTGCGCTTAGAGCAGCTTGTTCAGGAAGATTTCTAGCCATCATGTCAGCTGTAAATTCTTGATCTCTAAAAACTGTTAAACCTTCTTTTAGACTTAGTTGGAACCAGTCTCGACAAGTGACTCTATTACCTGTCCAGTTATGGAAATATTCATGCCCTACAACGGCTTCAATTCCTGTGTAGTTTGTATCTGTTGCTGTTTCTGGGTCTGCAAGAACATAAGAGGCATTAAAAATATTTAACCCTTTATTTTCCATCGCACCCATATTAAAGTCACGTACCACGACAATCATAAAACGGTTTAAATCAAGCTCTAAGCCAAACCGCTTTTCATCCCAAAACATAGCACGTTCTAGGCTATCAAGCGCCCATAAGGTTTGCTCACCACTACCTTTGTCGCTATATACTTGTAGTAATACCTCACGCCCTGAGCGTGTTGTACTCGTTTTCTCTCGCACATCAAAATCACCAGCGACAAGAGCAAATAAATAACACGGTTTTTTAAAGGGATCATGCCATTTTGCTTCATGGCGATTATTTTCTAAGTCTTTTTGTTCAAGTAAATTGCCATTAGACAATAACATTGGAAAACGAGTCTTATCAGCATTTAATGTGACAAAGTATTCACTCATGACATCAGGTCTGTCAGGGAAGAATGTGATACGGCGAAAACCTTCGGCCTCACATTGAGTAAAGAAACTTTTGCCAGATACATATAACCCCATTAAGGTGCTATTAGCACTAGGGTTGCAGATAGAAACAATTGTAAGTTTAAATTTTGTTAAGGGGGTATTTATAAAGAGCAAATTATCCTTATACTCATAGTCAGTATGAGGTTGATCATCAATGTGAATGGAGACTAATTCAATATCCTCTCCATTTAGACATAAAGGTTGCTTAGTTTCCTTAGCTTCTACAATAAGAGTATTTGTTACTTTTGTTTGTTGTTCTTCTAGATAAAAGTGTAGATTAACTTGATGGATAGTAAAGGGAAATGGTTTGTAATCTTTTCGGTAAATGGTTTTGGATAGAGTTGATCATTTTGATGTGAGCTCAGAAAGAAAAACAGGTAATATTATAGGGTAATCGCAGCGAGAGTTTGTTTCAAGCTGTTTTTCTGACAGGAGACGATTATGTCGTTTTTTGCTAAAACGTTAAAACTAACTACATTTTTATCTACTATTGGCTTGGCGGCTTGTTCGTCTACCAATACATTCACTACAAAGCTTAATTCTTTCCAGAACTGGCCTAGTGATGCTACGGGTAAAAAATATGTATTTGCTCAAGATAGTAGCAAAAATTTAGAGTATAAAACTTATGCTGATGCTATCGCCAAAGAAATGTGGAAAACAGGTTTGGTACCAGCTACAACAAGAGCACAAGCACAATATATTGTTGATTTCAAACTTAATACGGAGCTTAAAGAAAAGCTTGTACAAGAGTATTATGATGAGCCAGTCATTTATCCAAGCTTTGGCTTTGGTTTTGGTGATTATGGCTGGGGATATAGTAATAGCATGTTTGGTGGTTTTAATATTGGCTATGCACCAAGAGTGGCAACTTATCCTGTACAGTTTAACCGTTATACCCTTGCGTTAGAGATCAAATCTAAAAGTGGTAATCCTATTTATCAGGCTACTGCTTTAGCTGATTCGAATAAAGCGAGTTTGATGCAAGTCTTTCCATATTTAGCGGCATCTGTTTTTGATAATTTCCCAGGTGATAATGGTCAAGTAAGACATGTAGAATTTGATATTGATAAAAGTATTGAGCAACAAAAACCTGTTAAATACGATCCGAATAAGAAATAATTTATATAAGCTAACTATATGACATTAATAGATAAAGCAAAAGCATTAAATCACGCTCAATCGTTGTTATTAGAGCCATATGGCTTACACGAAGAGCATTTGGCTAAGGCACTTGGGGAAATTTTCACACATAAAGTTGATTATGCTGATTTATATTTTCAGTATACGCGTAGTGAAAGTTGGGGATTAGAAGAAGGTATTGTTAAAACGGGTAGTTTTAATATTTCTCAAGGAGTTGGGGTTAGAGCTGTGTCTGGTGATAAAACAGCTTTTGCTTACTCTGATGATATTTCATCAAAAGCGCTACTGGATGCAGCGAGTACAGTAAAGACTATTGCAAGACAGGGCGAAGGTAAGACTAAAATTAAATCAAAAGCTGTAGCGCCACATCAGCTCTATGCTCCTATTGATCCATTGGGAAGTGTGGATACTGTTGAGAAAGTTGCCTTACTTGAAAGAGTTGAACAATTAGCAAGAGCGGCTGATCCTGCCGTATCACAGGTGATGGCTGGATTAAGTGCTGAGTATGATGTAGTGCTAATTGTGGGTTCAGATGGCCGTTTGCAAGCAGATATTAGACCGTTAGTTCGATTATCTTTAACTGTTATTGTAGAACGAGAAGGACGTCGTGAGGTCGGTCATGCAGGTGGCGGTGGTCGTTATGGGTTAAATTATTTTACAGAAGACCTCTTACAAAGCTATGTCGATAAAGCAGTCAAAGAGGGGTTAACTAATTTAAATGCCAAAGCGGCTCCTGCTGGTGAAATGATGGTGGTGTTGGGGGCTGGCTGGCCTGGTATTTTATTGCATGAAGCTGTGGGTCATGGTTTAGAAGGTGACTTTAATCGCAAAGGCTCAAGTATTTTCTCTGGTCGTGTAGGTGAACGAGTTGCTTCAAAAGGAGTAACCGTCATTGATGATGGGACTATTCCGGATCGACGTGGTTCATTGAATATTGACGACGAAGGCAATCCAACGCAACGTAACGTATTAATCGAAGATGGTATTTTACGTGGTTATATGCAGGATACTATGAATGCTCGCCTGATGAAAACGGCAATAACAGGTAATGGTCGACGGGAATCCTATGCACATTTACCTATGCCACGCATGACTAATACGTTTATGCTTGGTGGTGATAAAGCACCAGAAGAAATTATTTCCTCTGTAAAGAAAGGTATTTTTGCGGCGAATTTTTCTGGCGGTCAGGTTGATATTACTAGTGGGAAATTTGTATTCTCTGCGTCAGAGGCATACATGATTGAAAATGGTAAAATTACTTACCCAATTAAGGGAGCAACTTTAATTGGTAATGGTCCCGAAACAATGAATAAAGTGGCAATGATAGGTAATGATTTATCCTTGGATTCAGGCGTTGGCACATGCGGTAAGGATGGACAAAGTGTACCAGTCGGTGTTGGCATGCCAACGATTCGTATCGATGGGTTGACTGTGGGTGGTACGCAAGCATAAATTTAGGATATTATTACTCTTTTACCAATGAATGTAGAACATGGCTTTCGCTAAAATGACTAATACAATCATATGGCAAAAGATACTAGTATGAATGAAGCGGGAAACTTTACCTTGAAGTTTCCCTTTTTTTCGTAATGTCATGGCCGTAATAAAGTGAAAAAGTATACTGGTGGCTAAGAGTATTTTTATACTTAAAAGTAAGCCAAAACTGGATAGAAAAGGATGAGCTAAAGCTTCTCTATGAAACCATGCCATACTCAATCCCGTACTGAATAAAATAAGTAGCACCCACGGGATTAATTCTTTTGCTCGACCACCAATAGCTTTACTGACGGGTTGCATTATTTCTGGCGTGATTTGCTTGCTAATTTTTCGTAAAAATAGCACTTCAAAGAAAACAGTACCGATAAAAATAAAGGCACATAATAAATGCAAAATGAGTAGAAGAGGGTAAATCATAGTAGACCCATTGCGATACCAAAAAGTTATAAAGTTATTATTAGTTAAGGAATTAAATATCACATTGCAGATAGTGAGTAACATAAAATATAATATCGCTGTTGCAATAGATACTTATCCCCAAGTTAATTTTGTCATTAACAAAATTATTTACAAATGATAAAAATCAATTTATACCCAGTCACTGATAAAACAGATTTAATTTCTTTATTTAAACAACATCCATTATTTGCGAATTTCCCGGATGGCTTATATGATGTTGTGACTCAAGAAGCCAAATATGTCAATGTTGTTGCTGGCGATATTTTGTTTAATGAGGGCGATGCTGCTGAGCAATATATGTTGGTGGCAGAGGGTGAAATAGAAATGTTTCGGTATTCTATAGAAGGTGATGAAAGGGTCTTCAATATTTTTGGTAAGGGCCAATTAATTGCTCATGCAGCTATGTTTATGCAGCATGGTAAATACCCAATGAATGCGAGAGCAAGAAATGATGCGTATTTGTATTGTTTGAATCGCCAATCCTTACATCAGGCTTGTTATGACTACCCCGAATTGGCTATTCGATTATTATCTGGCTTGAGTGTTAATGTTTATCAGCAACTTAATCAAGTACATTGGTTAACGTCAAGTTCTGCACAAGAGCGATTAGCGCATTACTTTGTTGAATTAAATAAAAAACAAGGAAATCAGCAAAAGGTTAGTATTCCAGTAACGCAAAGGCAATTAGCTGCACAGTTAGGGATTCGTGCAGAAACGTTGAATAGGTTGCTTGGTGAGTGGCAACAAAAAAACTATATTGAAGGTAAAAGAAAAGACTGGGTCTTGTTAGATTTGGCTTATTTACAAGAATTATCAGGTGCGGCTAAACGGACTTTTTAGTTTAAATGTAGCAATGAAACAACGAAGTAAAAGCAAAAGCCAAAATTCTTTAGGTTCTGACAATAGTTGTGTTAGCATAGAAAACATGAATATGCTAATGAAAACAGTATCTTATTTTTTATTTTTTTTGGATTTTCAAAGCCTTAGAGCGGAGAGAAGGATACTGTGTAGCTAATCAAAATGCCATCCAGAAGCCGCCTAAAAAACTAGGTGGCTTTTTTAATTTATGTTTTAAGTAGTTAACTAATGTAATAAATAGGAGAAATTAACGTGTCATACAATACCGATGATATTCGTATTCATGAAATTAGAGAGTTAAGTCCACCATCTCACCTGATGCGTGAATTTCCTATTTCTATCAGAGTTTCAAATGTCGTACATGATGCTAGACAAGCTATTCATAATATTCTGACTGATCAAGATGATCGTTTGGTAGTGGTTGTTGGACCTTGCTCTATCCATGATACGAAAGCCGCACTGGAGTATGCTGATCGCTTACAAGTACTGCGTGAAAAGTATAAAGATCAATTAGAAGTAGTTATGCGTGTTTACTTTGAAAAACCACGTACAACAGTAGGTTGGAAAGGTTTGATTAATGATCCAGATTTAGATCATAGTTTTAATATTAATAAGGGTTTACGCATTGCGCGTGAATTATTGTTAAGTATTAATGAAAAAGGATTGCCAGCAGGTTGTGAATACCTTGATATGATTACGCCACAGTATATTGCTGATTTAGTTTCATGGGGCGCTATTGGTGCACGTACAACAGAAAGTCAAGTGCATCGAGAATTGGCTTCAGGACTATCTTGTCCGGTAGGCTTTAAAAATGGAACAGATGGCAATACTAAAATTGCGATTGATGCCATTAAGGCAGCTTCTTCACCCCATCATTTTTTGTCGGTGACTAAGGGGGGGCATTCAGCGATTGTAAAAACCAAAGGTAATCACGATTGTCATATTATTCTACGCGGTGGTAAAACACCAAATTATCAAGCCGAGTTTGTCCAAGCAGCGAGTACTGACTTAGAAAAAGCGGGATTAACGCCTAAAATTATGATTGACGCTAGTCATGCTAATAGCAGTAAGAAACCAGAAAACCAACCACTAGTGATGGAAGATGTAGCACAACAAATGGAGGCGGGTGATAAGCGTATTTTTGGTGTGATGATTGAATCTCATTTGGTTGCTGGTCGTCAGGATTATGTTGAAGGGCAAGCACTTGTTTATGGTCAAAGTATTACTGATGGTTGTATTGATTGGTCAACAACTGAGCAAGTGTTAGCACGTCTGGCGAAAGCTGTTGAAAATCGTCGCCAGAAGCTATCTGCTTAACAATTATCAGCATAAGTATTCTTGAGATAATTAGAACAAGCGAAAAAAGCAATTCTTAACCACATTTTTTAAGAGATTAAGTGTATACACTGCATTTAATCTCTTTATTTTTGGCTTTAAAAGAGTTTGTATTTGCATTGCTGTAAAGGGCGTGTGTCATAGGGAAATCGGTTACAATACGTCATTATGAATACTACTTTAAAAAAACCTCGTGTTGTGATTGGTCTGTCTGGCGGTGTTGACTCGTCGGTGAGTGCTTGGTTGCTCAAAGAGCAAGGCTATGATGTTGTTGGTCTGTTTATGAAAAATTGGGAAGACGATGATGACTCAGAGTACTGTTCAACGCGACAAGATTGGATTGATGCGGCAAGCGTAGCAGATGTATTAGGGATTGATATTGAGGCAGTTAATTTTTCTGCTGAGTATAAAGATAGAGTATTTGCAGAATTTTTACGAGAATACTCTGCTGGACGAACACCTAATCCAGATGTATTGTGTAATGCAGAAATTAAATTTAAGGCATTTTTGGACCATGCGATGACGCTTGGCGCTGATTTTATCGCCACAGGGCATTATGCCAGAGTACGCTCCATTGAGGTTAATGGCAATACCGAATATCAGTTATTAAAGGGTTTGGATCCGCTTAAAGATCAAAGTTATTTCTTGCATCGATTAAACCAAGCCCAGTTGAGTAAAGCGATTTTTCCTCTTGGTGAAATTTGTAAAACTGAAGTCAGAAAAATTGCACAACAATTGAAGTTACCCAATGCTACGAAGAAAGACTCGACTGGGATTTGTTTTATTGGGGAGAGACCGTTTAGAGAGTTTTTAAATCGCTATTTGCCTACTAAGCCAGGTCCTATTTTGACAGATGAAGGAAAAGAAATTGGTCAACATACAGGCTTAGCTTTTTATACCTTAGGGCAACGTAAAGGTTTAGGCATTGGTGGCGTCAAAGGTTATCAGGCTGATGACGGTACAGCAGATGCATGGTATGTTGCACATAAAGATCTTAAGAATAATGTGTTATACGTGGTTAGTGGTCATGATCACCCATGGTTATTGAAACCGGAATTGGAAGCAGAAGATGCGAGTTGGATTGCTGGTTATACACCTGCTTTAGGTAATTATGGTGCAAAAACACGTTATAGACAGCAAGATGCTCAGTGCCAGCTAGTTAGTGCGGATGATAAAAAATTTACGTTGGCTTTTGAGCAAGCTCAATGGGCAGTCACACCGGGGCAATCAGCTGTATTGTATGACGGCGATATTTGCTTGGGTGGAGGAATTATTTATTAATAGTTGAAATTAGATAACATGATGAAAATTGCAAAAGAATTGACAGCGCTTAATGCTGTGTCTCCCCTAGATGGACGTTATGCCTCTCGTTGTGATGAGTTACGTCCTTTTCTATCTGAAGCAGGATTTATGGCTCACCGCGTTGAGGTAGAAATCAATTGGTTAATCGCTTTGTCTGAGGCAGGTTTACCTGAATTGCCTAAATTTAGTGCCAAATCAAAACAGGTACTTAATAAAATTGTTAGTCAATTCTCAGAACAAGATGCTCAACGTATCAAAGAAATTGAGCGTACGACTAATCATGACGTTAAGGCGGTTGAGTATTTTTTAAAAGAAAAGATTGCAAATGATAAAGCATTGGCTAAAGCGGCTGAATTTATCCATTTTGCATGTACTTCAGAAGATATTAATAACACGTCTCATGCGTTGATGCTAACAAGAGTACGTGACCAAGTTGTATTGCCTAAATTAGAAGAAATTTTGGCGAAGTTGATTACTTATGCAAAACAATATGCTAATCAGCCTTTACTATCTCGCACGCATGGTCAGCCCGCAAGCCCAAGTACTATGGGTAAAGAGTTTGCTAATGTGGCAGCGCGTTTAAAAAATGCCATAGAAGCGATTCGTAAAGTAGAAGCGTTGGCGAAAATGAATGGTGCCACAGGTAACTATAATGCCCACTTAAGTGCTTATCCAGATATTAATTGGGCAAGCTTTAGTAAAAACGTGTTAAAAGGTTTGGGCTTAAAGCAAAATGAATATACGATTCAAATTGAGCCTCATGATTGGATGGCAGCACTTTTTGATGCTATTGCTCGAGCAAATACTATTTTATTAGATCTTAATCGTGATATTTGGGCTTATATTTCGTTAGGTTATTTCAAGCAAAAACTTAAAGAAGGCGAGGTAGGTTCTTCAACGATGCCTCATAAAGTAAATCCGATTGATTTTGAAAACTCAGAGGGAAATATTGGCTTAGCTAATGCGGTATTACGTCATTTGTCAGAGAAATTGCCTGTTTCTCGTTGGCAACGTGATTTGACAGACTCTACTGTATTGCGAAATTTAGGTGTTGCACTCGGTTACTGTTTGGTTGCTTGGGATTCACACTTAAAAGGTCTTGGTAAGCTAGAATTAAATGCTGCCGCTATTGATGCTGATATTGATAGCTGTTGGGAAGTTTTAGCAGAGCCAGTGCAAACAGTTATGCGTCGTTATGGTTTACCACAGCCATATGAACAATTGAAAGCATTAACTCGCGGTCGTGGGATTACAGAAGAGGCTTTAAGAGAGTTTATTGCGAATCTAGATTTGCCAAAAGACGCTAAACAACGCCTACTCAAAATGACACCACGCTCTTATATTGGACATGCTCATAAGTTAGCTAAATCAATTAAGTAAAAACTGTCAGAGATAGTTGATAAAGACTCTCAGGCCACTATGGTTGTTCCTATAGTGGCTTTTGTTTTGTAATATATTTTTACACTGTCCAGCAAATACATACAAAAAATACGTGAATACGTATATCTTTATTTATCATATTCTTTACAATGAAAGAGACTTATATAAATTAAAGAAAAGGAGCTGATATGTTACATTATGCTGTCGTATTTTTAGTGATTGCTTTAATTGCTGCCGTATTAGGTTTTGGTGGAATTGCGGGGACTGCTGCAAGTATTGCAAAAATTTTATTTGTCGTGTTTTTAATTGTAGCTGTTCTTTCGTTTATTTTTGGACGAGGTAGACGGTAGTTAATTATTGTAAAGTAATTGGTCTATATTCTATAGGGTAAGTGATATAATCAATCAACTTATGAAATAGTTTACGGATATTTAACCTCTTTGAAATTTGTTAATAAAATACGGGTTATATAATATCCAATGTAGTTCTAAATTATTTTATAGGCAGCTTTTATTTAAAGCTGCCTATTTCTATTTGCAAAGGAAGAATCATAAATGACGTTGAAGCATTTACGTTTGGGATTCATTAGTCTTTTAGCGATGGTGCTAACTGCGTGTGGTACAGTGACTGAGTATCGTTATGGACAAATTTCTCATCCAAAACGCACAGAAGTTGAACGAGTTCCATTTAATCCTAATGATATAGGTGGTCATACGGGAATTTCACATTTAGTTGGTCGAGCGTATTTACGTGATAACAGGAGTTTTCAAGAAAGAGTAGGTGGTTTTATTGATGTTGTGTTAAATCCCGTCTCTAAAGCTAGTACGCAATGGTTTACTGAAGTGTGTCGTCATGGCAAAGTGTTAAAAGGGCAACCAGATGCCTTATATCAACAAGCATTGATTCAAACGAAAACCAATAATTATGGTCAGTTTGCATTTCCTAATGTCCCTTCGGGAGAATACTATTTATCAACTCGTATCTATTGGTTAGATGAAGCACCTAGAAGCGGACCGATTGAATATGGTGGTTTATTGGCTAAAAAAATCAACTTACAACCTGGGGCACAGACAATTGATTTGAGTCAAATTGATAAATGTCCAGGTTATTATCACTAAAAACTTGGTCATTTTACCAAAATTTACATTTTTTCTTTTAAAAAACAAAGATTTTTAGTGACTATTTCAAGTAAATTCTATATAGTAAGCTTGTTTTATTATTTTCTGAGGATTAGGCATAATGAAAATTACTCGTATTTTAGTTAGCTCAACATTAGCTTTAGCATTAACAGCATGTTTTGCTACAGGTGGTTCTTCATCTACTACAACAACAGTAGCTAAAACTGATACTACATTAAGAGATGCGTTAGCTAAAGAGGCAGCACACGCTAAGTCATTTAACCTTTATGTAGGTTCTACACAAAAAACAGTTGCAAAAGCTGCTAAAAAAACAAAAAAAATCTAAAAAATCAAAAGCAGTAGCAGAAACTCCTGCTGCTACAGTAGAAGTAATGTCTGACAACGTAACTTACTACACTTCTGGTGCTATTGTTAGCAATGCAGATGTACGTAATGCATTCGTTGCAAAAACAGTTGCTGGTGAGCCTGCTTTAGGTGTTCGTTTAACTGATGCAGCTAATGCTCGTTTATCTAGTGCATTAAGAGCTAATATGGCTAATACAGTATTAGCTAGTTTAAATAACTCAGTATTTGCCAAAGTGAACAATGCAGACGCAAAATTACAAGACGGCGTATTACTAATTCCAATGAAATCTTTAAATGATGCGCGTGATTTAGCTGATTTATTACGTAAAAAATAATTAAATTCACAGCTGAGGCTGTGTAATAATTTGAAATATAGAATGCACGACTTAACAATTCTTATGCATAGTGGGGCGTGCATTTATACTTTATTTTGATATAATATAATTATCGTTAATTATATTTATAAAGGAAGAAATATGAAATTATCTCGCAAATTAGCTGTTGCTGTATTACCTTTAGCAGTTATTTTAGCCGGTTGTTCAACTGTAAAAGATGCAGCTAATGCTACAGCTAATACAGTATCAAATGCTGCTGGTGCAGTAGCTGATGCAGTTACTCCTGCAAAACAAGCTTCTATTGACGTCTTCTTAGCTAGCCAAAAAGCGGTAAAAGGTTACCAAGCAGTTAAAATTACTGATAAACAAACTATTTACGTTAACACAACTAAACCAATTATTACTCGTAACCAATTAACTGCTTTGGAAAGTGTTAAAGATAACCAAGGTCGTTCTTTCGTACGTTTAGCATTGAACAAAGATGGTTTAGCTGCATTAAAAGCAACACCAAAAGGTCAAAACTACGTAACAACTGTTGACGGTCAATTAGCTGCTGTTGGTGCTTTTGCACAAGAAAATTACTTATACGTTCCAGTGCGTGACGAAAAAGTAGCAACTAGCATTGTTGATGCTGTAGCTGGTAGAACAACTACATCTAAATAATTAGATTTTTTAGATTCGTATAAAAGCTTCAGGAAGTGTTTCCTGAAGCTTTTTCTTTACTTACTATAGGTATGTTATTGTTATAGTGGTATGATTGCGTATTAATCAAATCAAATAAATTAAATTAGAGACAATTTATGCGAATTCCTTTTTTCACCCGAAATCTTGTTTTTGTCTTGATACTAGTATTGTGTGTACTTTCCTTCTTTTTACTGTTTGTTGATGCAGGATGGTTGTGGCTTTTTATTCCTAGTTTGGCATTAAGCATTCTTGGTATATATGATATAAAACAAACAAGACATTCAATTCGTCGTAATTATCCTGTGATTGGTAATCTACGTTTTTTATTTGAAAATATTCGTCCTGAAATTCGACAATATTTTATTGAAAGTGATACCGATAATTTACCTTTTTCGAGACTGCAACGATCTATTGTCTATCAACGGGCTAAACAACAAGTGGATAAACGCCCATTTGGTACGATTAAAGATGTTTATGAAAAAGATTACGAATGGATTAACCATTCTATGCATCCTTACCATATCAGCGATACTGACTTTAGAACAACGGTAGGTGGTCCGCAATGTACACAACCTTATAGTATTTCATTATTCAATATTTCAGCGATGAGTTTTGGTGCTTTATCTGCTAATGCTATTTCAGCACTAAATATTGGTGCACAAAGAGGACATTTTGCTCATGATACGGGTGAGGGTGGTATCAGTAAGTATCATATGAAAGGTGGTGATCTAATTTGGAATATTGGCTCAGGTTATTTTGGCTGTCGTAATGATGACGGTCGTTTCAGTGATGAAAAATTTGCTGAAAAAGCTCGTATGCCTAATGTGAAAATGATTGAATTAAAAATTTCACAAGGTGCTAAGCCGGGGCATGGCGGTATTTTACCTGCCGCAAAAGTGACTGCTGAGATTGCAGAAGCTCGAGGTATTCCTATTGGTGTGGATTGTAACTCTCCGCCAACTCATCCAGAATTTGATAATCCAATAGGTATGTTGGAGTTTATCAAACGTATGCGTGATTTATCTGGTGGTAAACCAACTGGTTTTAAGATTTGTGTGGGGCATGCATGGGAGTTTTTTGCGATTGCTAAAGCGATGCTAGAAACAGGTATTTATCCAGACTTTATCGTTGTTGATGGCGCAGAAGGGGGAACGGGTGCGGCACCAGTAGAGTTTACTGATCACGTGGGGACACCGCTACGTGAAGCCTTGCGATTAGTGCATAATACGTTAGTAGGCGTTGGATTAAGAAAGCATATTAAAATTGGTGCAGCAGGTAAAATTACGTCTGCTTTTGATATCGCCCGTATGCTTTCATTAGGGGCGGATTGGTGTAATGCTGGCCGTGGCTATATGTTTGCTGTTGGTTGTATTCAAGCGCAAGTATGTCATACTGACAAATGCCCAGCGGGTGTGGCTACACAAGATCCTAAGCGCCAACGTGGTTTAGATGTAGATAATAAATCCTCTCGCGTTTATAACTATCACAAAAATACGATGCATGCATTAGCCGAATTAGTTGGTGCAGCAGGGTTAAGTCATCCTAATCAGTTGAAAGCGCATCATATTGCGCGACGAATTTCGCCAACAGAGGTTAGATTGCTATCAGCTATTTATCCTGAAATTAAAGAAAACGATTTACTAAAAGGTAATTATACTTTCCGATTATATGAAGTGGCTTGGCCTGCAGCGACAGCTAAATCATTCCAGCCTGAATTGACTACTGAAGCATTAATGGAAAGTTTAAATCAGGTGTATAGACCAGCCAATGCAAGTCCTACAGCGACTGCTTCTGAGCATCTTCAGACTTCAGAAGAAGGGGTTACGGCTAGTTAATGGTTTTGTTTGTTATGAACAAGTTACGGATGGGGAATAGCAAGGATAAGATATCTATTTATCTAGTGATACGCTAAGGCGTAAAGTTCTCCATTACCTTCATAAGATATAATCAATAATAGATAAATCCCTCGGAGTGTTTATACTATCGAGGGATTTATAGTTTTGAAAGGTCAAGAGAAAAATAGTTATTTATTAGCTATTTTTCAGCATTTAAACATTTTTCGGAAAACTGTTCACGTAACTCTGATAAAGGTTTGATGTGATCCTTTGATGTTGACCATAACAGATTGGAGAATGTTTTAAAAGCCTCAAGATATTGTTCTGGAATGGTTGCTTCATCCTCAATATATGTCAATGCGTCAGACACGGGTTTATCTTTCATACGCATATCGTATAGCTTTTGAATCGTATCATTAGCGGCTTCACATGTGAGCTGCTCGTTAGTATCGTTTCCATTATCATCGTCAGATGTTTGAGAAAATGCCTCATCTTTTGACATAGTTTTAGGCTTATTTTGTGCTTCATTATTAATATTGGCATCAGCGGTAATTGCTGGTGTAGAGGTATCAGTGTCTTCCTCAGCGAATAAAGTGGAATCTAATACTTTCCAAGCACCGAAAGTCACGAGCCCTAAAATACCTAGCACCATGAGAACTTTAATAATTGCTTTCATTATTTGTAACCTTAATAATACTTATTCATTAAGTTTACATGGTTAAATAAAAACACGCTAGTGAAATTAAAATTTTTTCATTTACTACTATAGAAAAGTTTGTTTCGTTGTGTCACGTTCAAAGAAAATTCAGTATACTTTTTCATATTACAATAAAAAAGTTTTGTGAGGAGCTAGCGATAATGTTAACTGTTCGTAATGTGATTTTTGTATCACTGATGTCTTTAAGTGTTCTACAGAGTGGAGTGGCATGGTCACTTGCTAAGAAACCATCTAGCCAAGATGTATCAGTACTCAATCAGTCCTCTTCCTCATCTTGCGAAGTAGTGATTGAGAAATTTAATAAAGAGAAGCTAAAGGGACAAATTAATGTTGATCAGTTGGTCGATATTATCCGTTCATTAAATGCTAATAATCAATTACCCAATTATTTTATTACCAAAAAACGTGCCAATGAGTTTGGTTGGAGACCGGGTATGGAGTTTAATAAAATTGATGAGTTAAGAGGTAAATCTATTGGTGGAGATAAGTTTGGTAATTTTGAAAAACGGTTACCTTTAGGTCAATGGCAAGAAGCTGATTTAGATTATAGAGGCAAAAAGCGTAATGCCAAGCGCATAGTTTTTAATCGAGAAGGTGAGCGTTACGTGACAATTGACCATTATGAAAGTTTTTATCAGGTGCCAGCATGCAAATAGAGTTAAAGAATATTCAACGCATAGATGATATTTATACTGCCTTGGATCAAGCTGTTGAGCTTCCAAGTTATTTCTCTAAAAACTTAGATGCTCTATATGATTTTCTCAGTACTGATTTACCAGGCCCTATTACGATTCAGTGGTTTGATGCGACAGAGAGCCGTTACCTATTGGGGAATGAGCTTTTTGAAACATTAATAGATTTATTTACTAGTGTTGAGGAAGAACGAGATGATTTTCGTTTTCTATTAGAGCCAGAATCCGATAGTGTTCAAAACCACAAAGAATGTGGCGATAAGGACATAGAGTAGGTGCTTATAAAAATCTCTAAATATCCTCAGGTAGCCGTCATTTCCTAAGAATACTAAGTTTTTGTTGTTATTTTTTTACAACGAGAATAGCTAATTAAGCTTTTTTTCAACTAATATTAAATATTGAATTGACAAATAAATCAATGCGTTTTATAGTTATATTCTTGTTTTAGCAAGTGGCTCTTTAGCTCAGTCGGTTAGAGCGACGGAATCATAATCCGCAGGTCCCCCGTTCGAATCGGGAAGAGCCACCAAAAACACTATTAAAATCAAGAATAATAAAATCTTGCTCCACAAAAATAAAAAGGTTTTAACCTAAAAATTTAAAGATTTTACACACTTTTTACATGTAGAAGTTCAGACTTCATCTGACAGTTCCCCGTTTGACAAGCGGTGTCTGTCAGATTAGATTTAGCTCAGCTTTTTGCTGTTCCAAATCTGTTTACCATCAATCAATGTTTCTATGGGTGTTCGCCCACAGCACACATCTTTCCTTGATTGAGTTCGTTCATTATTATCAGAAATCAAGCCATTCGTCTAGGTCTTTTTGCAAACTATCTAAATCAGCATAGAGTTTTTTGCGGAACGTTACTTGATAAAACTCCTGCAAAATGGTCTTATGGAAGCGCTCGCAAATACCATTGGTTTGAGGTGATCGAGCCTTAGTCTTTGTATGCTCAATTTCATTAATAACTAGATAAAGCTCATAATCATGATGCTCTACCTTACCGCAGAACTCTGTTCCTCTATCTGTCAGAATGCGTAATACAGGTAAATACAATGCTCTGCATAAAAAGGTAATACACGATCATTAAGTAAGTCTGCAGAAGTAATAGGGGTTTTAGAGGTGTATAGCTTACAATGCGCTACTTTACTGTAAGTATCGACATATGTTTGCTGATAAATACTGTCCTACCCCCTTTTACTGATGCTGA
>NZ_AYSV01000090.1 GCF_000506865.1 Pelistega indica
CACTGGATACGCTTTATTAAAGGCGTTTTCTTTGTTTGCCTAGGCGATCAAACGTATATACCACGTCATCGGCATTAAATTCACGTGTTGGTGTAAAGTATTTAGTCGTATGCCATTTCACCCCTTTGCGTAGGTGGAATGTATACACCAAACCATCATCAGACACATCAAAACTTTCTGCTAACCCTGGCGCTGCTTTGGTTTCACCACGTGGGAATAACAACAAGGTGTTATACACACTTCTGGCACTCGCATCAAAGTCTGTTCCTGTATTGTATTGAGCAGAATCAAAGCCTGCTGGACTACCTTCAGAACAATAGACTAATGTACCCGCTGCTTGAGCAGAACAGGCAAAAGCACTAAATAATGCTCCATATAGAACTTTTTGAGCCACTTTCTTCATAAATCACATCCTTTTGATGGTTTTTTAACAAGCTGATTAGTTATAAAACAATCATTTTCTCTAAACAACTAGTAATTTCCCTTGCCCTTATCCATAAAGACAAAAAACCACCTCACCATAGTGCACTCTTGCACTACCACCAAGCTTTTTACTCAACCTTGGTCTACATGTTGAACAAAAAGGAGCAGCGCAAGATTTGCTCCGCTCCTTTTACATTTTTAGCTTTAAAAATTATTTGACGCTTACGCCTGTAAATTCAAATGCACCAAATGGACTAATTTTGAAACCCTCTACATTTTTAGTCGTAGGCACATTCACAATTGACGTCCCCATTGGCGAACCAGGCATTTGCTCATGGAAAATAACTTGTGCTTGTTCATACAATTTAGTTCGTTGAGCCACATCATTAATTTGACGAGCTTCAGTGATTACTTTTTCAAAAGGCTCATAACAGAAGCGGGAATAATTACTGCCTCCCACAGCTGAACAACTAAATAAGTTGCCTAACCAGTTATCTGGGTCACCATTATCACCTGTCCAACCCACCATAGCAATTTGATGTTCACCTGCTTTAGCTCGTTTTAAATACTCACCCCATTCATACGTGGTGATATTTACTTTGACACCAATCTTCGCCCAGCCGGCTTGTAGCATCTCTGCCATTAAACGACCATTTGGGTTATAAGGGCGTTGTACCGGTAAAGACCATAAGGTTGCTTCAAAACCATTAGGATAGCCCGCTTTAGCTAATAACTCTTTGGCTTTTTCAACATTGGTTTCACGAACCTTAATCTCTTTATTGAATGACCATTGGGTTGGCGCCATTGGATTAGGATTGAGCTCACCTTGTCCGCCATAAACCGCTTTTAAGATAGCTGGTTTATTCATTGCCATATCTAACGCTACGCGCACATCCGCCTTATTAAATGGCTCTTTTTCAGTATTATAGTAAACAAAGCCGACATTAAAGCCAGGCTGTGAGAGTACTTTTAACTTAGCGTCTTTTTTCATATTTTCAACATCGGCCGGCAATGGGTAAGACATGATATGACACTCACCTGCTTTTAATTTTTGATAACGAACAGACGCATCTTTTGTAATCGCAAAAATTAAGTTGTCCACCTGTGGCATATCATCTTTATTCCAATATTCTTTATTCGCTTTATAACGAATTGAGGCGTCTTTTTGATAGCGTTCAAAAATAAATGGTCCTGTCCCTACGGGTTGCTGATTAATCATTTCTGCTTTACCGTCAGCTAATAATTTATCCGCATACTCTTTGGAATAAATAATACCGATAGGCATCGCTAAGGTTTGCGTAAATGAGGCGTCATTTTTGTTTAATGTGATTTTGACTGTGTAATCATCCACCTTTTCCACAGATTTAATATTCTTGTCTAGACCCATATCCGTATAATATGGAAACTCCACTGGATACGCTTTATTAAAGGCGTTATCCTTATTGCCTAGACGATCAAAGGTATATACCACATCATCCGCATTAAATTCACGTGTTGGTGTAAAGTATTTAGTCGTATGCCATTTCACCCCTTTGCGTAGGTGGAATGTATATACCAAACCATCATCCGACACATCAAAACTTTCTGCTAATGCTGGCGCTGCTTTGGTTTCACCACGTGGAAACTGTAAAAGGCTGCTATATACGTTTCTCGCGCTCGCATTAAAGTCTGTACCAGCTGTAAATTGAGAAGAATCAAAACCTGCAGGGCTACCTTCCGAACAGTAAACTAATGTACCTGCTGCATAAGCAGAACTAGCAAATGCAGTCAGTAGCGCTGCCCCTAAAACTTTTTGTGCTACTTTTTTCATAAATCGTTTCCTTTTAATAATTGTTAATATATCTTACAGTTATAAAACAATTATGCCTCATGAGCAACTAGTGATTTCCCTTGTTTTCTATGCACGATAAAAGTAATTTGCACAGAATAAAAGCATTTTATGCATAACATTAAAGAGAATTGTTCAAGAGGAGCTATGCTTACATAGTTAAAAAACCGCTAATGATGCTAAACACTAACTCTAAGCGATAACCAACAATTATTAATCACCATTGCTATACCACTAAGCGATATTTTTAAACATAAAAGAAAAGAGTGGGTGCAATAATTACTCCCACTCTCTATTAAAAGTTAAAAATTAAACAAATAACATTAATTACTTAACACTAACACCAGTAAATTTAAATGCGCCAAATGGACTGATTTTGAAACCATCTACATTTTTACCCATTGGCACATTCACAATAGAAGTACCTATAGGAGACGCTGGCATTTGCTCATGCCAAATGACTTGTGCTTGTTCATAGAGTTTTGTACGCTCATTAGCATCTCTAAGTTCACGTGCCTGAATAATGATTTTTTGATATGGTTCATAGCAAAAACGAGAGTTATTATTTCCACCCACGCCCTCACAACCAAAGAGACCATTTAACCAGTTATCGGGATCACCATTTTGCCCCGTCCAACCAGACAT
Source organism: Pelistega indica (assembly GCF_000506865.1). GTDB lineage: Bacteria > Pseudomonadota > Gammaproteobacteria > Burkholderiales > Burkholderiaceae_B > Taylorella > Taylorella indica. The sequence continues at coordinate 2,897 of NZ_AYSV01000090.1, forward strand.
CATCACTTCGTGCTCACCATCTCTAGCGCGCTTCAAATATTCACCCCATTCATACGTGGTGATATTCACTTTCACTCCAACTTTAGCCCAATCCGCCTGTATCATCTCCGCCATTAAGCGACCATTTGGATTATACGGACGCTGTACAGGTAAAGCCCATAAGGTTGCCTCAAACCCATTAGGATAACCCGCCTTGGCTAATAATTCTTTGGCTTTTTCAACATCCATATCACGTACCTTGATATCTTTGTTATAAGCCCATTGCGATGGAGGCATAGGATTAGGTGCTAGCTCCCCCTGCCCTCCATAAACTGCTTTTAAAATCGCCTGACGATTAATCGCCATATCTAGTGCCACTCTTACTTCCGGCTTGCTAAATGGTTCTTTTTCAGTGTTATAGTGGACAAAGCCTACATTAAAACCTGGTTGGGAAAGTACTTTAATATTTGCATCATTTTTCATGCTTTCCACATCAGCTGGCAATGGATAAGACATAATATTGCATTCACCCGCTTTTAATTTTTGATAACGCACAGCAGCATCTTTCGTAATCGCGAAAATTAAGTTATCCACCTGCGGCATATCGTCTTTATCCCAATACGCTTTGTTTGCCTTATACCGAATCAATACGTCTTTTTGATAACGGTCAAAAATAAATGGTCCTGTTCCTACTGGTTGCTGATTAATCATTTCCGCCTTACCGTCAGCCACTAATTTATCCGCATATTCTTTAGAATAAATTGAGCCAAAAGGCATCGCTAGACTCTGAGCAAATGACGCATCATTCTTGCTTAATGTCATTTTCACTGTATAGTCATCAATTTTTTCCACAGACTTAATATTTTTATCTAATCCCATTCCCTTAAAGAGTGGAAACTCTACTGGGTAAGCTTTATTTAATGGATTATCTTTATTGGCTAAACGATCAAAAGTAAACAATACATCATCCGCATTGAACTCTCGTGTTGGTGTAAAGTATTTGGTCGTATGCCATTTTACACCCTTGCGTAAATGGAACGTATAGACTAAACCATCATCAGACACATCAAAGCTCTCAGCTAATGCAGGCGCTACCTTAGTTTCACCTCGAGGAAATTGAAGTAATGGGTTATATACATTAATTGCACTCACATCAAAGTCGGTAGCTGATACATATTGAGCAGAATCAAAACCAGCAGGACTTCCCTCTGAACAATAAACTAGTGTGCCTGCTGCATAAACTGAGCTTGTACATATACTAAGTAATGCTACATTTAAAATAGTGTTAAACCGTTTTTTCATCAATATATTCCTTTACTTCAAATTAATAATCAAGTGCTACTTATAAAAACATATATACCTAATAAATAACTAGCAATCCCCCTTCATCTATTGATATTAGTAATTTTGACAATGAATTACGCCACTCCTCTAAATTATTGATAAAAAAGATTGAAACAAAAATATTTCACTCTTAAAATATTTAGAATTGATTGTCTAAATCATCGAATAATTATTTGATACTTACGCCTGTAAATTCAAAGGCACCAAATGGACTAATTTTGAACCCTTCTACATTACTGCTCATAGGCACACTGACGATAGAGGTTCCTATTGGTGAAGCTGGCATTTGCTCATGGAAAATAACTTGTGCTTGCTCATACAATTTAGTCCGTTGAGCGACATCATTGATTTGACGAGCTTCAGTTAATATTTTCTGAAATGGTTCATAGCAGAAACGTGAATAATTAACGCCACCAATTGCCTCACAGCCAAATACATTACCCAACCAATTGTCGGGATCTCCATTATCGCCAATCCATCCTGCCATCACGACTTGATGATCTCCTGCTTTGGCACGTTTTAAATATTCACCCCATTCATAAGTGGTGATATTTACTTTTACACCAATCTTCGCCCAGTCGGCTTGTAGCATCTCTGCCATTAAACGACCATTTGGGTTATAGGGACGTTGTACGGGTAAAGACCATAAAGTGAGATCGAACCCATCTGGATAACCTGCTTTGGCTAATAACTCTTTGGCTTTAGCAATGTCAGTTTCTCGAGATTTAATGTCTTTATTAAATGACCACTGGGTTGGTGGCATAGGATTTGGCGTTGATTCACCTTGACCGCCATAAACTGCTTTAATAATGGCATCTTTATTCATCGCCATATCTAAAGCCACACGTACATCTGCTGTTTTAAGTGGCTCTTTTTCGGTATTGTAATAAAGAAACCCAACATTAAAGCCTGCTTGTGAAAGCACTTTAAGTTTAGTATCTTTTTTCATACTCTCAACATCAGCAGGCAATGGGTAAGACATGATATGACACTCACCTGCTTTTAATTTTTGATAACGAACAGACGCATCTTTCGTAACCGCAAAAATCAGATTATCCACCAAAGGTTTATCATCCACATTCCAATATTCTTTATTCGCCTTATAACGAATAGAGGCATCTTTTTGATAACGCTCAAAAATAAATGGACCAGTTCCTACTGGTTGCTGATTAATCATTTCCGCTTTACCGTCAGCTAATAATTTATCGGCATACTCTTTGGAGTAAATTGAGCTAAAAGGCATCGCTAGGGTTTGCGTAAAAGATGCATCATTTTTGTTTAATGTGATTTTGACTGTGTAATCATCTACCTTTTCAACCGACTTAATATTCTTGTCTAGACCCATATCTGTGTAGTATGGAAATTCCACAGAATAGGCTTTATTAAAAGCATTTTCTTTGTTACCTAAACGATCAAAGGTAAACACTACATCATCCGCATTAAATTCACGTGTTGGTGTAAAGTATTTAGTCGTATGCCATTTCACCCCTTTGCGTAGGTAGAATGTATACACCAAACCATCATCAGACACATCAAAACTTTCTGCCAACGCAGGTGCTACCTTGGTCTCACCTCGTGGAAACATTAACAAGGCGTTATAAACAGGTCTAGCACTCGCATCAAAATCTGTCGCGGCAGTGTATTGTGCTGAATCGAATCCTGCTGGACTACCCTCTGAACAAAAGACCAAGGTTCCTGCTGCATTAGCCGTACAAGCAAATACACTCAATAAAGCACCACATAAAACCTTTTGTCTGATACCTTTCATACGTTACTTCCTTTTGATGACTAAATTATTCAATAGTTATAAAACATCTATTGATACTTAAAAACTAGTAATTTCCCTTGTTTAAAAATTATTTTGTTCAATTTTGGAGCCTATGACTCATACAAAAAACGAACTTATCACTATCAATAGGTACATCATACCTACTAAAAAATAATAGGCTAAAAAATTAAACAACTATGATTTTGGTCACCACTGAAGTACCTTAAATATAGTTTGAACGTCTATTCTGCCTAATCAATTTCACTGCTAATAACAACAAAAAACCCTAAAACAATGCTTACACATCATCTTAGGGTTATCATCAAACAGAAAAAAATGATTAGTCTGTCACTGGTAATTTACCAATTTTGACTTTCCACTCTTTAGGACCTGTTGTATGAACAGAGGTTCCTGTTGAATCCACAGCTACTGTGACAGGCATATCTTTCACCTCAAATTCATAAATGGCCTCCATACCAAGATCTTCAAAACCAACTACCTTAGCGGAACGAATAGCTTTAGACACCAAGTAAGCTGAACCACCTACCGCCATTAAATAGGCAGATTTATGTTTTTGAATAGACTCAATGGCGGCAGGGCCACGCTCTGCTTTACCAATCATCGCAATCAAACCTGTTTTTTCCAACATCATATCTGTAAATTTATCCATACGTGTTGCTGTTGTTGGACCTGCTGGGCCCACTACTTCATCACGCACAGGATCCACTGGACCAACATAATAAATAACACGATTGGTAAAATCGACAGGAAGTTTTTCGCCTTTAGCTAGCATATCTTGAATACGCTTATGTGCCGCATCACGACCAGTTAGCATTTTGCCTGATAATAATAGGGTTTGACCTGGTTTCCAGCTCGCTACTTCTTCCTTAGTCAAGGTATCTAAATTCACTTGTTTAGATTTATTGTAATCGGGTGCCCAATGAACATTTGGCCATAAATCAAGAGACGGAACTGGTAAATCAGCCACACCACTACCGTCTAAGACAAAGTGCACATGGCGAGTTGCTGCACAGTTAGGAATCATCGCAATAGGTTTAGAAGCAGCATGAGTTGGGAATGTATTAATTTTTACATCTAGTACGGTTGTTAACCCCCCCAAACCTTGAGCGCCAATACCAAGCGCATTCACTTTTTCATAAAGCTCAATTCGTAGTTCTTCGAGTTTATTTTGTGGTCCTCTCGCCAACAACTCATACATATCGATATCATCCATTAAAGCCTGTTTTGCCATCAACATTGCTTTTTCAGCTGTACCACCAATACCGATACCTAACATGCCTGGAGGACACCAACCCGCTCCCATTAAAGGCACTGTTTTTAATACCCAATCTACAATACTATCGCTTGGATTTAGCATGGCGAATTTTGTTTTGTTTTCAGAACCACCGCCTTTAGCAGCGACTTGCACATCAACTGTATTACCAGGAACAAGCTCTACCGACACAATACAAGGCGTATTATCACGTGTATTTTTGCGTTCAAAAATCGGATCCGATAGCACAGAAGCACGTAATTTATTATCAGGATTTAGATAACCACGACGCACCCCCTCATCACATGCTTCTTGCAAAGTACCTTTGATATCTAATTTAACATCCATCCCAATTTTCAAAAATACATTAACAATACCTGTATCTTGACAAATCGGACGATGTCCCTCTGCACACATACGCGAATTAGTTAAAATTTGTGCGATAGCGTCCTTAGCAGCAGGACTCTCTTCACGTTCATAAGCACGAGCCAGATGTTGAATATAGTCTTGTGGATGATAGTAGCTGATAAACTGAACAGCATCTGCAATTGATTGCACTAAATCAGCCTCTTTAATGACTGTAGTCATAAAAACTCCCAATAAATCCAGTTAGATAAAATTAGTTTAATCATACTGTAATTATTGGGAATCCTAAGCCTCTCAAGCCATTGCTGAGTTTATTGTAATTGAGAATTATTATTAAAAACTATTCGCCTTTCCATACTGGTGCACGTTTTTCAGCGAATGCTGTAGCCCCCTCTTTAGCATCCGCAGAGGAGAAGATATGTGCCATGCGAGGCTGTTGCAAGGCGAACATGGTTTCTGGTGTCCAGCCTTGTGACTCTATCACTACTTGCTTAATCACTTTGAGCGATAAAGGACCGTTGGCAGCAATACGTTGTGCCAATGCTAACGCGGCATCTAATGCCCGACCTGGTTCAACTAGCTCATTAACTAATCCTAACTGATGTGCACGCTCTGCCGTTAACATATCGCCTGTTAATAGCAACTCCATCGCTACATGGTATGGCACTCGTTGAGGTAAGCGTAACATCCCCCCAGAACCTGGTACTAGCCCTCTTTTTGCTTCAGGTAAACCAAACTTAGCCGTATTTGATGCCACAATCAAATCACAAGCAAGTACTAATTCAAAACCACCCGCTAACGCATAACCTTCTACCGCTGCAATCAATGGTTTTTTAGGTAACGCTTCGCATAAACCACCTAAACCTCGTCCAGGTACAACAGCACGCCGTTGAGTTCTTGCAAACTCTTTTAAATCCATGCCTGCACAAAAATGCTCTCCTTGTCCTACTTAAAATAGCCAAAGACAATTCAGGATCATTATCTAATTGATCTATCGCATCTGCCAAAGCAAATGAGGTGTCATATGTTAAAGCATTGCGTGAATCAGGTCGGTTAATTGTAATTACTAACACCTTCCCAATTTTTTCAGATAAAACTAAAGATTCAGCTGTCATCATACTTCCTTAAGCACTATATATTTTCTAAGTCTGTCTTGTATTGTATAGTCTTTTCCAAATCTTAAAAAATCGTATTAACCCTGTATTTCTTTTTTATTGGCAAAATTTTTTTAATTTACATAAAATAAAAACAATTATCATTACCAATTAGGAGCAAAAATGAACACTAGAATTGAACACGATACGATGGGAGACGTCGCAGTTCCCGCTGATGCTTATTGGGGAGCGCAGACACAACGTAGCCGAGAAAATTTTAAGATTGGTGGCGAAACACTTCCTATCCCTCTTATTCACGCCATGGCATTAGTAAAAAAAGCAGCGGCTATTACCAATGCACGCCTAGGACGTATTAAACAAGAACAAGCCACATTAATTGTACAAGCAGCTGAAGATGTTCTTGCTAATAAGTTTAATCATCAATTTCCACTGGTTGTATGGCAAACAGGTTCAGGTACTCAGTCTAATATGAATATGAATGAGGTATTAGCTAATCGTGCCAATGAATTAGCAGGTACAGGCTTAGCTGCCTATCATCCTATTCATCCCAATGATCATGTAAACCATGCTCAATCAACAAATGATTCTTTTCCTACAGCTATCCATGTTGCTTGCGCTCTTGAAATCAATCGACAACTTATCCCTGCACTAACACAACTGAGAAATACCTTACATCAAAAAGCCGAGGAGTTTTCATCCATTGTAAAAATTGGTCGTACCCATTTGCAAGACGCAACACCACTAACTCTAGGTCAAGAGTTTTCTGGTTATGTCAGTCAATTGGATCATGGACTTCAACGCTTACAAGATGCCTTAACAGGTTTATACGAACTACCTCTAGGCGGTACAGCAGTAGGAACTGGTTTGAATAGTCACCCTGACTATGCTCACGATGTTGCTCAAGAACTCAGTCAATTAAGTCAATTGCCTTTTGTGACAGCACCAAACAAATTTGAAGCGTTAGCGGCTCGAGATGCTTGCGTCTATACTTCTGGTGCATTAAAAACAATTGCTGCGAGTCTCAATAAAATTGCTAATGACATTCGCTGGTTAGCCAGTGGTCCTCGCTGTGGCTTAGGAGAGTTGCGTATTCCTGAGAATGAACCTGGATCTTCAATCATGCCTGGCAAAGTTAATCCGACTCAATGTGAAGCAATGACAATGGTTTGCTGCCAAGTTATCGGTAATGACACCACCATTACTATGGCAGGTGCATCTGGTAATTTTGAACTTAATGTATATATGCCTGTTATTGGCTATAACTTACTTCAATCTATTCGTTTACTGGGAGATGCTTGCTTAAGTTTTGATCGTAATTGTGCGGTAGGTATTGAACCAGTCAAAGAGAAAATTGATTACTTTCTACACCACTCGTTGATGCTAGTTACCGCTCTTAACCGTAAAATTGGTTATGAGAATGCAGCCAAAGTAGCCAAAACTGCCTTTAAAAACAATAGCTCCCTAAAAGAAACAGCCATTGCTCTCAATCTCTTAAGTGGTGAAGAATTTGATGAACTTGTCAAACCAGAGGATATGATAGCACCGAAATAGTTGAATTGTTTCTAGTCATTGATTATTAAGCATTTCTCAGGCTAGACCTATGATAGAATTAGACGTTTATATCTGTCATTTTTTAGCCTGAGTTAATTTCATGCTTACATTCCAACAAATCATCTTAACTTTACAGAACTACTGGGGCGAGCACGGTTGTGCGCTTCTTCAACCTTATGATATGGAAGTTGGTGCGGGTACTTCGCATACAGCAACTTTTCTGAGAGCAATAGGTCCAGAGCCTTGGTTTGCTGCTTATGTTCAGCCATCGCGCCGTCCTAAAGATGGTCGCTACGGTGAAAACCCAAATCGACTACAACACTATTATCAATTTCAAGTCGTTCTTAAACCTGCTCCACCAGAAATTCTAGATTTGTATATTGGCTCACTTAAAGCGTTGGGCATTGACCCTGCTGAGCATGATATTCGTTTTGTCGAAGATGACTGGGAAAATCCAACACTAGGTGCGTGGGGACTTGGCTGGGAAGTCTGGCTAAATGGCATGGAAGTGACTCAGTTTACTTATTTCCAACAGGTCGGAGGATTAGACTGTCCGGCAACAACAGGTGAAATCACTTATGGTCTAGAACGTATTGCCATGTATCTACAAAATGTAGAAAGCGTGTATGACCTTGTATGGACAGTTCGCCCCAACGGTGACAAAATTTATTATCGTGATGTTTTCCATCAAAATGAAGTTGAGCAATCAACCTATAACTTTGAATATGCAGATATTGATGTTCTTTTTGCTCATTTCAATGACTATGAAGCACAGGCTAAGAAACTGATGGAACTTGAAAATCCATTAGCCTTACCTGCTTATGAACAAGTCTTAAAAGCAGCACATACCTTTAACTTGCTCGATGCACGCAATGCTATTAGCGTAACAGAACGAGCAACCTATATCGGACGTATTCGTAACTTATCACGTGCTGTTGCGCAGTGTTATTACGATTCACGTGAAAAATTAGGTTTCCCTATGTTAAAGGAGAATAAATAATCATGACGAAACCTTTATTAATCGAATTAATTACAGAGGAATTACCTCCTAAAGCCTTACGCAATCTTGGGCAAGCATTTGCTGAGTCCATAGTAAATGGTTTACTCAAAGCTCACCTTATTGCTGGAGATAACGCTTCTAGTCAATTCAAAAGCTTTGCTACACCTCGTCGCTTAGCCGTTTGTGTTGATAATGTGATTGAACAAGCTCCTGATCAGGATTTTGCTGAAAAATTAATGCCTGTTAAAGTGGGATTAGATGCTAATGGCGAAGCCACGCCTGCGTTAATTAAAAAATTAGCAAGTAAAGGTTGGCAATCTCTTTCGGTCAAAGACTTAAGCCAGGAATCTGATGGAAAACAAGACTATTTAATTGCCAAAGGTACAGCACCAGGTGCTCAATTACACACTCAATTACAAGATATTTTGACTAATGCCATTGACTCATTACCTATTCCTAAAGTGATGCGTTATCAACTAGCAGATGGCAAGACAACGGTTAAATTTGTTCGTCCTGCTCACGCCTTAGTCGCTTTATATGGCAACGATGTTATCCCTGTTCATGCACTTGGTTTAACAGCTGATAACACCACCCATGGACATCGTTTCATGGGCAAAACGAGCTTTAAACTTACTTCAGCTCAAAGCTATGATGAGCAATTAAAACAAGAAGGTTTTGTGATTGCCTCTTATGACGAGCGTCTTGAAACAATCAAAGCAGCACTAAACAGCAAGGCAGAGGAGTTAAACCTAACTATTGGCGATGATCCTGCCGTTAATGACCTGTTAGAAGAAGTAACTTCATTAGTTGAACACCCAACTATTTATGTTGGTAAATTTGAGGAAAAATTCTTATCTGTACCGCAAGAATGTTTAATTCTCACCATGAGACTTAACCAAAAATATTTCCCTCTATTTGATAAAACAACTGGTAAATTAAGCCATCAATTTTTAATTGTTAGCAATATGCAAGTGCAAGACCCTCATAATATTATTGAGGGTAACGAACGCGTGGTTAGACCTCGCTTGGCTGATGCCGAGTTCTTCTTTAATACCGATAGAAAACAATCTTTAGCCTCTCGTGTCCCACAATTAGGAACAATTGTTTATCATAATAAACTAGGCACACAATTAGCTCGTGTAGAACGCGTTCAATTACTCGCTAAATACATTGCCCAAAAACTGAATGCTAATGTAGAGCATGCGGATCGTGCTGCTTATCTAGCTAAAGCTGACTTGACCTCTAATATGGTTGGTGAGTTTCCTGAGTTACAAGGTGTGATTGGTTCTTACTATGCACAAGGTGACAATGAACCTGCTGATGTAGCTCAAGCCATTGCTGATCAATACTTAGTAAAATTTGACCATACTATTACTTCAAACAATTTAACAAGTGTAGTTCTTTTTATTGCTGAGCGTATTGAAACTTTAGTGGGTATTTGGGGTATTGGTCTTTTACCAACTGGCGAACGTGACCCTTATGCACTACGACGAGCAGCATTAGGTATTATTAGTGCTTTTGATGCTCTTAATAAAGCTAACTACTTCTCCCATACCGATAAATTAACATTGAGTGATTTATTAAATTATGCTCAAAGCTTATTTGCACAAAACGGTATTACTATTTCAAGTAACACAGCAAGCGAAGTACAACAATTTATTTACGAACGCCTACGCAATCAGTTACAAGGACAATATAATCGTTCTGTAGTTGATGCTGTACTAGCACTTAACCCTGAATTGGATGAAGTACTCGCCCGAGTAGATGCTGTTGGACATTTCACTAGCCTCCCAGAAGCAGAATCTTTAGCTGCTGCGAATAAGCGTATTGGTAATCTACTTAAAAAAGTGGAAGGCGATATTGGTACAGTTAACACTAGTTTACTCACTGACCCTGCAGAAATTGCCTTAAACGAGAGTATTAATAAGGTTGAGCCTATTGCTCTTCAACATTTTGAAAAAGCCGAGTTCACTCAAGCACTACAAAGCGTAGCAGCGACCAAAGCGGCAGTGGATGCTTTCTTTAATGATGTGATGGTGATGGCTGATGATCCTGCTATTCGTCAAAACCGTTTAGCTCTACTCAATAGGCTACATAAAACCATGAATCTTGTTGCCGATTTATCTAAGTTAGCACAATGAAGTTCATCATACTTGATCGAGATGGCGTAATTAACCATGAAAGCGCTGAGTTCGTGAAAACGGCAGAGGAATGGATTCCTCTGCCGGGTAGCATTGAGGCGATAGCAAACTTATATCATGCTAAATATAAAATTATTGTCGCCACCAATCAATCAGGCTTGGGGCGTGGATTATTTGATATTCACGCTTTACATGCTATGCACAAAAAACTCCAAAATCTCCTGAAGCCCTTAGGTGCTGCGATTGATGCTTTTTTTATTTGCCCTCATGCACCAGATGAAAATTGCACCTGTCGTAAACCATTACCAGGGATGTTTAATGAGATTAAACGTCGCTATAACATTGAATCGAATGGTATTATCGCTGTAGGTGATTCTTTACGTGACTTACAGGCATCAGCAGCCGCAGGATTTACTCCTCACCTAGTATTAACAGGTAATGGTGAAAAAACCCTAGCAAATGGTGGCTTACCCGAACACACCAAAATAAGTAAAGACTTATTCACGCTTGCCACTGAATTAATCGGGGAAAATTCATGATTTTTTTACGTTCACTCGTATTTTCAATTTATCTAACAATCCTAACAATTATCTTTGGTACATTATCAGGTTTACTTTTTCTTTTCCCTTTCCACTGGCGTTGGAAAATTATTACCCTATGGAACAAAAGCATTATTTGGGGAGCCAAAGTTATTTGTGGGATACGTTATCAACTGAAAGGCACAGAGAATATCCCAGATTATCCAGCCGTTTATTTAGCTAAACACCAATCGGCATGGGAAACGATTGCTCTCCCTATATTTTTAAAGCGCACCAGTACATATGTTCACAAAAAAGAACTAAACTATATTCCTTTTTTTGGTTGGGGATTAGCGAGTGTACAACAAATTGCCATTGATAGGTCTGCACGACGAGATGCTATGCAACAAGTTATGAGCATCGGATCGCAACGTTTCAAAGAGGGTCGTAATATTATTATGTTCCCTGAAGGAACTCGTATACCTGTTGGACAACAAGGACGTTATAAAACAGGAGGCTCTCGATTAGCCACTCATCTTAGCGCTGATGTGATTCCTATTGCCTTAAATGCGGGAATGTGTTGGCCTAGAAATGCATTTATTAAACGACCTGGTCTCATTACGATCTCCTTTGGTCCAGCAATTAATTCAAAAGGACTAACAGCTGACCAATTAAATAAACAAGTGGAACAGTGGATTGAGACTGAAATGCGAGTACTAAATCCAGAAGTCTACACCTCCTCTACTATTTGATTTAATTTTCTTTCTTATTGAGCCATTAGATTTAATGCAACAATCACGTTTTCGCATCAGTACCAAACATGGTGACTTTGAGTATGTTATCAAACGTCGTAGATGGCAAAAACTTAGTATAAGCGTAGGACATAATGGCATTATTGTACGAGCAACGTTAAGTGAGCCATTAAGTAATATTGAAACTATGTTACGCTCACTCAGTGAATGGATTGCCAACAAAAAAGCTTATTATGAAAGCATTCGCCCTGAAAAAATTAATCACTGGCAAATTAACAATACCATTCAATACCTAGGTAAAACTATTCTACTCAAACCCCATTTCAGTAATACCTCCCCTATTTTTTTAGGTGATGTATTAGCCCCTCAAGACAACGATATTTTATTAATTGATATTCACTCATCTGATATCCCTATTAAGATTGCTTGCCAACAATGGCTGCAAATACAAGCCTTATCTTGGTTTTCTAAACGTTTAACTGCCTTATCTACCCCTCTTCAATTAGAGTATTCACGCTTACGCTTAAGTTATGCCATGAGAAGTTGGGGGCAATGTAATAGCAAAAAGGTTATTGGGCTTAATTGGCGACTCATCCACCTCCCAACGAAACAGATTGATTATGTGATTGCTCATGAGCTAGCACATCTAAAACATATGAATCACAGCAAAGCGTTTTGGCAAGAAGTCGGCAGAATAATGCCTGATTATGAGATACATAAAAAAGCACTTAAACAACAATCATTATTCTTTTTAGAGTAATATCATTTACTATAACTTCATTATTGATAAACAAGTAAAGATTAAACAACAAGACGATTAAGGAATGACTATGCAATTTTTACATACTATGCTTCGTGTGGGTAATTTAGAACGCTCTATTGATTTTTATACTCGTGTACTAGGTATGAAAGTTCTACGCACCTCTTCAAATCCTGAATATAAATATGACCTTGCTTTTTTAGGCTATGCGGCCAATCCAGAGCAAGCAGAGCTTGAACTCACTTACAACTATGGTGTTGATAGTTATGATTTAGGAACGGCTTATGGTCATATCGCTATTGGCGTACCTGATGCCTACGCAGCTTGTGAAGCAGTCAAAAAAGCAGGCGGCACGGTAACTCGTGAAGCTGGTCCTGTTAAAGGAGGATCTACTGTGATTGCTTTTGTGCAAGATCCCGATGGTTATAAAATTGAATTTATTGAAAGAAAAGACATGAACGCTACTGGTAAAGGTTTACACGACTAAATTTACCCAGCAGTCAATCATATAATTATTTAAATATAAACAAAACGATAGCGATTAAGACGATTATGATTATTGTTGTTGCTCCTGATTCTTTTAAAGAAAGCCTTTCTGCTGTTGATGCCGCTACAGCTATCAAAAAAGGTATTTTAATGGCTCAACCTGATGCCGAAGTCTTTTGTATTCCCATGGCGGATGGGGGAGAAGGAACAGTAAAAGCCATTGCTGAATGCACAAATAGTGAGCTCAAATCAGTGAGCGTATGCAATGCTTTAGGAGAAAATATCATTGCCGAATGGGCTCTCATCGACGGCGATACGGCAGTGGTTGAGATGGCATCAGCAGCAGGTTTAGAGCAAATCAATAAAGACAAACGTAATATCTATACATCGTCAACATATGGCGTAGGGTTATTAATTAAAGATGTTCTAAACTATCCTATTAAGAAACTCATTTTAGGGCTAGGTGGATCCGCCACTAACGATGCTGGTATTGGTATGTTAAATGCCCTTGGTGTTAAATTTTACGATGAACATAATCAGCTTATCCAGGCCTGTTGCCCGAACAATATACACAATATTAGTCGCATTGATATATCTGAACTAGATGAACGTTTAAAAACGGTAAATGTAGTTCTCGCCTCTGATGTACGTAATCCTTTATGTGGAAAAAACGGTGCTTCTCATATTTTTGGCCCACAAAAAGGCGCATCGCCAGAGCAAGTCCTTGAACTAGATGAACGTTTAAATAATTATGCTCAACTAGTGCATCATACATTGCACATTGATTGTCGAGAATATGCTGGAGCAGGTGCTGCTGGCGGACTCGGTTTTGCTGCACTAAGCTTCCTAAATGCCACCTTTAAACCAGGTATTGAGGTTATTGCAGAATACTCCAATCTTGAACACCATATCAAAGAGGCTGATTTAGTCATTACTGGAGAAGGTTGTATTGATGAACAAACTCTGCAAGGCAAGACTATTGCAGGGATTGCTAATCTTAGCAAACGTTATCATAAGCCCCTAATCGCTCTAGGGGGAGCCGTTCGAGGTAATTATCAAGACCTTTATACTCATGGTTTAAGTGCCGCATTTAGTATCAGTAGTGGTCCTATGACCCTTCAAGAATCCATGCATAACTGTTCAACATTACTCACTCAGAAAGCGAATGATTTAATGAGACTTTGGTCAATAGGTAGACAAGTTTAAGCATTAACTAACAGGGTTGAGGATAACTACAATTATTACTCTTACCTATTGATTTGCACTAATTTTATTATTACAGTATTCAAACTATTTTTTTATTTACCAAAGGAAAGACTTTTATGGTTTTAATTCTTATTCTGGTGGCATTGATTGCCTTTATTGTGCTTGCCACGACAAAACTTAAACTACACCCTTTTCTTGCCTTACTAGCAGCCGCTTTTATTGCGGGCTTTGCTTATGGTGTTCCAACTAAGGAAATCGTCAAGCTTATTACTACAGGCTTTGGTGGTTTATTGGGGAGTATTGGTATTGTTATTGCTATTGGTACCATTATAGGTGTTATTCTTGAACGCACTGGTGCAGCTATTACCTTGGCAGAAACAGTCATTAAAATTATGGGGAAACGTTTCCCAACATTAACCATCTCGATTATTGGTTATCTGGTCTCTATCCCAGTATTTTGCGACTCTGGCTTTGTCATTTTAAACTCACTTAAAGAAGCATTAGCCAAACAAATGAAAGTATCTTTAGTGGCAATGAGTGTTGCTTTAGCGACTGGTCTTTATGCTTCTCATACATTTGTTCCTCCCACACCAGGCCCAATTGCAGCAGCAGGTAATCTTGGCTTGGAAAACAATTTGGGCTTAGTTATTATCGTTGGTTTAGTCGTAGCATTAGTCACTGCTCTAGCAGGGTTATGGTGGGCTAATCGTTTTATGAACAAAGACATCGAACTACTCCCCGAAATTCAAGCAGAACAATTAGAAAAAACAGCTGAATTACGCCAAAGTTATGGTGAATTACCCAGTGCTAGCAAAGCATTCACACCAATTCTTTTACCTATCTTATTAATTTGTTTAGGCTCTATCGTTGCCTTCCCAAGCAAACCACTAGGAACAGGTATTCTTGCACAAATATTAGCATTCTTAGGTCAACCTGTAGTAGCCCTCATCGCAGGCTTAATTTCTTCATTCTTCTTATTAAAAAGTAGCTCAAAAGCTGATGAATTTAATAAAGTGGTGACTGAAGGGATTATTCATGCTGCACCGATTTTATTAATTACGGGCGCTGGTGGTGCTTTTGGTGCCATTTTAAAAGCAACCCCTTTAGGTGCTTATTTAGGCGAAACCTTATCCGCATTAGGCATTGGTATTTTTATGCCATTTATCGTAGCTGCAGCACTAAAAACAGCTCAAGGATCTACTACAGTAGCCCTAGTTACCACCTCTGCCTTAGTTGCACCTATGTTAGGTCAATTAGGACTT
The DNA here is from genome assembly GCF_000506865.1 of Pelistega indica. Classification (GTDB taxonomy): domain Bacteria; phylum Pseudomonadota; class Gammaproteobacteria; order Burkholderiales; family Burkholderiaceae_B; genus Taylorella; species Taylorella indica. The sequence goes on from NZ_AYSV01000090.1 coordinate 18,418, forward strand.
GATTCTGAAATGGGTCGTGTTCTCACAGTAATGGCTATTGGTGCTGGCGCAATGACTGTCTCACATGCTAACGATAGCTTCTTCTGGGTAGTTAGTCAGTTTAGTCGTATGAAAGTAGCCACAGCTTATCAAGCTCAAACGCTAGCAACCCTTGTTCAAGGTATTGCCGGTATTATTACGGTATGGCTATTAAGTCTAGTATTACTCTAGACTAGACCAATTATGAACTTACTCGTATTTGTTAGCCATGCTGTAAGCTTATAACCTTTGAGTTATACATGATAAAAAAGCAACGAAATTTCGTTGCTTTTTTATTAACTATCCTAGCTATTAATGTAACCTAGAGATTCTAGTGTTCCAATTTATGATCCACACAAAAATCAGCGATACGAATAAAGTCTAATACGCTTAACTCTTCTGCCCTTGCAGTCTCTGGGATACCTAAACCAGTCCAATCAATTTGCCATGCCTTTAGACTTCCTCTTAGCATTTTACGTCGTTGGGCAAATGCCTGACTAACTAATTGAGCAAATAATTTCTCGTCTTTGGCGATAGGCCTATCCTCACTAAGTGGAATCATTCTGACTACAGATGACATTACTTTCGGAGGTGGATCGAAACATTCAGGAGGCACGTCAAATAATGAGTACATTTTATAGCGTGTCTGTAACATCACAGACAGTCGTCCATAATCTGCACTACCTGGTTCTGCTACCATACGATCAATCACTTCTTTTTGTAGCATAAAATGTTGATCTCTAACCTTATCAGCAGCTCCCATTAAATGAAACAATAAAGGACTAGAAATATTGTAAGGTAAATTACCCACAATACGAACCCCTTGCTCGAACTGATTAAAATCCACCGTTAACGCATCTGCCTCAATCACGGTTAATTTCTTGGGACTATACGTATTACGTAATCGAAAAGCCAAATCCCTATCGATTTCAATAACAGTGAGATGGTTTAATTTCTCAAGCAATGGTAATGTTAACGCTGAAAGCCCTGGACCAATTTCCACAACAGTATCATCCTCACTCAAATTAAGTGAACGGATAATATTGTCAGGAATACTTTGGTCAGTCAAAAAATGCTGACCAAATCGTTTACGTGCAATATGTGCCATATTAGCGAGTCGTTTTTTCACCCGTTAAGCGATTATCGATATATGCTTGTGATCTAAGTTGTTGCACCCAATCCCTCAGCACATTTTCTGCTTGTTCTTGATACAATGTTTCATGTGCCAAGTCTCGACGAATACTGGCTTGTTTATCCTCAGTGCGGCGATCTAATACTTCAATAATATGCCAACCAAACTGACTACGAACTGGTGCACTAATTTGTCCTGGCTGTAAATTTGCCACGGCTTGCTCAAACGCTGGGTCTGCTTGTCCTGGTGAAATCCAACCAATATCCCCTCCAAGTGATGCAGAAGAATCTTGAGAATATTTCAGAGCAACATCTGCAAAAGGCTCGCCAGCATTAAGTTTAGCGGCAATCTCATCAATACGAGCTTTGGCTTGAGCATCAGAAAACACAGGCGTAATACGTACTAAAATATGACGCACATTAGACTCTGTCACATTAACAGGACCTGCCTGTTTAGCGGCTTGTTCTCTTGGTGTTAATTGAGGTTGTGGTGGATCAGGTAAACGAACACTCACTACACGGCGTGTTTCATTAATTACGCCACGTCGTTCTAATACTTTCAGGATATGAAAACCATTCGGTGCTTTAAACACTCCTGTCGTACTACCATCCCTCACTTTTTTAGATACACTCATAAACAAAGCCGGCCAATCCTCATTCATCCGAATACCTAGATTACCACCTTGCGATGCTTCTGGAGCGTCTGAGTATTGGCGAGCAACACTTGCAAAACTTTGACCACCACGAATCTTAGATAATGCTTCATTGGCTTTTTTACGTGCTGCCTCTACAACCTCAGCACTTGAACCGTCAGGGACTCGAATATAAATATGTTGGAAAGCTATCGCTTTTGCATCAAAACTTCTTTCAACAACTTGGCGTTTTTCGTAGCGCGGCTCATAGGCGACAGGTTTCTTATAATCAGCATATAGCCCTGTTGGATGCTGAATTAAAAATGCATCAACATCTCGTTCTGTCACATTCACACGTGCACGCACAACCTGAGAACGAAGCTCTTCCATTTTCATTTGTTGTTTTATGTTAGCCACGTACTCATCCCAATTGATACCATGCTGCTTAGCTGCTTGCTTCAATTGCTCAACAGTCAAATTATTATCTTTTGCGATTGATTGCAGACCTTGCTCAAGCTGCTGATTGGATATCTTAATATTCATTTGATCAGCATGAGCATTCATAAGATGTTCATCTATCAATAATGATAGTACTTGCTCTGGCGTTGCTTGATTACCCGACACCCTCATCGCTGTCATACGATTATTTAACTCTCTTTGTGTAATCACATCTGTATCTACAATAGCAGCAATACCATCAACAAAATTACCTTGTCCTTGCTTATTGCTATGAACCTGTTTAGTAGAATGGTTTTTTTTAGCCAAAACTTCTGGAGAGCTTAGAAAAAAACCTGGTATTGCCATTAAGGCAATTCTTAACCAAGTATTATTAAATTGCATTTTTATTCATACCTTTCAAATGGTGATTTAACCGTTTCAGGGGTTTTAACATTCTGATATCCTGGGATGCTATTTCTTAAGACACTCAATGGATCTGAGCCAATACCACCTAGTCCATTTAATTCTACTTGTAAAAATACTGCAGAATTTGATTTTGTCTTAGAGACAGCATACCGCTGGAAAACAACCCTAGCTGTTGTACAGCATTTATCGTGATATTCTAACCCAATGATAGATTGCGTTGAACGTTTTTCGTAAAGAGAATAATCATGCCTCCCTACGAGATAATATTTATCCGTAACCGGCCACTGACCAGCAATACTAATATTTTCCTTACCATTAAGTTGATAACTATACTGTTGATCTGTTCCCTCAATCAAATAAGGCTCTCGTTGATAGCGATAAGTCAATGATAAAGAAGTAAAGTTTTTAGGAAACCAACGCAATGAAGCATATGTCTGAGCTAAACGATTATCATAGGTATCCAATTGAGCTCCTACCTCGGTATTCAATGTGTCTGTGAGTGCAACTGACATATTCGCTAAGAACTCAGAGCGACTCTTCTCCGCATATCGTTCTCTAACACGCTGTGTATCAATATAATCATACCCACCCAAGAATACTCGGGGTTTCGTAAAATAGAATTTCTGTGCGACTTGAATTGCCATGCGCTCCTTGCCTGTGTCTTCATCCAACCAGCGTGAGGTCAATCCCAATGTCACTTGATTGGCATCATTAATACGATCCCACCCCCCCACATATCTATTTTCACTAAAAGCAGTACCAAAATTAAAGTTACTCACACTAGTATCATAAATAGGAATATCTGACTGATATCTATAAGGAATGTACAGATAATAGATGCGTGGCTCTAGTGTTTGAGTACGAGGCTTACCAAATAACGTCGTTTTACGTTCAAATGTCATTCCTGTATCTAAAGACATAATAGGTAAGACTCGAGATTGATTTTTGTACTGCGTTCCTGCTTGGCTTCGAATAAAAGGAGTACCATTAGGATAGGTATATTGTGTATACCAATCTGTCGTGTAATGTGAAGCATGTAGGCCAATCTTTGGTGTAATATACCAACCAGGTCTAATAATAGGATAACTCACTTGCGTATAAGAGACATACCTTACTCCATCCGCTTTGTAGTGACCTCCAAAATCATAGTTAGGATTCCAAGAGGCACGATAATACTTCTCATGTGTTGGATGAACAAAACGTGTAACAGTAGCTTGTGTGGTCACATCAAATCCACCCCAATCATAACGTTCACCTTTCAACGAAAGCTCTGGCACTCTTTCGTACTGATAATAATAAATAGGATTATCTGGATCGGTTAGATCGTGCAATGATTGATATTTCTGTACACTCAAATAGCCCGACCAATAGTTATAACCACCAAAAGACAAGGTAATATTCTTATCCAAAAATGTTTCTTGAGCGCGATTAATTGCAACAGCACTAAAATCACGATAATAATCACTATCCGATACGCCTGAATAATTTGCCGTTAAACCAAAATTTAATCCAGCAAATTCACCTAATTTTTGTCTATGTGTCCAATTAATTGACCATCTGTTTCGGTGTAATTTACTATCAGAAGGCATATACGTTCCAGATAATTGCCCACTAAATGATGGTCTTAAATAACGAAATTCCCCACCTAGCATAAAACCACGTTTACTATAATACGATGGCGTGAGTGTTACATCATAATTAGGCGCAATATTCCAGAAAAATGGTAAGTTCCAACCGAACCCAGACCTTGATGTCATAGAAAATGTGGGAAATAACCATCCTGTTTTACGCTCTTTTTTAATCGTAAATTCTAAGTGGGGCGACCAAAATACAGGCACTCCTTTAATATAAAGCGTACCGTCCTTTGCTATCCCTTCATTTTCATCATCGTAGATATTAACTTCTGGTGACTTGATATACCATAACTTATTATCGCAACTACAACCAGAATAGATAGCATCATCCATTCTCAAGTGATTTTCATCTACAATTTCGGCAAATCTTGCTTCACCTACACCACCACTTAAAATACGATAAACAGGAGAATTAATCTCACCTGTTTTTTTATCCACATTATATTTTAAGCCTTCTCCCACTACTCTTGACCCATCACGAATCAACCGCGCATTACCTTCTGAAACAACCTCTCCTGTCAATCGATCATAAGTAATGCGTTCCCCTTTTAAAATAGCATCTGGACGACGTACTTGAGCACCTCCAGTTAAAATAATTTTATTATTGTTATTAGTAACTTTAAACGTTTCACTATCCGTAAACGTTGTCTGATTATTTTTATCTTGTTTGATTAGTTGTAGGCGCGAGCTTTCTTGCAAGCGCAGACCATTATTATTTGCGATGCCAAATGTAGTTACTTGTTCAGCATATGAACTCACTACAGGCAAAAACATTAGAAACGATAAGGTCAATTTTTTTCGCACAACACAAATTCCAAATAAAGAATTATTAAAAACTCATAATTTTATTTTCTATCTAAGACAAAAAGGATTTTCACGTCTAAAATAGCAATTAATTAATTTAATCATTTTATTCAATTTATACGCCATTATAAAATAGTTTTATGACTACCCTTATTGACCCTCGTCTAGATTTACTAAAAAGCTGGCTTTCTACTCTATCTGAAAAGTATCATCTCCATATTGATAGCTTACGTCCTGCCTCAAGTGACGCTAGTTTTCGTCGTTATTTCCGTATAGATACCGACACTGGCACACTGATTATTATGGATGCACCGCCTGTACATGAGGATTGCAAACCATTTATTCAAATTGCAAACAAATTATCGGCTATCGGACTTAATTGCCCAAAAATTTTAGAACAAAATCTAACTGATGGATTTCTTATTCTTAATGATTTAGGTAACCAAACCTACTACCAACGCTTACAATCCCCTATTGAAGATAAAGAGTTACAAACGATTTATCGCGATGCTATCGCCGCCATGGTCACTATGCAAAAGGTTGACGCCAGTGACTTACCTGCTTACGATGCAGAACGTCTCATGACTGAACTCACTGTTTTTCCTGAGTGGTATATCAATCACTACCATCAGATGACACTATCCGATGATGAAAAAAATCAACTAGCGAGTATTTTTAATCTATTAGTAGAGCATAATACCAAACAAGCAAAAGTGTTTGTCCACCGTGATTATCACTCTCCAAATCTCATGCTATGTGATCCAAATTTACACGGTCCAAATCCTGGTATTATTGACTTTCAAGATGCGTTGTTAGGTCCAATCTCATATGACGTTGTTTCTCTTGTGATGGATGCTCGTACAACTTGGGAAGAACCTCAACAATTAGATTGGGCAATTCGTTACTGGGAAATGGCAAAAGCTCAGGAATTACCTGTACCTGCTGATTTTGCTGACTTTCATGTTGACTATGAATTTATGGGGTTGCAGCGTAATTTGCGTATCCTAGGCGTATTTGCTCGTTTAGCTCTACGCGATAATAAAAAACACTATTTAAACCATATGCCTCGCATGAATACTTATGTTAGACAAGTCGCCAATCGTTATAATAGTTTCAAACCTCTAGTTCGTTTACTTGATAAGCTGGACAATATAGAAGCAAAAGTGGGGTACACATTTTGATTCAAGCCATGATTCTCGCTGCTGGACGAGGCGAAAGAATGCGTCCTTTAACAGATACCCTACCCAAACCTTTGCTTGAAGTCGGAGGGAAACCACTGATTGTTTGGCATATCGAACGTCTTGCCAGTGCTGGGATTAGTGATATTGTGATTAACCATGCTTGGTTGGGCTATAAACTCCCAGAAATACTGGGCGATGGCTCTCAATTTAATGTCAATATTGAATATTCCGCTGAAGGTGAGACTGGATTAGAGACAGCAGGAGGTATTGCTAATGCCCTTCCTTTGTTAGGCTCACAACCCTTTTTAGTCATCAATGGCGATATTTGGTGTGATTGGAGTCCTTTAGAGGCAATGGAAAAAGTAACACATATCGAAAATCATCCAGAAAAAGCTTGGTTGTTGATGGTAGATAATCCTATGCACAACCCTGAGGGTGATTTTCACATAAATAGTTTTGGTAAAGTCTATGACGAAGGTGTTCCAAAGTTAACATTTTCAGGTATTGGCGTCTACCATCCCTCACTATTTATGCATATCGAAAAAGGAAAAATAGCCAAATTAGCACCTCTATTAAGAGAAGCCATGGCAAATAATAGTGTCTTTGGACAACATTACAAAGGAAAATGGACGGATGTTGGCACACCAGAACGATTGGCACAATTAGATAAGGAATTAAGGACTTTAAAATAGTCCTTTCTGAATAGTTTCTACTAGGGTAAAATAATAATTTAAAGGTTTTATATGTTTGGTTCTTCAAATAAACAAGTGGTTTTTAATCCTTCTGTCTACGGTAATACTCGCCGCAATCGCCGTATGCCACGATGGTTAATAACTTTTTTAGCGGGTGTCATCATCGGTGGCGGTGGTTTTTGGTTTTTACAAACCAATTACGGACCTCCTCGTCTTAGTATTGAGGAGTCCAATCGCCTAAACTCAACGATCAGTCAATTAAATCAAGAAAAAAGTTCATTACAGCAACAACTATCTGACTCACAACAAGCACTTAGTCAGGCTCGCGATACTATCAAACAACTAAGCCCAGTAACTACAACACAAACAGAAAATTCTGCCGTGGCTGTAAACAATGACCCCAGCTTAAATCCTATTACCCCTATTAAAGAAGGCACTTCAGGGGTAAATATGGAGGAAGTGCTTAAAAACCTCCCCCCTGACCCATCAAACAATCCTATTGGTATTCGTATTGGTAATTTCCAAGGAGAAATAGGACAGTTATCGTATGAGTTAATACTCACAAAATCAGATTTATCTTCTCCTAACGTTCCTGCTCGTGTAGAAGTTCTAGCTACGGGTCGCTATAAAAATGGCAATAAAGGTTTTGATCATATTCAACCAATCAATATCACTGCCAATGAATATGTCCGACTTCAAGGCAAAGTAGAACTTACCAAAAAAACCTTAACACCTAATGCTGTTGAAGTTAAAGTAATTAATACTCAAACTCGTAAAGTATTAGGTTCACGTACTTTCGAGGTGAGACCAGCAGAAGCTGGTACTACGACAACGGAGACAACAACAGCTCCAGCAAATTAATTTCAGATGATTTCCTGTTATTAAATTTATAGGTTTTATTTGTTATGATGGAAGCACTATGAATAATAAACCACTGACTAAAATTATGGTCGTTGATGACGACCCAGACTTACGCCAATTACTAGCTCAGTATCTTAACCGTCATGGCTATGATACCTTGCTAGTTGATGACTGTAATGATCTTTTCCAGCGTATCACCAAGTTCACGCCTGACTTAATTGTCCTTGATCGTATGTTACCAAGTGGTGACGGTGTTGAAGCTTGCCGTAATCTACGTGCTCACAATGAAGATATTCCTATTATTTTATTAACAGGACGTGACGAAACCGCTGATCGTATCATCGGTCTTGAATCGGGCGCTGATGACTATATCGGTAAGCCTTTCGATCCTCGTGAATTATTGGCACGTATTGAGACCGTTTTACGTCGCAAAAAAGGTCCTTCTAGTCTTGTTAAAGAGGTTCCTATTCATTTCGGTCCGTTTACATTTGATCCCGCCAAACGTCAATTACTTAAGGGTGATACCGTAGTCAAATTGACGGGAGGGGAAATTAACCTACTAGAAGCATTTGTTAAAAACCCTAGTAAACCTCTTTCTCGTGAAAAACTATTAGCGTTAGCACGTGATGATGATGAGGGCGAACGCAATGATCGAGCTATTGATATTGCCATTTTGCGTTTACGCCGTGCATTAGAAGATGATCCTAAAGATCCTAGATGGATTCAAACAGTATGGGGAATTGGATACCGTTTTTCACCAAATGCCTAAGGTATGAATAATCTTAAGAATTTTCTTTTAAGTATCCGCGCTCAAATCTTGTTAATGATGTTTGGCACTATTATCTTAGTACAGAGTGCGGTTTTTTATGCAGGGAACTACATAAAAGAAAAAGTCATGGAGGATGTTGTCTCTGGACAAATCACGACTACGATTAAAATTATTCGCAATGCGATTACCAATATCCCTCCAGACATGCGAGCAGCCTTTATTCACGATGCGTCCGAAGGTAAATGGCAGCTTAGAACTATAGAAACCCCAAAAAGTGGGGGACCTATTTTTTCCATCCGTCGAGATGATGATGAAGAGGATGACCTAGATGATTTACCATCAAATCGTCCCCCTCCTCCTCATGCGTTAGATCAAATTTTTCCTCATTTAAAAGAACATATCTATAGGCACTTAAATCCTGCGACTTTTTCGCGTTTTTCTGATAAAAAAGTCACCGAAACGCCTGTTAAATCAGCTCTTAGACAAGATATTCAAAAACTCATTAGTAGCATTAATAGAAAGCTAGATGATGGAACACGTATCAGTCTCATAAGAAGAAAAAAAGACTCCCTTACTCTTTCTATCACTATTACCTGAATACAATCCATTTAATGATACGGTGATACGTGAATGGTTAGTTATCCCAGTTGCAAATATAGAACCTGATAAAAATGGTATTTTCTTCTTGGCTTGGTTAACCATGACCACTCTATTATTAGTATTTGCTGGTTACTTTGCTTGGCGCATTACTAAACCTTTGCATTTATTGAGCCAATCTACTGACTATTTGGCTAAAGGAGACTTCCGTAAAGTGACTCCTTCAGGCCCATCTGAAACACGTATCTTGGGAGAACGTTTTAATGCCATGCTATCATCGCTGGAGCAAGCTAAAACAGTACAACAAACCTTGTTAGCAGGCTTACCTCATGACCTTAAAGGGCCGCTAGCACGCATGAAGTTACGCCTTGAAATGTGTGATGATCAAGTATTACAGAGCGGAATGAGCAACGATGTACAAGAAATGCAAAACATTGTTGAACAATTTATTTCCTATGTTCGTGGAGCCGATCCTACTCGTTATCGTTTTGAACCGATCAACCTTACTAATTGGATTGATGAACGTGCACATGCATGGAGTGCTAGTTCTGACGTTATGCTAACAAGTAACACTAAACACCCTGTGTTTATTTCAGGCGATACCTTGGCATTAGGCAGACTATTGGATAACCTTATCAGCAATGCCCTTAAGCACGGCAAACCACCAGTGGAAATTTCCTTAAGTAAGCATCATCAATTTGCTAAAATCTCAGTTGCAGATCACGGTAATGGAATACCTGCAGATCGAAGAGAAGAAGCCTTAAGAGCATTCTCTCGTTTAGACTCCGCTCGTACCAAAACAGGAAGTGTCGGTCTAGGTCTTGCATTGGTGGATAACATTGTCCAGGCTCATCACGGTAAACTAACATTAGGTAGCCATAGTTCCGGGGGCTTATTGGTTGAGATTGAGCTCCCTTTAATCGCTGCAAACAAGCATTAAGTCAATAAGCACCTCTCAACATATATTATAATAAGCGCATATATTATGTGTATTTACCCACAATTTTTCTCTTATATATCGAATGACAAGTCATAATACTGAAACACCCGTTTCTAATTTTTTACGTACTATTATTGAAAATGATTTAAGTGCTGAGCGCTTTCAAGGCAAACGTTGGGCGGGCGTTCCAGGCCCAGCTAAAATTCAAGAACAAGGGCCGAAGGATTCTGCTCGCATTCGTACACGTTTTCCACCCGAACCTAACGGTTATTTGCATATTGGTCATGCCAAAAGCATTATTATTAATTTTGGTTTAGCTAGAGATTATGGTGGTGTTTGTCATTTACGCTTTGATGACACCAATCCCGAAAAAGAAGACCAAGAATACGTTGACTCTATCAAAGATAGCGTCAAATGGTTAGGGTTTGATTGGAAAAATGAAGAAAAGAATTACAACAACCTTTATTTTGCCAGTGATTATTTCGACTATATGTATGAGTTTGCCATTGCTTTAATTAAAAGCGGTGATGCCTACATTGACGAACAAAGCCCAGAAGAGATGCGTCAAAATCGTGGTACATTGACTGAGCCTGGTACTGATTCTCCCTATCGTAATCGTCCTATTGAGGAATCTTTAAAGCTATTCCAAGAGATGCGAGAAGGCAAACATCCAAATGGTAGCATGGCATTACGCGCTAAGATTAATATGCAATCACCTAATATTAACTTACGTGATCCTGTTATTTATCGTATTCGTCATGCTGAACATCACCGCACTGGCAATAAATGGCCAATCTATCCAATGTACACTTACGCCCATCCGATTGAGGATGCATTAGAAGGGATTACTCACAGTATCTGTACACTTGAATTTGAAGACCAAAGACCATTCTATGATTGGTTACTAGAAAAATTAGTTGAATTAGGTTTATTAAAACAGCCCTTACCTAAACAATATGAGTTTTCCCGTCTAAAAGTTAAGCATATTGTGACAAGTAAACGTAAGCTACTACAATTAGTGACCGAAGGACTAGTCAACGGCTGGGACGACCCTCGTATGCCAACCTTAGTAGGTTTAAGACGACGAGGTTACACACCTACGGCCCTACGTCTATTTATTGAACGTCTAGGTGTTTCAAAATCTGACTCTAATATTGATTATAGTGAATTAGAGCAAGCTCTACGCGATGTTCTTGACCCTGTCGCCCCACGTGCGGTAGCTGTTCTAGATCCAATTAAATTAGTTATTACCAATCTTCCCGAAAATCATGAAGAGGCTTGCTTTGCGACTATTAATCCTCACAACCCTGAATTAGGTAAACGAGAGTTCCCATTAACTCGTGAGTTATGGATTGAACGAGATGACTTCCAGGAAGTCCCTCAAAAGAAATATTTCCGTCTATTCCCTGGCAATATGGTACGTTTGAAATATGCCTATGTAGTGAAATGTACTGGTTGCATCAAAAATGACCAAGGCGAAGTCACGGAAGTACATGTAGAATATATCCCAGACACGAAGAGTGGGACACCAGGATCTGATAGTGTCAAAGTAAAAGGCAATATCACATGGGTTAGTACAAAATACGCAACCTCAGCAACAGTTAATCTTTATGATAGACTCTTCACTGACCCATCTCCAGACAGTGGTAACAAAAATTTCCTAGACTACCTCAACCCCAATTCACTAAAACAAGTGAGTGCCTGGTTAGAGCCTGGATTAGATCTGACACCTGGCAATCAATGGCAGTTTGAGCGTTTAGGTTACTTTATTGTAGATCCTGACTCAACACCTGAAAAACCAATTCTTAATCGTAGCGTTACTTTACGTGATACATGGGTATAACATGTCTGATACATCACATATTTTAGAATTTAAAAGTACCAATATTTCTAGTCTTCGTTTGGTCTTAAAAACCACAGATTTTAGTGGTATTGTCAAAACTATTCATCAAAAAATGCAAGACTCTGGTAGCCTATTCGAAGGTGAATCTTTGGTCATTGATGCCTATGGTATTGTCCAACCACTCCCTTGGCGTAAGCTTGTGGATGTACTTGAGCAATACAAGCTTAATGTGCTTGGCATCTATGCCAATGAGCGTCTTCTGCCTACCGTATTAGCTGAAGGATTTGCACATATTGAATTAAGTAATCACCAAAAATCTGATAAGACCGTTGTTGTTGATAGCAAACCTGCTGCTCAACAAACACCCTCATCTCAAGATAAACCACAGGTTAGCCAGCCTGTATCGACAACACCGACAAATACTGACGCACAAGCAAGTTTGGTTGTTGATAGACAGTTACGTTCCGGTGAACGTATTTATGCGGCTAATAGCGATTTAATCGTTATCGGTAATGTAGGACATGGTGCCGAAGTTATTGCTGACGGCAACATTCATATTTATGGTAGCTTATTAGGTAGAGCAATTGCTGGCGCTAAAGGTGATACAAGTGCTAGAATTTTCACCATTTCACTTGATCCACAATTAGTGGCTATAGCTGGCATTTATCGTCTATTTGATGGAGATATTGCACCTGATACCCATAAAAAACCAACAATGATTAGTCTTCAAAACGATACTTTATCTTTTAATTTAATTAAATCTTAATAATTAGTTTTCATCTATCATCACTTTTTTACCCTATAAAAGTGATTTTTGCTTTAAGATTGAACAGTAATATTTTTATAAATAGGAAAACTTCATGTCACGCGTAATTGTTGTTACTTCTGGAAAAGGTGGTGTAGGTAAAACCACGACAAGTGCTAGCTTTGCATCAGGCTTAGCCATGAGAGGTCATAAAACGGTTGTTATCGACTTTGATGTTGGTTTACGTAACCTAGACTTGATTATGGGTTGCGAGCGTCGTGTTGTTTATGACTTTGTCAATGTCATTCAAAAAGAGGCTACACTCAACCAAGCTCATAATTAAAGATAAAAATTTAGAAAATCTTTATATCCTACCCGCTTCCCAAACTCGTGATAAAGAAGCACTCACCATTGAGGGCGTAGAGCGTGTTATTAATGAACTCAAAGAAATGGGCTTTGAGTATATTGTCTGTGACTCACCTGCAGGTATTGAAACTGGGGCGTTAATGGCTCTACATTTTGCTGATGATGCTCTTGTTGTCACAAATCCTGAAGTATCTTCTGTACGTGACTCAGATCGAATTCTTGGTATCTTACAAGCGAAAACAAAACGGGCTCAAGAAGGTGGTGAACCCGTAAAAACTTTCTTAGTAGTAACTCGCTATAATCCAAAACGCGTAGAAGACGGTGAAATGCTTTCAATTAACGATATCAACGATATTTTACATATCAATCTAATTGGGGTAACACCAGAATCACAAGATGTTTTACAAGCATCAAATACGGGGGTTCCTGCTATTCACATGAAAGAGACTGATGTTGCACAGGCTTATGCTGACTTGGTTGATCGTTACTTAGGCAAAGAAGTTCCTTTACGCTTTACTGAATATGTAAAACCTGGATTCTTCAAAAAACTATTTGGAGGTTAATTAAGCATGTCTTTCTTAAATTTCTTACTAGGTGAGAAGAAAAAGAGTAATGAGGTCGCCAAAGATCGTCTCAAATTAATCCTTGTGCGTGATCGTCAAGTTGACTCAGCTCCTGATTTTCTACCTCAGTTACAAAGAGAACTGATTGAAGTCATTTCTAAGTATATTAAAATCAACCCTGAAGATATTAAAGTCAATCTAGACAAACAGGACTCATTAGAAGTACTTGAAGTCAAAATTGAGATGTCTCCTGAAGAGATGCAAGCCGCACGAGTTAAACCATAACTCTTGGGTAATAGCTTCTCATAATCCCTGCTTCATAACCAAAGCAGGGATTTTTATTACTGACAACTTTTTTTGATTGTGATGTGTAGGTTTATACTCAAAAAATCAATAATTTATAATCTAAACAAAAAATCTATCAAGCTAAAAATAGATTAAACAGAGTATGTCATACTGTTTAAAGCATAGTGTACTTAAACATTTCTAGCATCTCATCATGTTGCTTAGAGGATATGTCCACATCATTCAATAAACAATATCTCAAGAATTCTACCGCTAGCGTAGCAAACATATGTGCTTGGAAATCTAACTCTTGCTCTGTTTTTCCGGTTTTTGACCTTACGTGTTCGATATATTGAGTTTTAGCAATCTTCTGTAATTCTTGTACAAAATTCATCTCTGGCGTTTGTATTTTTAAAAATAATTTAATTAATGGTCTATACACCTTTACCATAGGGCTAACGCCATAGATAAACTCTCGAGCACTATAGTTAAATCGTTGTACAGAAACAGGAACCAAAAACTCTTTTTTAAAGTTATTCATCAATTCTGATGCTAAACCCTGCTTACTCTTATAATGTTTATAAAATGTTGTCCGATTAATATCTGCAGTATTTAAAATATCCTGTACGGTGATATGTTTATACTCCTTCTCAGCAAGTAATGTTAAAAATGCATTATGGATTAAACTTTTTGTCCGGATTATACGTTTATCTATTTTCTGCTCAGCCATAAATTCACCCAAAATAAACAACATTTTTATCACAAATATACTAGTAAACAACGTTTTATTGATTTTTAGTATTGTAAGCGATTAATGAATTTCATACACTATTAGATTAAGCTAAAAGTATGAAATGTAGGGATTTTTATGAAAAAGATAATACTCCTTCTGATAGCTGTTGCTATTGCAGGTATTGCTTATTGGCAAAACAAGAAGCTTCAAACTACCTCTTATGAAGGAATTGCACAAGTCAATGGTCGTTTAAATTTAAACCGTATTGATATTTCTAGTCTATATCCTGGTCGGATCGAAGAAATTTTGGTCAATGAAGGTGACAATGTTCAAAAAGATCAAGTCCTTGCAAAATTATCAGGATCTCAAATCAACACACAAGTGGCATTAGCCAATGCTCAGAAGCAACAAGCCCAAGAATCATTACAACGCGTTAAAGCCGAACAAGACGCTGCACAACAGCAATTGAACTTAGCGAAAATTGAACTGAATAACGCTCAAAAATTATTTAAAGATAATCTTATTTCACGTACAGAATTAACACGCCAACAAACTAATTACGCCGCTATGGTGGCAAAAGTCAATGCCACAAAAGCAGCTCAACAAGAAGTAGAGGCAACAATCTCGCAAGCCGATGCACAAATTGATCGCGTGAAAGATATGCAAAAAGACTATGCTATTAAGTCACCTATTAGCGGACGTATTGAATATAAAATTGCCGAATTAGGCAATGTAATTCCTGCTGGTGGTAAAGTAATGAGTATTTTAGATACGCACGATGTCTATCTCAATGTCTTTCTACCCTCTTACCAATCTAACCCTATTAAAATAGGCGATGAAGCACGCATTTTTATTGAAGGCATAGATGGATTATTCCCTGCTACCATAGACTTTATCGCCTCTCAGGCACAATTTACACCAAAATCTGTAGAAACTCAGGAAGAACGAGCCAAACTAATGTTCAAAGTTAAACTAAAGATTCCTGAAGATATCATTGCACAATATCCTGGTTTATTTAAAGGCGGTATGACTGCTATAGGATATGTTAAGTACGAAGCCAATGCTCAATGGCCAGAAAGCTTAGCAATTAAACTGCCTAATAAGTAATGATGACCATCACTGATTCTTCTCTTGCCGTTGCTATTGATAATGTTAGCCATCAATACGGTAAAGTTACTGCTCTCAATGCTGTTTCACTAACAATCCCTAAGGGAGCTAGCGTCGCTTTAATTGGACCTGATGGTGTGGGTAAATCTACCTTGCTCTCTCTTATTGCTGGAGTCAAAATCCTTCAGGCTGGATCAATCACAGTTCTGAATCAAGATGTTACTTTAAAGAAATCACGTGATTCATTAGCACATCAAGTTGCTTTTATGCCTCAAGGTTTGGGGAAAAACTTATATCCCACGCTGTCTATTTATGAGAATATTGATTTTCATGCCAAATTATATGGTTTAAATAAAGCCTATCGTAAACAGCATATTGAGCGTTTACTCAGAGCAACAGGCTTATGGCAATTCAATGCTAGACCTGCTGGCAAGCTCTCTGGCGGGATGAAACAAAAACTCAGCTTGTGCTGTGCGTTAGTGCATAACCCTGATTTATTAATCCTAGATGAGCCCACTACAGGGGTAGACCCTTTATCGCGTCGTCAGTTTTGGGAATTGGTTGATAGTTTGCGTCAAGATAATCCCGCAATGACCGTCATTGTAGCAACAGCCTATATTGATGAAGCAGAACATTTTGAACATTTAATCGCTATGGATGATGGTCATATCATTGCCAATCAGTCCACTCAATCGGTTATTCGTGATACACAAAGCAAATCCTTAGAAGAAGCCTATATCAAACTATTACCTGAAGAAAAACGAGGGGCACTGGATGGCTTAACTATTCCTCCTTTTGAGCCGTTAGCTAATGAACCTCCAGCAATGGAGGCAAAAGGGCTGAGCAAAATATTTGGTGATTTTAAAGCAGTTGATAACGTTAGTTTTACAATTCCTAAAGGGGAAATTTTTGGTTTTTTAGGCTCTAATGGTTGCGGCAAATCAACCACCATGAAAATGCTAACGGGTCTGTTAGATGCCACTGAAGGTACCGCTACCCTATTAGGGCAGCCAATAAATGCCAATGATATTTCGACACGTAAACGCGTTGGTTATATGTCGCAAGCCTTTTCTTTATATGAAGAACTAACGGTTTATCAAAACCTAGATTTACACGCCAAACTCTACGAAGTTCCTCAAAAAAAACAGGCGATTCAAGCGATTATGGCACAGTTTGATTTAACCGAACTTGCACATAAAACACCTTCATCTCTTCCTTTAGGGATTAAACAACGTCTACAGCTGGCCGCCGCCTGTTTACACAAACCTGAAGTCTTGATTTTAGATGAACCCACCTCAGGTGTTGATCCAGCCGCAAGGGATAATTTCTGGGAATATCTAATCAAACTTTCGCGTGAAGATAGAATTACTATTTTCGTGTCGACTCACTTTATGAATGAAGCACAGCGATGTGACCGTATTTCTTTTATGCATGCAGGACGTGTATTGGCTATTGGCACCCCTGAAGAACTCCGTCAAAATCAACAAGCGCATACCCTAGAAGAAGCCTTTATTCGCTATCTAGAACACGCCGAAGATAATCGCTCAGAAATCAGTACCGAAAGTGATAACAATGAAAATAACAATGCATTCACCACAGAAAACCCAGTAGAAAATACGCACGCCAACAATTCTTTCGGCGCATGGTTTGGTTTAGTATGGGCTTTTGCTATACGTGAAGGCAAAGAATTGTTACGAGATAATATTCGGTTATTTTTTGCCATCTGCGGTCCCATTATTATGTTATTGGCAATGTCATCCAGTATTTCATTCGATCTTAATCCTTCCAAATTTGCTGTTTTGGATTGGGATAATAGCAGTGAGAGCCGTGAACTCATTGAACACTTTCAAGGGTCTGCTTATTTTATTGATCAGGGACAAGTCTATTCTCCTGAGGAAGGGCAAAAACTCCTACAAAATGGTACGGTTAAACTAATTATTGAAATACCTGATAAGTTTGGTGAAAAAATCTTTAAACAAGAATCGCCTGAAGTCGCTTTCTATGTAGATGGTGCTTATCCTTTATTAGCTGAAAACCTCAGTGGTTCTATTAAAGGAGTCATTGGTGAATATACAATGGAATTTATAAGAAAACTAGGTATTCCGCTAACCATAAACCTACCTCTTGAAACGCGTTTTATTTATAACCAAAATTTTCGTAGTGTATTTGCCATTGCACCGGGGCTGATTATGCTCACCCTGACGCTTATTCCTGCAATGATGACGGCATTAGGTATTGTGCGAGAGAAAGAAATCGGCTCTATTATGAATTTGTATGGATCGCCTGCCAATAAACTGCAATTTCTACTTGGTAAACAATTACCGTATATTGGATTATCATTTATCAGTTTTTTATGTATGGTGGCGATTGTTATCCTTGTATTTGATGTTCCTCTAAAAGGAACTATGCTTGGCTTAAGTCTAGGAGCATTATTACTCATCTGCGCCTCAACAGGTTTTGGTTTGCTTATGTCTAGCTTCCTACAAACCCAAATCGCTGCTATCTTTGGCACAGCGATTGTCACGATTATTCCTACCCTTAACTTCGCAGGTCTTATTTACCCAACAGCAGCCCTAGACAAAGCGCTTTACATGGTTGGGCATTCTTTCCCCGCAACCTGGTTTCAAGGCATCACCTTAGGTGCTTTTACCAAAGGATTAGGTTTCACTGATTTTCTACAAAACTTTGCTATGCTAGCCTTGTTCTATTCTATTTACCTCAGCTTAGCAACGTTATCACTCAAGAAACAGGAGAAATAAATGTGGCGATGGATTAAAAACGTTTATTTTCTCACGATTAAGGAATTCAAAAGCTTATTTACAGATCCTGTATTACTAGGTTTAATTGTCTATATGTTTACGATAGGCATCATTATGGCTGTCAATGCAGCATCAACAGAATTAAAAAATGCTTCTATTGCTGTTGTAGATAATGACCAATCAACTCTTTCACATCAATTAAAAGACAGCTTATTAGAGCCTAACTTTAAACCTCCTGTTGATATCCAAACCAACGAAGTCGATAGAGGAATGGATGTGGGCAAATATACTTTTGTATTAGATATCCCTGAGAATTTCCAAGCAGATTTATTAGCTGGATTTAACCCTAAGATTCAATTATTAGTTGATGCCACAGCAATGACACAAGCCGCCATTGGATCATCTTATATTCAAGAGATTTTCAGCCGAGAAATCAATAATTACCTAAACACCAATAGTGCCTTAGCTAGTCCATTTACAACCTCAATGCAAGTCCTCTACAACCCAAACTTCTCCAGCAAATGGTTTATGGGAGTAATGCAAGTTGTAGGTAATTTATCATTAATCACCCTCTTGCTTTCAGGAGCTGCTGTTATTCGTGAGCGTGAGCGTGGAACTATTGAACACTTACTAGTAATGCCTGTTGTGTCCAGTGAAATTGCCATTTCAAAAATTTTGGCTAATAGTGTGATTATTATCACGGTTGCCATCATGTCATTATTTCTGGTTGTCCGTGGTTATTTACAAGTACCGATTGACGTCACCTCTGTTCCTCTCTTTGCATTAGGAGTATTTACCTTTTTATTCTCTACGGCTTCTTTAGGTATCCTATTAGCCATTATTGCACCTACCATGCCACAGTTTGGCTTGCTATGCCTACCCATTTATATTGTGATGTATATGTTATCGGGTGCCACCTCTCCTATTGAAAATATGCCTATATTTTTCCAAACTATTACCCAGTTTTCTCCACAAACTATTCTTAGTTCATTTGCACAAGAAGTTCTATTCAAGCATGCAACGTTTAGCCAAGCATGGGAATTTCTTGCCAAAATGTTTGGTATGGGTTCTCTTTTTTTATGCATTGCTTTAGTCCAGTTTAAATCAATGCTTTCTCGTCAAGGTTAATCATAATGAAACACTTTCGTTTAACGACTTCACTCCTACTACTAAGTATATTGACAGCGTGTAGTACCACAACAGTGAATATACCTCCCTCAAAAGTGACTTTACCAGACAGCTTTGAACATGGACAAAAAGCAAAAGGCGTTATTGATGTAAGCCAATGGTGGACTTTATGGAAAGACCCACAACTAAATTCCCTCGTTCAGCAAGGTATTGCAAATAACCTTGATATCGAATTAGCACGTACACACCTTGCCGAAGCACGTGCGACTGCTCAACTAGCCTCTGCAGATAAAGGACCCTCTATAGGACTTAGTGGCTCCGTAGGAGGCTTTGGCTCAAATGTCGATTTACCCTATATAGGAAAGCAAGATACAACAGGTTATAACGCTATGGGTGGTTTATCTGCCTCATGGGAACCTGATTTCTTTGGTAAAAAACAAAGTGATGCTGATGCCGCCAATTATGCGGCACTTAGCAAAGAAGAGGAAATTTATGCTACTCAAGTTGCCGTCGTCAGCCAAATAGCACAATCCTATTTCAACTACAATGCGTTGTGGCGACAACATGATTTATTAAAGAAAAATATCGATGTTCTTGAGCAGCTACTTCGATACATGAAAGGACGTTTCCAAGCAGGACAAGTCACTCGTTATGAAGTGGATGAAGTGGAAACTAAAATATCGGTGTTACATTCTCAGCAAGCTGCCCTACTAGCTCAAGCAGAAAACTATCAGAGACAAATTGCCGTATTATTGGGTAAACCACCCCAAGCCATCACCCTACACCCCAATACTAATGTATTAACCTATGCCCCTGCCGCACCATCTGGACAATTACCAAGCAGTGTTATGGAACGTCGTCCCGATGTTCGCGCGCATGCCTTAGGTATCAAAGCCAGAGCCGCACAAGTAGCAAGTGCTAAGGCTGACTTATTACCTCGCTTTGATATTAAATTTCTTGGACAAGGAGGACGCATTGGATTTGATAGTGATTTATCTGGGGTAAATATACTTGCCGGTGTTATCAGTGCCGGCGTACAACTACCCATCTTTACCAATGGTCGCATACAAGCCAATATTGATGCGGCTGATGCTCGTCTAAAAAGCAGTGTTATTGAATATGATAAAACATTGTTAAAAGCACTAGCAGAAGTTGAAAGTAGTTACCATTTGCACGATGCACTTTCAACACGTATTCAACTCTTGAAAAAATCAGCATCATTACAACAAAAACAGGCAAAAGACGCTTTCACTCTCTTTCAACATGGACACAAAACACTTGATAATGTCCTAACAGCCCAATTAGGTACATTAGACGTACAGAACCAATTAGATCAAGCGCAATTACAACGCCATGAAAATATGATTCGACTCTATCAAGCGTTAGGCGGAGGTTGGTAACGAGATAAGCTAATTTCTCTTATTAATTCCATAGGGTTATAGAAAAACTGTCATTAACCGAAATAAATAGAAATACCGAAGAGTAGACGACTACTGTCAATCTCTGATAATCTGAGTCCATAGTTAGCTTCTATGAGGAGAATATAATGAAAGCTCTAAACAAATTAACAATAATTTCACTATTAGCTCTTAGTATGACTGCTTGTGGTCATTTAAGCACTCGCGATAAAAGTACCATCGGTGGTGCTGGTATTGGTGCTGTTGCAGGCTCTCTACTTTCTGGCGGAAGTGCATTAGGTACTGTTGGGGGCGCTGCAGTGGGCGGTGTCATTGGTAACCAAGTTGGTAAATAATTTTCTACCTTTTCAAATTTTTCCCCTATAAAAAATAGCCTAGTTAGTTCATCTTAACTAGGCTATTTATTTTTTGTATTGGAAAAAGGTGTTCTCTTCTGACTCTAGACGTTATTCATCAAGAAAGTTCTCAAAACAGCACACTCTCCAAACATTGAGACGTTATTTCAATGCTTTATAACGAATACGTTTTGGTTGAGCACCCTCTTCACCTAAACGACGTTTTTTATCCACTTCATATTCTTGATAGTTACCGTCAAAGAATACCACTTGTGAGTCACCCTCAAACGCTAAAATATGCGTAGCAATACGATCAAGGAACCAACGATCATGGCTGATTACCATAATACTACCTGCAAACTCTAATAAGGCATCCTCTAAGGCACGGAGGGTTTCTACATCTAGGTCATTTGACGGTTCATCCAGTAACAGCACATTACCGCCTTTAATCAGCGTTTTAGCCATATGTAAACGACCGCGTTCACCACCCGATAACATACCGACTTGTTTATTTTGATCAGACCCTTTGAAGTTAAAGCGTCCTAGATAGGCTCGCGCAGGCATTTCAAATTTACCTACTGTTAATAAGTCTGCACCATTAGCAATATATTCAAATACTGTTTTTTCATTTTCCATGCCATCACGTGACTGATCCACAAATGAAATATTGGCTGTTTTACCAATAATCACCTCTCCTGAATCTGGCTGCTCTTTACCAGTAATCATTCGGAATAATGTCGATTTACCCGCACCATTAGGACCAATAATCCCTACAATAGCCCCTGGTGGCACTTTAAAACTTAAATCGTCGATTAATAAACGATCCCCAAATGCTTTGCTCACATTTTTAAACTCAATCACCTCATTACCTAAGCGATCGGCAACAGGAATAAAGATTTCTTGCGTTTCATTACGTTTTTGATAATCATAAGAAGAAAGTTCTTCAAAGCGTGCTAAACGTGCTTTAGATTTAGCCTGACGACCCTTAGGATTCTGACGCACCCATTCCAATTCTTTCTTAATTGTTTTTTGGCGAGCTGATTCTTGACTTTCCTCTTGTTCCAAGCGTTTCTCTTTTTGCTCTAACCAAGAGCTATAATTGCCTTTCCAAGGAATGCCATGACCACGATCTAACTCTAAAATCCACTCTGCTGCATTATCCAAGAAATAACGATCGTGGGTAACAGCAACCACAGTCCCTGGGAATTTTTGTAAAAACTGCTCTAGCCAATCCACACTCTCTGCGTCTAAGTGATTGGTTGGCTCGTCCAATAACAACATATCTGGCTTAGATAATAATAATGCACAAAGTGCCACACGACGTTTTTCACCACCTGATAGATTACCAATCACCGCCTCCCAAGGAGGTAAACGCAAGGCGTCTGCGGCAATTTCCATTTGGTGTTCAATATCATCTGAGCCACTAGACGCAGCAGCGGCAATAATCGATTCTAATTCTGCTTGCTCTGCAGCTAATTTATCAAAATCCGCATCAGGCTCTGCATATTCGTTATACACCTGCTCTAAGCGTTGACGAGCCGCAAAAACAGCACCTAATCCTTGCTCTACCGCTTGACGTACTGTATGCTCTGGATTAAGCTGTGGTTCTTGAGGTAAATAGCCGATATGTAAATTAGGCATAGGGATTGCTTCACCCTCAATTTCCTTATCCACACCTGCCATGATTTTTAGTAGTGTTGATTTTCCTGAGCCATTTAAACCGAGCACACCAATCTTAGCGCCGGGAAAAAATGATAAAGAAATATCACGAAGAATCTGACGCTTAGGTGGAACAATTTTTCCCACGCGGTTCATTGTAAAAACATATTGAGCCATAACTCACCATAAAAAAATTAATTAACTATCTTAATATTGTAAAAGATTGCTCTTTATTTTGTCTTTGTTCCCCCCTATTTGCTGTTGAACAAGTGATAAGACTATAATGGTCACGTGATAGACTTTACCTAACGCTACTGTTATGCAACAAACCTTTACACCTGAAGAACTTGAATTACTTGCCAAAACTGTTGATGCGCTTAGTGCCTATATGGGGAAACCTGTGCTAGGCGAAATTGATCAGACCGAAGAGGGCTATGAGTGGATTGCCTTTGGTACACCACTAGAACAAGGAAAAGAGGTAGATAGTGATGCCGTTTTAATGCAAATGGGTGGTCCTGCTGCTCGTTTGGTTGGTGCTAGTGCACTCTTAGAAGATTTTAATCGTAGTGTATATCAGTGCGAATTCCTCTGGGGCATTCAGATTGGTGAACCACCGTTACGCTTTACGCGCATTGATTATCAAGGGGATGAAGTTGATTGGTCCGAAGATTTGTCCATGTTACTTCCCTTTGGTTTAGATGATACGGACATCATTGCCGAGATGGAAGCTCAAGATATGAATGATGACTATGGTGACTTTGACGATGATGATATCGATGAAGAGACTCCATCACCTGAAAAAGGGACTTATTTAGGCAGAAAAGTCTGGCATTAAGCCTGTGCTCTTATCAAGGGCTGAGTTTTGACAATCTTCTTTTAATCCGTTGATTGTCATCCTTCATAGTTTACCTGCTACTTAAACCACATCTGAACTATGCTATGCAAATTTGCTCAAAACGCCGTACCTTTGTGCATTATTGGCGTTTTAGCATATACTACATTGGCATCCTCTCCGTTCTAAAGGACGGGATATAAGGTATGAGTGGATAAAAAAACATTAGTTTAACTATAAATTAATGTGCCATGACATTATTATTTATACATTACCCTTGCTATCGGTGCAGTGATTGCCACCAAGAGTTTGGCTTTCCAGTCTGTTAATTGTCCCCACTCGGTACTGCCTGACCTTGTTTAGCTAACACACGTTTAAAACGATTATAGCGAATCGCTGCTTTGATAAACTCTTTGGGCTGATATTTAAACCATGGTAGGCAATCATTGACCATATCTTTGGCAAGCCATAACAACCCCAAAGCATGCTTATCCCCTACACTATGCCCTTCTCTTGACAAAGAATCCTGACTATCAAAATAGGTACGATACACTTGATTAATAAATAAGGTTTTATACCCATCTCTGGCAATACGTCGCCACACCAAACTCTCTGGTACAAACCCAGCAATATCTTCAGGGAATGGATATTTTCTCAATACCGCTGTATTAAGACAGCCGAATTTCTCACCTCTGACTTTATATTTAAAATACATATCAATCGCTGGAATCGCCATCACATCACGAGGATACGGATCACCCACAATCTCCCCATTAGGCTTAGCACATAAGCCTGTAATCCCAATAAACTGCTCACGATTTTCAAGTTGCTGCCACGTACTCCACATATGCGCTAAGGCATCTGGCTCAATCGTATCATCACTATCTAAGGCAACTAATAACTCGCCATGAGCTTCTCGCACACCGTGATTAAAGGCTGTTTTTTTATGTTGATTAGGCTGCCATACATAGCGAATAGTAAGCTTTTGCTCATCTATCCATTGCTGAACAAGTTCTCGCGTATTATCTGTAGAACCATCGTCCACAATCAACCATTCAAATGATGTAAATGTTTGTTGTAATAAACTTTCATAGACTCGCGGTAATGTTGATGCACGATTATAGGTCGGTGTCATCACCGTTATCGGCAATTCAGATGTTTGTACTATCTCAGCCATCATCAATCCATAAAAAACTAAATTTCTTAATTTATAGCGTCTAGTGTATGGCTAGACTCATAAATAAAAGCCAAGAATCATGACGAATCTTGGCTTTAAATTTTTGCTAACAGCATAATAAATTATCTGTTATCGGCTAGGTTAAACTGATTATACGCGTTTAACTTTTTCTAGCATTTTAAAAGTACCCTTTGGAGCGCCTACAAACAAACGTTTGAATGCTTTACCTAAGCAACGGCGTTCTAGAGTATTACGACGATTGCGTTTGATTTCTGCCATCATGATCTCCGAAGAACAATTTTGAGTGAATTTACTAGTTTAGCCTAATTTTCACGTTATCGGGTTGTTTTTTTAATTTTTCATGCTAAATCTGTTGTTTTTAGTATATTCATCTCAACCATTCGCTATCGTAGCACAGTTTATCAACTGTTCAATTAAGTAATTGACCAGTTAGTTCGCCATTTTTATTGCTAGTGCTATAGCCTCTCTTAACGAGCTTTCATCAGCAATGCCTTGCCCTGCAATATCAAAGGCTGTGCCATGATCCACACTTGTACGAATAAACGGTAAGCCTACCGTCACATTCACACCTGTATCCACGCCTAAATACTTTACTGGAATCAGTCCTTGGTCATGGTACTGCGCTACGACAATGTCAAACTCCCCCTGACGAGCCCGCATAAAAATCGTATCTCCGGGATAAGGACCTCTGACATTGATACCCTCTTGCTGTAGCTTTTGGATAACAGGCGTAATCACGTTGATTTCCTCGTGACCAAAGCGTCCCTCTTCACCTGCATGAGGATTAAGACCAGCCACGGCAATACGTCCATTCGATAGTCCTAATTGTTGACAAGCTTTTTGTGCTAAGCGAATCGTAATTTCTTCACGCTCTGCGGTCACTTGACGTGACACCTCAGCCAAGCCTATATGAATGGTTACTAAAATGACTCTTAGCTCATCATTGAGTAGCATCATGCCTACATGCTCTACCCCTGCTTGTTGGGCAAGAATTTCCGTATGACCGGGAAAATCGTACCCTGCCATTTTTAAAGAGACTTTATGCAACGGTGCTGTGACAATAGCGCTAATTTTACCTTGCATGGCATGCTCTATCGCTGTCGTTAAAAAAACATAGCTGCCATGCCCTGCTTCAGCACTCGTTTGTCCCAATATCAAACGCTCATCAAACCGTATCCCACTATCAATCACTGGGATACGAACCAAAGCATCAGCTTTCTTTTGCTTATCTGCAGTGACTGTGGCTTGTGTTTCTTGCCATAGTTGAAAAGCTTGTTCAGGTGTTTCACAGGCAATAATCTCTGGGGTTGGTAAGCCACAAAATGTAGCCGCACGCTGTAAACTAAACACATCTCCATACACAACACAAGGTCTATCTATCCCTTGATAAAACAATTTAACAATCAATTCAGGACCAATACCTGCAGCATCACCCATCGTAATACCAATAGGTGCTGATTGGAAGAAAAGAGGAAAAGAGGTTGTAGACATAAGATAAGCTGTAACTGGAATCACTAATACAATCAATATGCTATCTTACTCTTATTATGCCTATCATAGATTATAGGCAAAGTGTTTTGTATAAGTTTGTTTGAAATAATAGGTATTCTTAAATCCTAAATACTCAGCAACTTGGCTTGGTGTCCAATCTAATGCTAATAATTCTGAAGCTTTTAACATACGACATTTAAGTGCATATTTGGCAATGCTATCACCTGTTTTTATTTTAAATAACCGCTTTAAATCACACTCATTCAAACCTACACGCTGTGATAGTTTTCTTATCGTAATCGTTTGCCTATATTCCTGAGTCAAAATATGAATAGCATCATTAATAGCTCTTTCTTTATGACACACATTAGCATCTTGTTTATGTTGCAATAAAATAGCCAATAAGCTTAATACAGCCCCCTCTAACTGAATAAGACCTAATCGATTCTGAGCAATAGGCAAATGAAACAAGTAATTCGCATGATGTAAAAAATCCTTCTCCAATTCTGAAAGAATTTTTACACGGTTATTGGTTTGTCGAAAAAAATCTAAAATGGGACTTTCGTACTCTTTTCCAACTAAGTCATCAATCAAACTTTTATCAAAATCTATAGATAACATTATTAAATTTTCATTTGCTGGCAACTTAATACCTACATTACCTAAATTCCCTTGTCGAAGCATAACCATAGGAGACGTGACTCCATACGTCTTATTAAAATCAGAAAATGTAACCTCTTGAGAACCACTTTAAAAAAACATTAATACCAAAATAATGAAGCGGCAAATTACGTTCAATATCAGTACTCTCATTTAGCCTTAATTCGCTACGAACAATATTAATATCCTTAAAATTAGAGTTATCAACGAAGCCTTTCCCATATTGTTCTTTCAAATGATAGACTTGATAGTTATTAAAATAGTGGGTCTCTACGAAGAACGTATCGTTTGCCATTGCTTTTTGATGTATATCAAAATAAGTAGATTTCATCATTTTACCTATCCTTTTAGCAAGTATATTGCTCTTAACATTCGTCCTCTACGCTGCATTCTCATGGAATGACAAAGGAATACACATAGGTATCCCATGGTATGGGTCTTGAATAACCTTATTTTTCAACTGAAATAGGTCATAAATTTTCTCTTCTGTCATTATTTCTTGAGGAGTACCTGTATACGCAATAGCATGATTTTTAATCGCTATCATATAATCGGCAAACCGTGCTGCTAAATTTACATCATGCAATACCATGACAATTGTTTTCTTTTCCTCTTTATTTAATTTACGTAATAACTCCAAAATATCTAGTTGATAAGGTAAATCTAAATAGGTAGTAGGTTCATCTAAAAATATATAAGGTGTATCTTGTGCTAATGTCATGGCAATCCATGCTCTTTGTCGTTGTCCTCCAGATAATGAATCTAGGGGTTGATCAACAAAAACATCACTTCCTGTCAAGTGCAATGCTTTTTGGACACACTCTTCATCAAGATGACTCCATTTTGAAAATAAATGATGGTATGGATAACGACCATATCTAACTAATTGTTTGACTGTCAGCCCTTCTAGTATGGCTTGATTTTGGGATAACAACGCTAAAACCTTAGCCATATCTTTTGGTGACGATTTATAAATATTTTTTTGCCCTAATAAGATTTCGCCGTGAGTAGGTAATAATTGACGCGCAAATGCTTTTAATAATGTTGATTTACCGCAACCATTTGATCCAATCAAAACTGTTATTTTCTCACTAGGTATGTCTAAAGTTAAATTTGAAAAAATTTCTTTTTGTTGGTATGCCAGGGTAATTTTCTTAGCTTTTAACATACTCTACCCCCTCTATCATGCATTGTATTCTTTGAGTAACTGTTCTTTTTGGGCAATTATCACATAAAATACCTTTTTCAATTCTAAATTCCTGACAGCAAGTTTGCCTATTAAATCCAAAACTCAATTGAGTCAATTTATTCAATGCTGGCAATGTTATTGTGCTAGCTTGAATAGGCAACTGACATGCGCTTAACCATTTATATGCTAACGTTTCTATCTCTTCTTGATGATATCTAGTTACTAAAGAATTATGATAATGTAATGCTGCATTTAAACAATCAGCACATAACTTATCTGCTAGCTTTCTTTTGAACACATACTGTTGATTAAACGCTTCATAGAGTACATGAATAAATTGTTGAATTTGTTTTCCAGCAAACGCAATTACCTCATCCTGATCAGCTGTAAACAGAGGCTGATTAGAAAAGCTATACCCTTTCACTTCATACTCTTTAATATGCAAACCAAAGTTTTCTAAGCTAGGAACAATGCTTGCAGATTGTGCAACCCCAACAACAACATAAATCGCTTGCCAAATTAATAAATTCCACGTTCGACAGGTCCAATGAATCGAACCTGATTCAGGATGTTGTTTAGATATTGCTTGATAGAGTTCATTAATTTTTTTCAACTAGCTTATTCATTTCTTGTTTAGAAACTCGCGTAATATAAGCTTGTCCACCTGAACTTCACCATGTAAAAATGGTGCTAATTGATATATCTCCTCTACTATATGTCAAGTACATGAAGCTATCCGTGACTAATCATGGTATGTTATTATCTAATAATAATTATTGCATTAATGATTTTCATCAACTAATAAGACAAACACAGAGATAAATACCCC